>NZ_CP009555.1:1907093-2224941 GCF_000959365.1 Burkholderia oklahomensis C6786
CGCGCGGCGCGGCGTTCGTCGACGGCGCGCAAGGCGCCGAGCGCAGCGCGGTGCTGCAGGCGGAGATCGCGCGCTGCGTCGACAAGTGGCGGCCGCTGCTGCGGATCTTCGTCGACGATCTGCTGATCCGACCGCTGTCGCTGCCGCATTTCCTCGCGAAGACCTGGCGTCATCTGCCGAAGCTGCGCGGCACGCTCGCGGCCGAGCTCGCGCGCGATTTCTCCGATCCGGACGCGCGCGCGGCGCTCGCCGCCGTCACGCTGTACACGGGGCTGCCCGCCGAGTGCACGCCCGTCGCGCAGATCGTCGGGCTGATCGCGCTCCTCGACGACGGCCTGTATTTGCCCGAAGGCGGGATGGGCGCGATTCCGCGCGCGCTCGCCGACGCGTTCGCCGCGCACGGCGGACAGGTCCGCACGGGAGCGGCGGTCGCGCGGATTCGCGTCGCGGGCGGCCGCGTGCGCGGGCTCACGCTCGCGTCGGGCGAGCAGATCGACGCGGACGCAGTCGTGTCGACCGCGAGTGGAATGGCGACGTTCGCGCGTCTCGTCGAGGCCGCCGACGCGCCGCGCGCGATGCTGCGCCGCGTCGCCCGCGCGCCTTTGTCGCATCGCGCGCTCGGCATCCAGCTCGGGCTGCGCAACCGGATCGAGCCCGTCGCGTATTCGGTGAACCATCTGCCGAGCGCGGGCGACCAGCGGGCCATGCTGTCGCCGCAGCCGGACGGCGTGCGCTGGTTCAACTACACGGTGCCGACGGTCACGCTGCCCGGGCTCGCGCCGCCGGGCGGCAGCATCGTCGAGATGTTCGCGGCCGTCGACGCGCGCACGCCGCTCGACGCGTGGACCGACGCCGCGAAGACGGCGGCCGCGCAGCCCTGGATCGATGCGCTCGCGCGCCGGCACCGGCTCGACATCGCGACGCTGCGCGTGACGAGCCCGAAGGATCATGCGGAGCGGCTCGGCCTGTACGAAGGCGCGCTTTACGGGCTGTCGCCCGCCGTGCGGCCGGATCAGCAGTTTCCGCACGTGACGCCGATCGACGGGCTGTATCTCGCCGGCCAGACGACATATCCGGGCTTCGGCGTGACGACGTCGATGCTGCCGGGCGTCTTCGCGGCCGACGCGCTCGCGTCGCGCGCGTTGCGATGAGCGGCGTGCGGGCGCGCGGCGCCCGAGCTTAGGAGCCGCGCGGCCGGGCTCGCCGCAAACGTGCCCTTCGACACCGCGTCGGCGTTTTCCGGCGGGCGCGCGTTCCGGCGGCGCGCGGCAAGCATGAGGACGTTGGTTGCCAGGGCTGCCCGCCGCCCGCCGTCGATCCCGCCCCCAAAACCCGCTCACCGCCCGCCCTTCGACCCCGCGACCGATTCCGAGAAATACCCCCGTTTCCCCGCTTTCCTCGACCGATCGCCCGTTGACCGCCGCGGGAATAATCGGTGTCACTGGAAAGCGGCATCCCGCCGCGCCCACACGGAGGCCCTCGTGGCAGAGGACAGCGATCTCGAACGGACAGAAGCCGCGACTCCCAAGCGCCGCGAGAAGGCGCGCGAGGAGGGGCAGGTCGCGCGCTCGCGCGAGCTGGCTTCGTTCGCGCTGCTGTCGGCGGGCTTCTACGGCGCGTGGCTCCTGTCCGGCCCGATCAGCGAGCATCTGCGCACGATGCTGCACGCGGCGTTCTCGTTCGACCGCGCCACCGCGTTCGACACCCACCGGATGCTGTCGCACGCGGGCAGCCTGAGCCTGGAAGGTCTCTATGCGCTCGCGCCCTTGCTCGCGCTGACGGGCGTCGCCGCGCTCGCCGCGCCGATGGCGCTCGGCGGCTGGCTCGTGTCGACGAAGACGTTCGAGCTGAAGTTCGAGCGCCTGAATCCGATCACGGGCCTCGGCCGCATTTTCTCGATTCAGGGGCCGATCCAGCTCGGGATGTCGATCGCGAAGACGCTCGTCGTCGGCGGCATCGGCGGCGCCGCGATCTGGCGCAGCAAGGACGAATTGCTCGGCCTCGCGACGCAGCCGCTCCACGCGGCGCTCGCCGACGCGCTGCATCTCGTCGCCGTGTGCTGCGGGATGACGGTCGCGGGAATGCTCGTCGTCGCGGGCCTCGACGTGCCGTATCAACTCTGGCAGTACAACAAGAAGCTGCGCATGACGAAGGAAGAAGTGAAGCGCGAACACCGCGAGAACGAAGGCGATCCGCACGTGAAGGGCCGGATCCGCCAGCAGCAGCGCGCGATGGCGCGCCGCCGGATGATGGCGAACGTGCCGACGGCCGACGTCGTCGTCACGAACCCGACGCACTTCGCGGTCGCGCTCAAGTACACGGACGGCGAGATGCGCGCGCCGAAGGTCGTCGCGAAGGGCGTGAACCTCGTCGCCGGGCGGATCCGCGCGCTCGCGGCCGAGCACCACGTGCCGCTCCTCGAAGCGCCGCCGCTCGCTCGCGCGCTCTATCACAATGTCGATCTCGAACGCGAGATTCCGGGCACGCTGTATTCGGCCGTCGCCGAAGTGCTCGCGTGGGTGTATCAGCTGAAGCGCTTCCGCGCCGAAGGCGGAATCGCGCCCGAGACGCCCGTCGATCTCGAGGTGCCCGCCGAGCTCGACAAGGGCGCGCACGTCGCGCCCGAAGACGAGCAGGAAGAAGCCGAAGACGCGCTCGGCCGCGCCGCCGGAGGTGCCGCATGAACATGCCGGCCGGTTTCCTCGGCAAGCGCTCGCAGCTCCTGGCGGGCACGAACCTGCGCGCGCTCGCGGGCCCGATCCTCATCTGCATGATTCTCGGGATGATGATCCTGCCGCTGCCGCCGCTGCTGCTCGATCTGTTCTTCACGTTCAACATCGCGCTGTCGGTGATGGTGCTGCTCGTCAGCATGTACACGATGAAGCCGCTCGACTTCGCCGCGTTCCCGAGCGTGCTGCTGTTCTCGACGCTCTTGCGCCTGTCGCTGAACGTCGCGTCGACGCGCGTCGTGCTGCTCGAAGGCCACACGGGCCCCGACGCGGCCGGCCAGGTGATCGAGGCGTTCGGCCACTTCCTCGTCGGCGGCAACTTCGCGGTCGGCATCGTCGTGTTCGTGATCCTGATGATCATCAACTTCATGGTGATCACGAAGGGCGCGGGCCGGATCGCCGAAGTGTCCGCGCGCTTCACGCTCGACGCGATGCCCGGCAAGCAGATGGCGATCGACGCCGACCTGAACGCCGGCCTCATCAACGAAGAGCAGGCGAAGAAGCGCCGCCAGGCGGTCGCGCAGGAAGCGGAGTTCTACGGGTCGATGGACGGCGCGTCGAAGTTCGTGCGCGGCGACGCGATCGCGGGCCTCATCATCATGGCGATCAACGTGATCGGCGGCCTGATCGTCGGGATGCTCCAGCACGACATGAGCTTCGCCGCGGCGGGCAAGAACTACACGCTGCTCACGATCGGCGACGGCCTCGTCGCGCAGATCCCGTCGCTCGTGATCTCGACCGCGGCGGGCGTGATCGTGTCGCGCGTCGCGACCGACGAGGACATCGGCACGCAGCTCACGACGCAGCTCTTCACGAACCCGCGCGTCCTGATGATCACGGGCTCGATCATCGTGCTGATGGGCCTCATCCCGAACATGCCGCACTTCGCGTTCCTGCTGCTCGGCGCCGGCGCGATCTGGCTGTCGCGCACGCTGACGAAGCGCGAAGCCGCGAAGAAAGCGGCGGGCATGGTCGCCGAGATCGCGCCGCCGGCGGCGCTGCCGGCCGACAGCCACGAAGCGACGTGGGAAGATGTCACGCTCATCGATCCGCTCGGCCTCGAAGTCGGCTATCGGCTGATTCCGCTCGTCGACAAGAACACCGACGGCGAGCTGCTCAAGCGGATCAAGAGCATCCGCAAGAAGTTCGCGCAGGAAATCGGCTTCCTGCCGCCCGTCATCCATATCCGCGACAACCTCGAGCTGCGTCCGAACGCTTACCGGATCGCGCTGAAGGGCGTCGAGGTCGGCGTCGGCGAAGCGTATCCGGGCCAGTGGCTCGCGATCAATCCGGGCCAGGTGACGGCCGCGCTGCCCGGCGCGCCGACGCAGGATCCGGCGTTCGGGCTGCCCGCCGTCTGGATCGACATGTCGCTGCGCGAGCAGGCGCAGGTGTACGGCTATACGGTCGTCGACGCGAGCACGGTCGTCGCGACGCACCTCAACCACCTCGTCGTCCAGCACGCGGCCGAGCTGCTCGGCCGCCAGGAAGTGCAGGCGCTCATCGAGCGGACCGGCAAGGATGCGCCGTCGCTCGTCGAGGACCTCGTGCCGAAGACGGTCTCGCTCACGACGCTGCAGAAGGTGCTGCAGAACCTGCTCGACGAAGGCGTGCCGATCCGCGACATGCGCACGATCGTCGAGGCCGTGTCCGAGCAGGCGGGCCGCATCACCGATCCGTACGAGCTCACGGCCGCCGTGCGTCTCGCGCTCGGCCGCGCGATCACCCAGCAGTGGTATCCGGGCGCGGGCGAGATGCAGGTGATGGGGCTCGACGCGAATCTCGAGCGCGTGCTGTCGCAGGCGCTCGCCACCGGCGCGAATCCGGGCCTCGAGCCGGGCCTCGCGCACACGCTGCTCATCGGCACGCAAGACGCGATGCTGCGTCAACAGAACATGGGGCTGCCGCCCGTGCTGCTCGTCCAGCACGCGCTGCGCGCGATGCTCGCGCGCTTCCTGCGGCGCAGCCTGCCGCAATTGAAAGTGCTGTCCTACGCCGAAGTGCCGGACACGCGCACGATCAAGGTCGTTAACGTCATCGGGGGTACCGCTTGAACATTCGCAAATTCATTGGTCCGACGAGCCGCGACGCGCTGCGCCTCGTGCGCGAAGCGATGGGCGCCGACGCGGCGGTGCTGTCCAACCGGACGCTCGACGACGGCCGTGTCGAGATCGTCGCGCTGCCCGCCGCCGAGCTCGTCGAAATCTCGACGCGGCGCGCGGCCGCCGAAGCCGCGCACGGCGCGGCCCAGCCGCAAGCGCTCCGCCAGCCGGCGCACCATCCGTCTTCGGCGCCGTCGTTCGCGTCGCCCGCCGCATCGGTCATCGTTCCTTCGGCGGGCGCGTCGGCGTCGCGCGCCGCCGCGAATCCGTACGCGGCGGGCGGCATCCCCGACGTGTTCTCGTCGGTGTTCGGCGCGAGCGTCGATGCGGCGGCCGACGACGATGCGCCGTCCGCCGTCGCGCAGCCGGCCGCTGCGCCGTCCGAACCCGCGCCGTGGCTCGTCGAGCATGCGAAGCGGCTGACGAAGCAGCACGAGGAGCTCGTCGCGCGTCCGCGCGCGGCAACGGCCGCGCAGCACGCGCCGCGCGAGCGCGCGGCCGCCGACGAGCCGCCCGAATGGGCGCGCGACATCGTGCGCAACACCGCGCGCCGGCTGCCGGCCGACGATGCGACGACGTCGAGGCCCGCGGCGCTGCGCCTGCCCGAGGACGCGGCGACCGTCGTCGCGGACGCGGTGAAGGCGCGCATCGAGCGCATCGTCAACGACACGGTGATGCAGGAGCTCGGCTCGCTGCGCGAGCTGATGGAAGAGCAGTTCGCGGGCCTGATGTGGAACGAGCGCCAGCGCCGCAATCCGGTGCACGGCGCGCTGACGAAATACCTGTTCGCTGCGGGCTTTTCCGCGCAGCTCGTGCGGATGGTCGTCGACAACCTGCCGGAAGGCGTCGGCTACGACACGCTCGACGCGGCGGCCGACTGGGCGCACACGGTGCTCGCGGCGAACCTGCCCGTGCTCGACAGCGAGGACGCGCTGATGGAGCGCGGCGGCGTGTTCGCGCTGATGGGGCCGACGGGCGTCGGCAAGACGACGACGACCGCGAAGCTCGCGGCGCGCTGCGTGATGCGCTTCGGCGCGAGCAAGGTCGCGCTCTTGACGACGGACAGCTACCGGATCGGCGGCCACGAGCAACTGCGCATCTTCGGCAAGATCCTCGGCGTGCCGGTGCACGCGGTGAAGGACGGCGGCGATCTGCAGCTCGCGCTCGCCGAGCTGCGCAACAAGCACATGGTGCTGATCGACACGATCGGCATGAGCCAGCGCGACCGCATGGTGTCCGACCAGATCGCGATGCTGTACGGCGCGGACACGCCGGTGCAGCGCCTGCTGCTGCTGAACGCGACGAGCCACGGCGACACGCTGAACGAAGTCGTGCAGGCGTACCGCAGCGCGGCCGGCCAGCCTGAAGCGGCTCTGCCGGATCTCGCCGGCTGCATCCTGACGAAGCTCGACGAGGCGAGCAACCTGGGCGGCGTGCTCGACACGGTGATCCGCTACAAGCTGCCGGTGCACTACGTGTCGACCGGCCAGAAGGTGCCCGAGAACCTGTACGTCGCGACGAAGAAATTCCTGCTGAAGAGCGCGTTCTGCGCGCCGCGCGAGGATTCGCCGTTCGTGCCGCACGACGACGATCTTCCGGCGATGCTGTCCGCGTTGAGCGCGCGCGCCGGCAACGAACTGCACGAGGTCCGCTTTGGATAAGCGCATTACCGACCAGGCTGAAGGATTGCGGCGCCTGCTCGCCGGACGCGCGTCGCGCGTCGTCGCGGTGACGGGCGGACCGTCGGGCGTCGGCTGCACGTCGACGGTCGCCAATCTCGCCGCGGCGCTGACCGCGCTCGGCAAGGACGTGCTCGTCGTCGACGAGCGCGCGAACGTCCGCTCGATCTCGGCGACGCTGTGCGGCTCGTGGCTGCGCGACGGCGAGCCGGTGCGGCACGAGCTCGGATTCGCGATATGCGAGGCGTCGCGGCTCGCGCGCGGCGGCTACAGCGAGACGCAGCTCGCGACGCTCGGCGACGGCGCGGCGGACATCGTGCTGATCGACGCGCAGCTCGACGCGAACGGCGCGCTGTCGGCGCTCGCGCGCGACGCGCACGACGTGCTCGTCGTCACGCGCGTGTCGGCGTCGGCGATCACCGAGGCGTACGCGTGCATGAAGCGGCTGCATTACGCGCATGCGCTCGCGCAGTTCCGCGTGCTGACGAATCACGTGCAGAGCGCCGCCGACGCGAGGGCCGCATACGAGAACCTCGCCGGCGTCGCGAGCCGCTATCTGCGGGTGTCGCTGTCGGACGCCGGGTGCGTCGCCGCCGATCAGTTGATCGAACGCGCGCGCGGGCTCGCGCACACGGTGGTGGACGCGTTTCCGTCGGCGGCGGCGGCGCGCGATTACCGGCAGATCGCCGCCGATCTGCTGTATTGGCCGATGCGCCCGGGTCCGGGCGTCGGCCGGGTCCGGACGGGAAGTTCGGCGTTTGAACGGGGTGCGGCTCATGCCGCCTGAACGCCACGACGAAGAGAGGGCATGATGTATAACGCTCAAGGCAAGATTTCCCAGGACGAAGTGCTGACGCAATACGCGCCGCTCGTGCGTCGTCTCGGCCTGCAGCTCGTCGCGAAGATGCCGGCGAGCGTGGACCTCGACGACCTGATCCAGGCCGGCATGATCGGCCTGCTCGACGCGGCGAGCCGCTACAAGGAAGACCAGGGCGCGCAGTTCGAGACCTACGCGACGCAGCGGATCCGCGGCGCGATGCTCGACGAGCTGCGCAGCAACGACTGGCTGCCGCGCAGCCTGCGCAAGACCTCGCGTGAGGTCGAGCACGCGGTTCACCAGGTCGAGCAGCGGCTCGGCCGCTCGGCGAACGAAACGGAAGTCGCCGCGCATCTGCAGATGCCGCTCGGCGAATACCAGTCGATGCTGCAGGATCTGCACGGCAGCCAGCTCGTCTATTACGAGGATTTCGACCGCTCGGCCGACGACGAGCCGTTCCTCGACCGCTACCGCGCCGACCATGCCGATCCGCTGTCCGCGCTGCTCGACGATCATCTGCGCAGCGCGCTCGTCGACGCGATCGAGCACCTGCCCGAGCGCGAGAAGCTGCTGATGTCGCTGTACTACGAGCGCGGCCTGAACCTGCGCGAGATCGGCGCGGTGCTCGAGGTGAGCGAGTCGCGCGTGTGCCAGCTGCACAGCCAGGCGGTCGCGCGCCTGCGCGCGAAGCTGCGCGAGCAGGCGTGGGTCGGCACGGAGAGCTGAGCCGTTCGCGCGACGATCGGGCGCGAAACGGGAAAACGCGCTGACGAAGCCGGACGAAATGCCGCGCGCGAGCGGCCGGCCCGCCCGCTAGGAAAATTTCGTCTCGATTTGCTACAATCCCACCTCGTTTCCGAGGAGCGTTGCGACGGGCCCCGCCCGCCAGGCTCGGAAATGGTCAACCAAGCGGTGTGTCGGCGCAGTATCGTCGCGTAGCGGCGATCGTTCTCGCCGATGCCGGCCGCTTATTTGAACGGCGCTCACGTCACAATTTTCTAGAACTTTTTTAGAAAGGAGGGCGTGATGAACGCCGCTGTCATCGATTCCAATTCCTCGCAAGATTACGTCGTCGCCGATATCGCGCTTGCCGGCTGGGGCCGCAAGGAGCTGAACATCGCCGAGACCGAGATGCCCGGCCTCGTGCAGATCCGCGACGAATACAAGGCGCAGCAGCCGCTCAAGGGCGCGCGCATCGCCGGTTCGCTGCACATGACGATCCAGACGGGCGTGCTGATCGAGACGCTGAAGGCGCTCGGCGCCGATGTCCGCTGGGCGTCGTGCAACATCTTCTCGACGCAGGATCACGCGGCGGCCGCGATCGTCGAAGCCGGCACGCCGGTGTTCGCGTTCAAGGGCGAGTCGCTCGACGAATACTGGGAGTTCACGCACCGCATCTTCGAATGGCCGAACGGCGAGTTCGCGAACATGATCCTCGACGACGGCGGCGATGCGACGCTGCTCCTCATCCTCGGCTCGAAGGCCGAGCAGGACCGCTCGGTGATCGCGAAGCCGACCAACGAGGAAGAAGTCGCGCTCTTCAAGGCGATCGCGCGCCACCTCGAAGTCGACGGCAACTGGTACTCGAAGCGCCTGTCGCACATCAAGGGCGTGACCGAAGAGACGACGACGGGCGTGCACCGCCTGTATCAGATGGAAAAGGACGGCCGCCTGCCGTTCCCGGCGTTCAACGTGAACGATTCGGTGACGAAGTCGAAGTTCGACAACCTGTACGGCTGCCGCGAGTCGCTCGTCGACGGCATCAAGCGCGCGACCGACGTGATGATCGCGGGCAAGGTCGCGGTCGTCGCGGGCTACGGCGACGTGGGCAAGGGCTGCGCGCAATCGCTGCGCGGCCTCGGCGCGACCGTGTGGATCACCGAAATCGATCCGATCTGCGCGCTGCAGGCGGCGATGGAAGGCTACCGCGTCGTGACGATGGAATACGCGGCCGACAAGGCCGATATCTTCGTGACCGCGACCGGCAACTACCACGTGATCGGCCACGATCACATGAAGGCGATGCGCCACAACGCGATCGTCTGCAACATCGGCCACTTCGACTCGGAAATCGACGTCGCGTCGACCCGCCAGTACCAGTGGGAGAACATCAAGCCGCAGGTCGACCACATCATCTTCCCGGACGGCAAGCGCGTGATCCTGCTGGCAGAAGGCCGCCTCGTGAACCTCGGCTGCGCGACCGGCCACCCGTCGTTCGTGATGTCGAATTCGTTCGCGAACCAGACGCTCGCGCAGATCGAGCTGTTCGTGCGCGGCGATCAGTACGAGAACAAGGTGTACGTGCTGCCGAAGCATCTCGACGAGAAGGTCGCGCGCCTGCACCTCGCGCGCATCGGCGCGCAGCTCTCCGAGCTGTCCGACGATCAGGCGTCGTACATCGGCGTGCCGAAGGCGGGCCCGTTCAAGCCGGATCACTATCGTTACTGATATCTTGATCCGTACCCGGCGCGCGGACGCCGGGCGGCCGCCCGCCTGACGTCCGCCGCGCGCGGCGCGTCGGCGGGCGAAGTGCGCCGCCCGACGCGCCGCGCGTTCTCATCTTCCGGGGCGGCCGCGCTCGGCCGGATCGTCAACCGCAGAAGGAGCTTCACATGACCGTCATCCTGACCTGGATCATCAACGCGCTCGCGCTCTTGATCATCACGTACCTCGTGCCGTCGATCCACATCAAGAGCTTCGGCACGGCGCTCATCGTGGCGGTCGTGCTGGGCCTCATCAACGCGGTGATCCGGCCGATCCTGATCCTGCTCACGCTGCCCGTGACGATCGTCACGCTCGGCCTCTTCATCCTCGTCGTGAACGCGCTGTGCTTCTGGCTCGCGTCGTCGCTGCTGAAGGGCTTCGAAGTGTCGGGATTCTGGTCCGCGTTCTTCGGTTCGATCCTGTACAGCATCGTGTCGTGGCTGCTGTCCGCCCTGATCTTCGGTCAGCGCAACATCGGCTGACGGGGTGATCCCTGAATCATGAACCCGATCGAACTTTCCTTTGAATTCTTTCCGCCGAAGACGGTGGAAGGCGTCGACAAGCTGCGCGCGACGCGCGCGCAGCTCGCGCCGCTCAAGCCGAAATTCGTGTCCGTCACGTTCGGCGCGGGCGGCTCGACGCAGCAAGGCACGCTCGACACCGTGCTCGACATGCAGAAAGCGGGGCTCGAAGCCGCGCCGCACCTGTCGTGCATCGGTTCGTCGAAGGACAGCCTGCGCGCGATTCTCGACCAGTACCGCTCGCACGGCATCCGCCACATCGTCGCGCTGCGCGGCGATTTGCCGTCCGGCATGGGCGAGGTGGGCGAGCTGCGCTATGCGTCCGAGCTCGTCAGCTTCATCCGCGCCGAGCACGGCGACTGGTTCCGGATCGAAGTCGCCGCGTATCCGGAGTACCACCCGCAGGCCCGCTCGCCGAAGGCCGATCTCGAGAACTTCGCGCGCAAGGTGAAGGCGGGCGCGAACGCCGCGATCACGCAGTACTTCTACAACGCGGACGCGTACTTCCGCTTCGTCGAGGACGCGGCGAAGCTCGGCGTCGACGTGCCGATCGTGCCCGGCATCATGCCGATCACGAACTTCTCGCAGCTCATGCGCTTTTCCGAGATGTGCGGCGCCGAAGTGCCGCGCTGGGTCGCGCGCCGGCTCGAGAGCTTCGGCGACGACAAGGACTCGATCCGCGCGTTCGGCGCGGACGTCGTCACGGGTCTTTGCCGGCGGCTGATCGACGCAGGCGTGCCCGGCCTGCACTTCTACACGCTGAACGGCGCGGCGGCGACGAAGATCGTCTGCGAGCGGCTGGGTCTCTGAGGCAGGCGCGCAGGCGGCGCGTCAGCGAGTACGACGAGGCGAAACCTTCCGGTTTCGCCTCTTTTTTTGCCCGAATTTCCGCGTTCGATCGACAGGCGCGACGCGCAACGAAGCGCCGCCGCGCGACCGCACGCCGTTCATGCCTGCGCGCGCGCGAGCGGCGGCCGCTTGTCGAACCACGGGCGCGCGAGCTCGAGCTGCCGCGCGAGCTTGAAGAGCCGGGCGTCGTCGCCGTGGCGCGCGACGAACTGGACGCCGACCGGCAGCCCGCGCGGCGTCCAATGCAGCGGCACCGACATCGCCGGCTGCCCGGTCAGATTGAAGAGTTCGGTGCAGCCCGCCCACGCGAACGCCTTCTGCGACGCCTCCGCGAGCATCCGCTTGAGCAGCGGCTTCACCGGCAGCACGCCGAGCATCTCCATCTGCCGCGTCTCGAACGGCGTCGGCTGCATCTCGCCGATCTTGATCGGCGGCGCGGCGAGCGTCGCGCACAGGATCACGTCGTAGCGCGACACGAGGCCCGCGACGCGCGCGGTGATCTGCCGCTGCAGCTCGAGCATGTGCGGCAGCCGCTCGCGCGCGAGCCGGCGGCCGACCTGCGCCATCGCCCAGGTCGCGGGCTCGAATTCGGCGCGCGCGGGCTTGCGTCCGGTGATTTTTTCCGCGCCGAGCACGAGTTCGCCGGCGATCGTCGCCCAGATCGTCAGGAACACCTCGTTGATCTGCGCGAAGTCGAGATTGAGCGACATCGGCTCGACGTTATGCCCGAGCGATGCGGCGAGCGACGCGGCGCCGTCGAGCGCGTCGAGCACGTCGGCGGACAGCGCCGGCGCGAGCATCGGGTCCGTTACGTAGCCGATCTTGAGCGCGGGCGGCGGCGCGTCGAGCGCGCCGAGATACGTGTCGGGCGCGCCGGCGGCATCGAGCCTGCCCGGCGCGGCCCGTCCCGTGGTGATGTCGAGGAGGAGCGCGCTGTCGCGCACGCTGCGCGAGACCGCATGCTCGACGACGATCTCGCCCGGCACGGGCCACGGCGCGAGCGCCGGATCGCGCGACGGCTTGAAGCCGAACAGGCCGCAGCACGACGCGGGAATCCGGATCGAGCCGCCGCCGTCGGACGCGTGCGCGAGCGGCACGATGCCCGCGGCCACGGCCGCCGCCGAGCCGCCGCTCGAGCCGCCCGGCGTGTGATCGAGATTCCACGGGTTGCGGCACGCACCGAACAGCGCGGGCTCGGTGTACGGCATCTGCCCAAGTTCGGACGTGTTGGTCTTGCCGAAGATGTTGAGCCCGGCCGCCTTCGTCCGGGCGACGAGCGGCGAATCTTCGGCCGGCACGTAGTGGCGATAGTGGCGGCTGCCGAGCGACAGCGGCAGCCCGCCCACCGCGGAGCCGAGATCCTTGACGAGATACGGCACGCCGGCGAGCGGCCCGTCGAGCGCGCCATTCGTCGCGCGGTCGCGCGCGGCCGCGTAGTCGTTCAGCACGATCGCGTTGAGCGCCGGATTGAGCGCTTCCGCGCGGCCGATCGCGGCGTCGAGCAACTCGCGCGCGCTGGCTTCGCGCCGTGCGACGAGCTGCGCGAGACCGATTGCGTCGTGAGACAGATAGTCGGACTGCACGGTCATCTCCCGTGGTGACGAGCGGCGATTCGGAATTCGGAGCGGGTGAAGCGGCGCGCCCGCGCGCGCGTGGCGCGCCGGCGCGGCGATTGCACGCAGCTTACAGGTGTTCGGCGAGGAACGTCAGCGTGCGGCCGTGCGCGAGCGCCGCCGCGCGCTGGTCGTACGTCGCGCGATCCGAGCAGTTGAAGCCGTGCTGCGCGTCCGGGTACAGGTGGAACTCGGCGTTTGCGCGGCCGGCGAACGCGGCCTTCACGTTGTCGACCGCGTCGAGCGGGATCGACTGGTCGTGGCCCGCGTAGTGAAAGAGGATCGGCTGCGCGATCTTCGCCGCGACGTCGACGTGATTCTGGATGCCGCCGCCGTAATACGCGACCGCGACGTCGACGTGCCGCTGCGCGGCGGCGAGATACGCGAGGCGCCCGCCGAAGCAATAGCCGATCGCGGCGAGCTTGCCCTCGACCTCGGGACGCGCACGCAGCGCCGCGGCGGCCGCGCCGATGTCGGCGACCGCCAGCGCGACGTCGGTCTTCTGCAGCAGCTCGATGCCCTTCTCGCGGTCCGCGCCCTCGTAGCCGAGCTCGATGCGCGGCTGCGTGCGCCAGAACACGTCGGGCGCGAGCGCGACGTAGCCGTCGGCCGCGTACTGGTCGGCGACCGAGCGGATATGGCTGTTGACGCCGAAGATCTCCTGAATGATGACGACGGCCGGGCCCTTGCCGCGCTTGGGCAGCGCGAGATAGCCGCCGAACGTGTCGTTGCCTGCGGGGATGTCGATCCATTGCGAAGCCATGCTGATCTCCTGGCAAAGCAGGACCGGTGACGGTCCTGACGGTGAATGTAAAAGCGGGGCCCAGTGTGCCATCAAACCTCCGTCGATGCAGTGACGCGCCATGCCCGCGCAACGCCCGCGCCCGAGGCGTTCGCGCGAGCCCCGGGGCGCTCGCGCGAGCCTTCTCGCCGCGCGATCGGATCGATCTGGATTATTCATTTTTCAGCGCCGTCGCGCGCGGGTACAGTCGTTGCATCGATCCCGCCGGTCTCCCGCGTGACCGCATCCGCATCCCTGCATTCATTCGAGGATTCGCCATGACTTCCCGCATTGCCCCGACTCCGTTCGCCGTCCGCTTCGACTTGCGTCTGCCGCTCGTGCAGGCGCCGATGGTCGGCGCGACGACGCCCGCGCTCGTCGCGGCCGCGTCCAACGCCGGCGCGCTCGGCAGCCTGGGCGGCGCGTCGTTCGCGCCCGACAGGCTCGCCGCCGAGATCGACGCGGTGCGCGCGGCGACGAGCCGTCCGTTCGCCGTGAATCTGTTCGTGCTGCCCGACGCGCATCCGGACGACGCGACCGTGCGTCGCGCGCTCGCCGCGATCGACCCGCTGCGCGCGCAGTTCGGACTGCCGCCCGGCGCGCCGCCCGCGCGCTACGCGCCCGATTTTCGCGCGCAGCTCGATGCGCTCGTCGACGCGCGCGTGCCGGTCGCGAGCTTCACGTTCGGCGTGCTCGACAAGGAAGACGTCGCGCGGCTGCAGGCGGCGGGCACGTACGTGATCGGCACCGCGACGCACGTCGCCGAAGGCCTCGCGTGGCAGTCGGCCGGCGCCGACGCGATCTGCGCACAGGGTGCGGAAGCGGGCGGCCATCGCGGCACGTTCATCGGCTCGGCCGAAGACGCGCTCGTCGGCACGATGGCGCTCGTGCCGCAGCTCGTCGACGCGACCGGCCTGCCGGTGCTCGCGGCGGGCGGCATCATGGACGGACGCGGAATCGCCGCCGCGCTCGCGCTCGGCGCGCAGGCGGCGCAGCTCGGCACCGCGTTCCTCGCATGCGCGGAAAGCGCGATCCCCGCGTGCTGGAAGGCGCGCCTGCTCACGAGCGACGACACGTCGACGGCCGTCACGCGCGCGATCACGGGCCGGCATGCACGCGGCATCCGCAACGCGTTGATGACGCAACTGACCGAGCGACTCGATTCGGTCGCGCCGTACCCGGTGCAAAACGCGCTGACGCAAGAGCTGCGGCAAGCAGCCGCGCGCGCGGGCGACGCCGAGTATCTGTCGCTGTGGTCCGGCCAGGGCGCGCCGCTCGGCAAGCACCGCGATGCAGCACAAACGACCGCGCAACTGATCGACGCGCTCGATTCGGAGTGGCGCGCGACGCTTTCGCGCCACACTATTTCGGTCGACTGACGAGTCGGCCGGCGCGACAAAAACACGCGCCGGCCGCGTTGCCCGACACGCTTTGTTCACCGAATTATTTCAATCGAAAGACATTGATTGAAAACATGATTGAAATCGCTTTCCCAATCATTAATTGCGCCTTTCGTTTCTTCATCTGAATTGGCGGAAACCCTTACGTTTAGCGGGTTTGCGGCCGATCGGACCAGGTTTTCCGCAAGCGCGGCATCGGTAGTCGTCCCAGTTCTCTAAAAACGTCCCACTTATTAATTTGATCACCTACACTTGCGCGCAAGCACGTGAAGGCCGCCCCGCATGCGGTGCATCGCGCGCTTGATTGGTGCAAGTGCATGAACCAATGCAGCCGGCGAATCGTCCAGTGATTTTTTGTCGAACACGAGGATCGGTGCGGGGCGTCGGTGAAGGCGTTTTTTTGGATTGAAACTGGAGACTTCCATGAATATCAAGATGCAAAAGCTGCTGCCGATCAGTGCGGCAGCTATGCTGTTGGCTGCAGCCGCCACGAACGCTGCTGCCGACCAGGTCGTCAAGATCGGCCACGTCGCACCGTTGACGGGCGGGATCGCCCACCTCGGCAAGGACAACGAAAACGGCGCGCGTCTCGCGGTCGAAGAGATCAATGCGAAGGGTCTCACGATCGGCGGCCAGAAGATCACGCTCCAGCTCGATGCACAAGACGACGCGGCCGACCCGCGCACCGCGACGCAGGTCGCGCAGAAGCTCGTCGACGACAAGGTCGCCGCAGTCGTCGGCCACCTGAACTCGGGCACGTCGATTCCGGCCTCGAAGATCTACAGCGATGCGGGCATCGTGCAGATCTCGCCGTCGGCGACGAATCCGGCTTACACGCAGCAAGGCTTCAAGACGACCTACCGCGTCGTCGCGACCGACGCGCAGCAAGGCCCGGCGCTCGCCAACTACGCGCGCTCGAAGGGCATCAAGAGCGTCGCCGTCGTCGACGATTCGACCGCGTACGGCCAGGGCCTCGCGAACGAATTCGAGAAAAAGGCGAAGGCGCTCGGCCTGAAGGTGGTGTCGCATGACGCGACGAACGACAAGGCGGTCGACTTCCGCGCGATCCTGACGAAGATCAAGGGTGAGAATCCGGACGCCGTGATGTACGGCGGCATGGACGCGACGGGCGGCCCGTTCGCGAAGCAGGCGAAGCAGCTCGGCCTGCGCGCGAAGATTCTCGCGGGCGACGGCGTTTGCACGGAAAAGCTGTCGGACCTGGCGGGCGATGCGACCGACAACGTCGTGTGCTCGGAAGCGGGCGCGTCGCTCGAGAAGATGCCGGGCGGCGCGGCGTTCAAGGCGAAGTACGAGAAGCGCTTCGGCCAGCCGATCCAGATCTACGCGCCGTTCACGTATGACGCGGTGTACATCATCGTCGACGCGATGAAGCGCGCGAACTCGACCGATCCGGCGAAGATCGTCGCGGTGATGCCGAAGACGAACTACACGGGCGTGATCGGCACGACGACCTTCGATTCGAAGGGCGACCTGCAGCACGGCGTGATTTCGCTGTACGACTACAAGAACGGCAAGAAGACGTTCCTGGACGAAGTCAAGATGTAACCGTCTGCGCGGCCGACGGAGGGGGCGGGGCGCGCATGCCGAACGGCATGCGCGCCTCGTTTTTTTTGAGAGAAAGAGAGAGGACGAGCAGAGCGGGCGGTCGGGCGAATGCCTCGGCGCTGCGGACGGGCTTGCCCGCGCCGGATCAGATCTTCAGCCGGCTCAGCGTTTTTGGCGCGACGATCGCGACGAGCGCCGCGCACAGCGCGACGATCGACAGCCCGACTGAAAGATTGGCCGCCTGCGCGACCGCGCCGATCACGACCGGCCCGAACAGCAGCCCGAAGTACGCGAGCCCCGCGACGTGCGCGAGCCCTTCGGCCGCGTGGATGCCTTCGACCCGCGCGGCGGCGGCGAACAGCACGGGCATCATGTTGGCGAGGCCGAGGCCCATCAGCGTGAAGCCCGCCAGCGCGACGAGCGGGTACGGCAGCGCGAGCGCGCCGATCATGCCGACGCACGCGAGCGTCGCGCTCGCGCAGACGAGTTGCGGCGCGCCGAAGCGTGCGCGGACCGCATCGCCCGCGAAACGCGCGGCGGCCATGCCGCCCGAGAACGCCGCGTACGCCGCGCTCGCGAACGCCGGCGACGCGGACACGACGTCGCGCATGTAAACAGTCGCCCAGTCGTACATCGCGCCTTCGGCGATCAGCGCGATGAGCGCGATTGCGCCGAGCGCCCACAGCGCGGACGAGCGCCAGCGGTTCGCGCGCGGGCCGCCGTGCGCGCCGGCGTCGGCGTGCGGCACGTGCGGCAGCACGGCCGGGCAGGCGACGACGAGCACGAGCGCGCTCGCGAACGCGGCGAGCGCGAGATGCACGGCGCTCGCCATGCCGGCCGACAGCAGCGCGCCGCCCGCGGCGGCACCCGCCATCCCGCCGACGCTGAACATCCCGTGCAGCATCGACATGATCGGCTTGCCGAACGCCGATTCGACCGCGCTCGCCTCGGCGTTCATCGCGACGTCGAGCGTCGCGATCGAGAAGCCGAACAACGCGAGCACCGCGAGCAGCAGCGGGTAGGACGGCACGACGAGGATCAGCGCGCCGCATGCGGACATCGCGAGGCCGCCTGTCAGACACGCGGTTCGGGAGCCGACGCGCGCGATCCAGCGTGCGTTGGTCGTCATCGCGACGATCGAGCCGATCGCGACCGCGAGGAGTGCGAACGACAGCAGCGCGGGCGACAGCGCAAACTTGTCGCGCACGGTCGGCACGTGCACGCCCCACGACGCATACATCATGCCCGCGACGAAGAAGAGCGCCATCGTCGCCGCCCGTGCGCGCTGGCGGGCGGATGCCGGAAGCCGGCGATGGATGGAGGCGGGCGAAGCGAGATCGGGCGACGGGTCGGACACGGGAGGCTCGGCGGGGGACGGGGTGAGATCGGGTGAGAACGGCGTGCGAAGCTTACGCGGCGCTTAACAAAACAGCGCCGATTCTAGCGGAGCGCGTCGCGTCTTGCTTGCGCTTGCCGGGTTGCGCGCGATGCGCCGGCGAGTGCATGCTTGGCGTGCGCCGCCGCCGTTGGCTCGCCGATCGCATCCGCCGGGCGCGCCGACGCGTTCGGCGCGCCCGGCCCGTACGGACGCCGGTCCGGCCCGAGCGTTTCGCCTCCGCATGCAAGGATTACGCACGTGAACATTTCCGCCGTTTTGCCGCTTCATCTTCTACACCGCAATGCGCTCGGCACGCTCGCGACGCAATCGCGCGCGCCCGAAGGCTATCCGTATCCGACCGTCGTGCCGTACGCGGTCGACGCGCAGCACCGGCCGGTCGTGCTCGTGAGCGGGCTCGCCGAGCACACGCGCAATCTCGCGGCCGATCCGCGCGCCGGATTTCTCGTCGTCGACGGCCTGGGCAACGCGGCGGGCGCATCGGACAACGTGCTCGAGGCGGAACGCGCAACGCTCGTCGGCCGCTTCGAGCCGGTCGGCACCGATGAGCACGTCGCCGCGCGCTACCTGCGCTATCACCCGGACGGCGAACGCTATCTCGCGCTCGGCGATTTCACGTTCTGGGCACTCGCGTGCGAGCGGCTCCGCTATATCGGCGGATTCGGGCGGATGGGCTGGCTCGACGCGACCGAGCTGGATCCGCTCGCGCCTGTCGGGTACGACGACGAGCGCGCGCTATGGGACGAATACGATGCGTCGCGAGAGCGGCGCGCCGGGCTCGAATTGCTCGGCGTCGACCGCTACGGCGCGGACTGGCGTTTGAATGGATCGAGGCGGCGCACGCCGTTCGATGTGCCGAAAATGGACGCCGATGCGCTGTCCGCGGCACTGCGGGAGGCGTCGGCCGTTTCGTTTACGTAAAGCAGCGGGGCGGATTATGAGCGATTGCGCACATTGCGGGCGTATTAAACGAGATAAGGCGACGGCCGCGCTTTGAATCCGTGGAACCTTTCGTTTCATGAAAACTTCTAATTTGATCGCCTGGATCAATTGCGCAATTTGCGAGCTTAAAATATGTACTGAATTCAGCCAATCCACTTGTAAGACTAGCGATAATTGCAAATGAAGCGGACGCTGGTCAAATTGAACAATCAAATCACAAAATACAACATCTATTTTCTGCGATACGGTATTCGCTGAATTCTTTTTTGTGCTAACCTTTGATCCGATTATCCGAGGCATCGTTAGTTAAGATGGCAAGCCGGCCCAAGATCGGCACCATTTGGTCAGATAAAAGGGAATTTATGTCTTCTTACAAGGACCTTCTCGCTCAGCGAGAGAAGCTGGAGAAGCAGATCGAAGAAGCCAAGTCGCGCGAATACGCGGAGGTATTGAGCGACGTCAAGCAAAAGATCGCCGATTACGGTTTCACGCTCGCAGAACTCGGTCTCGGTCGTGGCAAAGTCGGAAAGGCGGGTCGTCCCCGCGCCGGCGTCGCGGCGAAATACCGCGATCCGGAATCCGGCGCGACCTGGTCGGGCCGTGGGAAGCCTCCTCGCTGGATCGCCGGCAAGAATCGCGAGCAATTCGCAATCTGAGCGCAACCTGCCTGCCAAACACAAAAGGTCACGCCCCTTGACGGGGAGCGTGGCCTTTTGTGTTTTGGAAACCGGCGCCCGCGGCCGGCATTTGTCACATAAATGTCATGTTTAGTTGTAAATGAAAATGCGTTGCGTTTACATAAGCGATTGATTTTGCTTGTTTTTTTGGCCCGGACCCGATCGCTTTCAAGACTCGCTTGATAGAATTGCGGTATCTTTCGCCGCATTCGATATTTCATGTCTACATTTTCAAACGACGACCTGGCCTCGGAAAAGCAGGCGGTCGCTCGCAAGAGCACGTTCGTCAGCATCGTGCTCAACGTGATTCTGGCGACGTTGCAGGTGGCTGTCGGTCTAATTGCGCATTCCCAAGCTTTGATTGCGGATGGCGTCCACTCTTTGTCGGATTTGGTTTCCGATTTTGTGGTGCTGCTCGCGAATCGACACAGCGGCGCAAAACCGGACGCCGATCACAATTACGGCCATAGCCGTTATGAAACGGTCGCTTCATTCTTTCTCGGCGCGATCCTGATCGCAGTCGGCGTCGGGATGCTGTGGCGCGCCGGCGATCGGCTCGTGCATCTCGAAGACATTCCGCCCGTCCATGCGAGTGCGCTCGCGGTCGCCGTCGTCGTGCTGCTGTCGAAGGAGGGGCTGTTCCGCTACATGCTGCGCGAGGCGCAGCGCGTGCGCTCGGCGATGCTCGTCGCGAACGCGTGGCACGCGCGTTCGGATGCCGCGTCGTCGCTCGTCGTCGCGCTCGGCATCATCGGCAGCCTCGCCGGCGTGCGCGTCCTCGATCCGATCGCCGCGGCGATCGTCGGCTTCATGGTCGCGCGGATGGGCTGGACCTTCGGCTGGGACGCGCTGCAGGATCTGTCGGACCGTGCGCTCGACGAGAACGCGTCCGCCGAGATCCGCGCGCTCATCGTGTCGACGCCCGGCGTGCGCGACGTGCACGATCTGCGCACCCGCAAGATGGGCGACTCGGCGCTCGTCGACGCGCACATCCTCGTCGATCCGATGATGTCCGTCTCGGAGGGGCACTACATCGCGGAGGCCGCGCGGGCGCGCGTGCTCACCGACCGGCGCGTGCTCGACGCGCTGATCCACGTCGATCCGGAGCATGATGTCGCGCGCCGCATGGTGCTCGACCTGCCGCCTCGCGACCAGATCGAGGGACAAATCGAGGCGACGCTCGCAAAGGCCGGGCTGCGGGCAAGCGCGATCAACCTGCACTATCTGAGCACGGGGCTCGAAATCGACATCACGCTCGCGCAGGACGCGCACGCAGGCGGCGAGCGCGCGGCCGACGGCGATCCGGCCGCTCGTTTGGACATCGAAGCATTGAAGCGCCGGTTCGGCGCACGGCGCCTCGGCATTTCGCGCGCGCTGGCGTCGAGCGATGCGGCGACGGTCGGCCGGCCGCTCTGACTGGACGATGCGCGGCGCGCGGACACGCGCCGCTTGCCGCGACGTATGCGCGAAGCGCCCACGCACCGGAGCGCCCGCGGTGCTCCAAGCGCGTCAGAGCGGCAACTGCGTGTCGAACTTGATCTCGCGCAGCACGACGCTCGTGCGCACTTGCGACACGGCGGGAATCTTGAAGATCCGCTCGTGCAGGAAGACGTCGTAAGCCTTGATGTCGGGCGCGACGATCTTGAGGATGTAATCGGCTTCGCCCGTCGTGCTGTAGCACTCGGTCACTTCGGGGCAGGTCGCGATCTCCCGCTCGAACTGCTCGACGCCGCCCTCGTTGTGGCGGGTCAGATGGACATGCGCGAGCGCGCAGATATGGAGCCCGAGCTTCTCCCGATCGAGGAGGGCGGTGTAGCGCTGGATCACGCCGGACTGCTCCATGTCCTTGATGCGGCGCCAGCACGGCGTGCTGGAGAGGCCGACCTGATCGGAGATCTCCTGCACGGAGCGGCGCGCGTCGAGCTGCAACAGGCGAAGGATTTTTTGCGAAAAGGTATCGAGGGTCACCTGCGCCTCCAAAGCGGCTACAACATTTGGCAATGGTAGAGGCGGGTGGAAGGAAAGGCAATCCGAAGCGGTTAAAACGAGCGATATTCGCTAATTTCTCGGGCCGTCAGCGGCATTTTGTGCTGATTCGTCTGCTTCTTCCAGCAGCGGCGCGGACGCCTTCGCGGCCTGCATCGCGCGCAGGTCGGCGAGCATGTTGCAAAAGAGCGCGCCCTGTTCGATCGCGTCGTCGAGCGCGATATGCGTGTGCGGATGGTCGTCGAACCAGTGCTTCGGGAAGCGCGGCTTGATCGCCTTGCGGTACGGCAGACCCGTCAGCGCGAACGCGAGCGTCTTGATGTCGAGCGCCGACCACGAGAACGGGCAGCGTCCGGCGAAACGCATCATGTACCAGAACATGAACGTGAAATCGAAGCCCGCCGGCATCGCGACGAACACCGGCTTGCCGGGCAGCGCCTCGACCCATTCAGCGTACGCGACGAGCGCCGCCTCCGGCGCCTGCAGATCGCGCCGGCATGCGGCCCACGCTTCCGGCTGCGTCTTCCACCACGCGTCCTGCACCGGATGCGGCGCCGCGCCCGGCAGCAGCTCGAGATTGGCGGAGAACGTCGCGATCAGTTGCTTGTCCTCGGTGAACGCGGCGGACGCGAAGCTCAACATCGAATGCGGGCCCGGGATCGGGCCGTCCGCCTCGACATCGGTGCTGACGTAGATTTCTCGGCTCGTGACGGTCGTCGCAACGTTCATCCTGCCACCCCGTCTGCAACGAACGGATTCGTTCGGCGCTCGTCGCCGAACGTCGACACGGGGCCGTGGCCGGGGACGAACGTCACGTCGTCGCCGAGCGGCCAGAGCTTTTCGCGGATCGAGCGAATCAGGTCCGCGTGATTGCCGCGCGGGAAATCGGTGCGGCCGATCGAGCCGGCGAACAGCACGTCGCCGACGATCGCGAGCCGGTGCGCGCGGCTGAAGAACACGACATGGCCGGGCGTATGGCCCGGGCAGTGATAGACCTCGAGCGTTTCGCCGCCGAACGTGACGGTGTCGCCGTCGTCGAGCCAGCGGTCGGGCTCGAACGTCTCGGCGGCCGGAAAGCCGAAGCGTTCGCTCTGCATCGGCAGCTTCTCGATCCAGAAGCGTTCTTCTTCCTGCGGCCCCTCGATCGACACGCCGTAATGCGCGGCGAGCCGCTTCGCCCCGGCGCAATGGTCGACGTGGCCGTGCGTGAGCAGCACCTTCTCGACCTCGACATTCTGCCGCGCGATTTCCTGTTCGATCAGATCGAGATCGCCGCCGGGATCGACGATGGCGGCGCGTCCCGTCTTCTCGCAGACGAGCAGCGAGCAGTTCTGCTGGAACGGCGTGACCGGAATGAGCGTGACTTTCATGGCGCGAGCGGCGGCTAAAAGCCCTGATTGTACTGGCCGGGCGGATTGCCCGCCGCGCGCGGCGACTCAATATCGATTGTTTCGGTCATAGAGAGAATCAATCGTCCGGGCCCGCCGTTTTTGAGGTGACCGTTTTCGTTTATGTATAATGCGACCCAGTGTACGTGGGAGACCACGTCGTCAGCGGGTGTTCGGAGTCCGTTTTTTTCGGTTCTTCCGACACCGTCAATGCAATAGCCCGCCGGATGTCCGGCGGTGCATCCAGTACCGATTCGTCGGTGCTCACGTCTTGTCCGGCCGGGCGCAACGCGTCCGCCGCGGCCCTGCTGCCGCGACGCCGGATGAGGCCTATGCCGCCGTTCCTGCGCGTTTGAGTCTACGACGCGCACGAACGTGGAAGCCATGTTCGATTGGCGGCATGTGGGGTCTGGTCAGGCTGCCGGGGACAGGTTGCGCCAGACGTGAAAGCTAATCAGGACCGGTTGCGGCAGAACGTGAGCCGCGCCAGATGCAGGCCGCCCGCGCGCGAGCGCGAATGGGGCGTGCATGTCCGTCCGGGTCGCATCGGTAAAAAGCGGCCCGTACAAGCAGGCGACACGTCGATGAGATTTCGATTACCGAGGCACCTCGGGACTCTAGCTGTATTTTTCGCGCTGACAGGCTGCGCGGTGCCGCCGAACGCACCGACCGCCGAACAGGCGAAAGGCGCTGCGTCGAAGGACGCGCTGCGCACGGCCGCTTCGGGCGCGGCCAACAACAACAAGGAAACGGCGGGCGCACCGCTGAACTTCGACACGGCGCTCGCCTCGATGCCCGCCGCGGGCTCGCAGGATGCGTCGCGCCCATCGCTCGCGGACGCGAAGCCGATCGACGCCGCCGACGTCTCCGACTTCCGCCAGACCGGCCGGGCGTCGTGGTACGGCAAGGGCTTCCACGGCCGCCGCACCGCGAACGGCGAACGCTTCAACATGAACGAACTCACGGCCGCGCACCGGACGCTGCCGCTCGCGTCGTACGTGCGCGTGACGAACCAGGCGAACGGCAAGTCGGTCGTCGTGAAGATCAACGATCGCGGCCCGTTCTCGCGCGGCCGGATTCTCGATCTGTCGTATGCGGCGGCGAAGGTGATCGGCCTCGTCCACGCGGGCACCGCGCGGGTGAAGATCCAGGGCCTGTCGCCGGCGGAGGCGCGTGTCGCCCGCGACGAGACGCTCGCGTCGAACGCGGCGAAGTAATCGCGACGAACGCGTCGCGTCGGCCGAAAGTCGACCGAATGCATACGGAAAGGGCCGCCTCGCTGCGGCCCTTTCGCTTTTGCGGCGAGTCCTTACCCTTCCTCTTCGTCCTTCAGCGCGAGCGCCCGCGCGTATAGCGCGTTGCGTGACGCGCCCGTCAACGCCGCGGCGAGCTTCGCCGCGCTCTTCACCGGCACTTCGTCGAGCAGCAGCTTGAGCAGCGCATCGTGCGCGCTTTCGTCGGCGGCGTGATCGTCCTCAGGTGCGCGTTCGACGACGAGCACGAACTCGCCGCGCTGCCGGTTCGCGTCGGCGCGCAGCCACGTTGGCCCTTCGGCCAGCGTGCCCTCGAACAACTCCTCGTGTAGCTTGGTGAGCTCGCGCGCGATCAGCAGGCGACGCGCGCCACCGAGCACGGCCGCGAGCGCTTCGACCGTCTCGACGATCCGGTGCGGCGCCTCGTAGAACACGAGCGCGTACGGATGCGCCTTCAATTGCTGAAGCGCCGCGTCGCGCTGCTTCGGCTTCGGCGGCAGGAAGCCCGCGAACGTGAACGCGCCGGCCCAGTCGCCCGCGACGCTCACGGCCGCGCTCGCCGCGCTCGCGCCCGGCAGCGGGATCACGCCGTGGCCGGCGGCGCGCACCGCGTCGACGAGCTTCGCGCCCGGATCGGAAATGCCCGGCGTGCCGGCGTCCGACACGTACGCGATCCGCTCGCCCGCGCGCAGGTGGTCGATCAGCTTCGCCGCGGCCGCGCGCTCGTTGTGCTCGTGCACCGCGACGAGCGGCTTCGAGATTCCGTAGCGCGCGAGCAGCTGGCCCGTGTTGCGCGTGTCCTCGGCGGCGATGCGGTCGGCGAGCGCGAGCACGTGCAGCGCGCGCAGCGTGATGTCGGCGGCGTTGCCGATCGGCGTCGCGACGACGTAGAGGGCGCCCGTCGGATACTGCTGCGCCTGCGCAAGATCGAGGAGGGAAGTCATGACACGAAAGGCGCCCGCACACGGCGCAAACGGAAGAAGCACCGCATTGTGCCACGCGCGCGCGGCGCGGCAGGAGGCGGACGGCGCCAAAGCCGCGCCGCGCGACAACTTTTCTGCGGCGGCCGGGTCCAAGCGCGTCGTCGGCGCTGCGTTCGAGACGCGCGCGCAGCGCTTCCTCGAGCGCGCGGGACTCGCGCTCGTCGCACGCAACGTGACCGTGCGCGGCGGCGAAATCGACCTGGTCATGCGCGAGCGCGACGGCACGCTCGTGTTCGTCGAAGTGCGCGCACGCACGAGCGGCCGCTACGGCGGCGCGGCGGCGAGCGTCGGCGCGCGCAAGCGAAAGCGGCTCGTGCTCGCCGCGCACGCGTTCTGGGCGCGAACGGGCGGCGCCAGCCCGTGCCGCTTCGACGTCGTCGCGTTCGAAGGCGGCCGGCTCGAGTGGCTGCGCGACGCATTTCGCGTCGACGAGGCCGGCTAGCTTGTGTCGAGATGTAAGGAGTTGCGGCGACGGTCTGGCGGTGAGGGCGGAGTGCGGTAAACTCGCCGCACTCACGATGCCGCGCGACACAGACCACGCGCGTAGTACCCGATTAGGAATCGATGTCAGTCGAACGTATTCAGCAACATATTCGCGACAGCGCCGCGCTCGTCCATGAAGCGCTCGATGCGCTGTCCCTGCCGATCGCCGCAGCCGTCGACGCGATGTTCATGGCGCTTGCGAACGGCAACAAGATCGTCGCATGCGGCGACGGCCCGTCGGCCGCGGCGGCCGAGCGGCTCGCCGCCGCGCTGATCGGCGGATTCGAGCGCGAGCGGCCCGGCTTGCCGGGGCTTGCGCTCCATGCCGACGCGAGCCGCGCGGGCGCGGGCGATGCCGGCCAGATCTTTGCGCAACAAGTGCGCGCGCTCGGCCAGACGGGCGACGTGCTGCTCGTGCTCGACCCGCTCGGCGAATCGCCGCGCGTGCTGGCCGCGGTCGAAGAGGCGCGCGAGCGCGAGATGATCGTCGTCGCGCTGACGGGCAACGGGGGCGGGCACCTCGGCGCGTCGCTCGCCGACACCGATATTCAGATCTGCGTGCCGTCCGAACGGGCGGCGCGCATCCAGGAAGTCCATCTGCTGACCATCCACTGCCTGTGCGACGGCATCGACGCGATGCTGCTGGGCGAGGATTGATTCGAAGGAGAGCCGTCGATGAGTAACAGCCGCGTCAGACAGACGCTAGTGAGAACCACGCTCGTGATCGGCCTGTCGGCCGGCCTTGCCGCAACGCTGCAGGGCTGCGTGCTCGCGGTCGCCGGCGCGGCGGCGGGCGGCGGCGCGCTCGTCGCGACCGATCGCCGCACGCTCGGCGCGCAGACCGAGGATCGCGAGATCCAGGTGAAGGCGCTGACGCAGATGAACAACGGGCTGCCGGACGGCTCGCACGTGAACGTGACGGTGTTCAACCGCCGCGTGCTGCTGACGGGCGAAGTGCCGAACGATGCGTCGAAGCAGCGCGCCGAGGAGATCGTCCGTGCGATCAACAACGTGAACACGATCGTCAACGAACTCGCGGTCGGGCCGGCGAGCTCGCTGTCCGACCGGGCGAACGACTCGTACCTCGAAGGCCGCGTGAAGACCGCGATGATCGCCGAGAAGGGCATCTCCGCGAACAACTACAAGGTGGTGTGCGAGCGCGGCAACGTCTACCTGATGGGCCTCGTGACGGGCGACGAAGGCAATCGCGGCGCGGACGTCGCGAGCCGCGTGCCGGGCGTCGAGAAGGTCGTCAAGGTGTTCCAGTACATCAAGCCGCAGGAAGCGGACGCGCTGACGGCGGCGACGCCCGCGAGCGGCGCGTCGGCCGCCGCTGCGCCCGCGACCGCGTCAGAAGGCGCGACGGTGGGCGCGGTGCCGGATTCGAGCGTTACCGCGACGCCGCTGCAGGCGCCCGCGCCGGTCTCCAATTCGACGAACGTGCATCCGGGCAATCCGAAGGCGGGGACCCAATGAGGTTCGGGAAGTACGTGAAACGGACGATGGGCGCCGCGGCCGTTGCGGCGCTCGGCTGCGCGCTGGCGAGCGCTCCGGCGCGCGCGGATGTCGGCGACGGCCTGAAAGTCGCGCGCAGCAATGCGTGCATGGGCTGCCACGCGGTGGACAGGAAGCTCGTCGGGCCGTCGTTCCAGCAGATCGCCGAGCGGTACAAGAACGACAAGCAGGCGGAACCGAAGCTCGCGAAGAAGGTGAAGGAAGGCGGCTCCGGCGTCTGGGGCGCGATTCCGATGCCCGCGCACCCGCGGATGAGCGACACGGACGTGCGCTCGGTCGTCCAATGGGTGCTGGCCGGCGCGCCGTCGAAATAACCGGCGCAAATCTGTTGCCAACCGCCGATTGGGTGATGTATGATCGTCGGCTGTTGGTGAGGGGCGGTAGCTCAGCTGGGAGAGCGTCGCGTTCGCAATGCGAAGGTCGGGAGTTCGATCCTCCTCCGCTCCACCAATCGAATTCAAGGGCTTAGCCGGATGGCTAGGCCCTTTTCATTTTGCTTTAGCGTTCGCCCCTGATTTCCACTCGGCCAACCAACGCGCGCCGCAACCATCCCGCGAACGGCGCGCGTCGTTCGTCCGCCAATCAATCACCCTCGCCCATACCTCCGCTCCAACCCCGCCGCCTTCCCTCCCTCCGGCTCGAGCTTCAGCCCGTAATACAGCACGACGAGCAACACGAGCCAAGCCGGCCCGACATAAAGCGCGATCCGCGTATCCGGGAAATAAGCCATCAACCCGATCACGAGCACGAGAAACGCGAGCGCGATCCACGACCCATACGGCCAGAACGGCATCCTAAATCGCAGTGCGCGCGCTTCGGCCGGCGCAAGGCTCGCGCGAAACTTCATCTGCGTGACGAGAATGACGCCCCACGTCCAGATCGCGCCGAACGTCGAGATCGACGTCACCCAGACGAACACCTTTTCCGGCACGAGATAGTTGAGCAGCACGCCGACGAGCAGCGCCGCCATCGACACGACGATCGCCCGGCGCGGCACGCCGCCTCCCGTCGTCTCGCCGAACGCGCGCGGTGCGTGGCCCTGTTGCGCGAGGTTGTACAGCATGCGCCCCGTGCTGAAAATGCCGCCGTTGCACGACGACAGCGCCGCCGTGAGCACGACGAAATTGATGATGCCCGCGGCCGTCTTGATGCCGAGCCGCTCGAACGTCATCACGAACGGGCTGCCTTGCGTGCCGATCTCGTTCCACGGATAGATCGACAGAATCACGAACAGCGCGCCACCGTAAAAGAGCAGGATGCGCCAGAACACCGAGTTGATCGCGCCCGGAATCGTCTTCTGCGGATTCTCCGCTTCGCCCGCCGTCAGCCCGATCATCTCGACGCCGAGATACGCGAACATCACCATCTGCATCGACATCAGCACGCCCTGCGCGCCGTTCGGGAAGAAGCCGCCGTGCGCCCAGAGATTCGAAATGCCCATCGGCACGCCGTGATTGCCGATGCCGAACGCGATCATCGCGATGCCGACCGCGATCATCACGACGATCGTCACGACCTTGATCAGCGCGAACCAGAATTCGAACTCGCCGTACGCCTTCACGGTGAGCAGGTTCACGGAGCCCATCGCGGTCAGCGCGGCGAGCGCCCAGATCCAGCGCGGCACGTCCGGGAACCAGATGCCCATGTAGATGCCGACCGCAGTGATTTCAGCGATGCAGGTGACGAGCCAGAGGAACCAGTAGTTCCAGCCCGTCAGATAGCCGGCGAGCGGCCCGAGATAGTTGCGCGCGTAACGGCTGAACGAACCTGCGACCGGCTCGTGCACTGCCATCTCGCCGAGCGCGCGCATGATCACGAAGATCACGGCGCCGCCGAGGATGTACGACAGGATGATGCCGGGGCCCGCCATCTTGATCGCGTTGGCCGAGCCGAGAAAGAGGCCGACGCCGATCGCCGCGCCGAGCGCGATCAAGCGCATCTGCCGTTGCCCGAGTCCTCGGTGTAGGTCGGTTTCGGTGCTTCTTTTCTCCATGGGGATGTCTCCTTTGGGTTTGATGAAATTGGCATGGCGCACGTCGGCGGCGTACGGCGTGCGCGCGTCTCGCATCGTCGCAGCGACGGCGAGTCGACGTGGATCGACTGAGCGAAAGTGCGCGCGCGGCTTCAGGCGCGCGCGATGCGGGCGGTTCGCTTGCGCGAGCCGGCGTGGCTTAAATGGAAGAGGGGACGGACACGGCGCGGCGAATCGGGACACGACGCCGTCCGGCGCGGTCCGCGCTCGGCGGCGATGGCTGGCATGTGGCGCGCGTATGGGTTCGCGCGGCGAATCGGTAGATGCATCGAGCAGTGTCTCCAGCATGCATGAACAGATGCCCCTCGGTCGGAGTCTGGTATTTGGCGCTATGCTAGTGGCTGTTCGCGAGTGGATGTTCCTGTATTTGTCTTAATTTCAGCAAAAGAAACTATGGCCACGTGACGACGCATCGTCGTGCACGATTCGTCCCGATTGCGTGTTCCATCCGAGCGACGACATTCACGGAGTCCGATCATGCCGATCGAGAGCAGTTGGGTTGCGTCTACAGGGTTGCCGGTAGCCATCTACGTCTTCTGTCTCGGCTATGCGTTTTTTCGTGCGTTCGGGCCGTCTCGCTCGCGCTATCCGAAACTGATGCGCGGTTATTCAGCGGCATGTGCATGCGCGATGCTCTTCGGCATGCTTGTGGCGATCGGCGTCGCGGTCCGCGCGCCCGATGCGTCGGCGCTCTCGTCGCTCGGGATCACGGTCACGTTCGGTGGGATCGTCGGCGTGTTGATCGGCTGCATGTGCGAAGCGACGGTGTCGTTCGGCAAGCGCTGGGAACGTTGACCCGGTTGCGCATTTCGGGCTCGTTCGACTGAATGCCGGGTCCGCGCGTGCGGGCTTGAAGCGGCCTGGGAAACGAACGCAAAAGCCACATTGCAACTAACGAGCAAAGGCAACGACTCGAACATCGTTTCCCGATTCGCCGATCATCGCTGCGTGCATGCACTGCGCTTTCGCAGTGGCGTTCGGCTTGATTGGCAAAAGGCGATTCAATCGCGCGAGCCCGCGCACAGGAAAGCGATGTGCCTGCGCAAGAAGAGTTATCCACGCGCGGCTCTGGAAATCCTTGGGATAACTCGCCGCCCAGCCTGTGGACCAAATCTTGATAAAACCGGCCTGGCTTCCGGGCGCGTCGAAGTTATCCTTCGCTCGCGGCGGATATTCACGCACAGCGGATATGGTTATGGAATCGATGCCGCGCTGATCCGTCAGGGAAAACCCGGGTTGTCCACAGGAAAGGGCCGCTCTTGTTAACTCTTACTACGTATACATACATCAATTAAAAGAATTGAAGACAAAGCGGCCGACGGCGCCTGTGCCGATGCCGAAAGCAGTCGACGAGCCGCATTGAACAAAGGCGCAATGGCAGGATTACCGAGAACTGTGTTCGGTTCGAATCGATTGGATGGAGAAAGGCGTGCCGATGCGTCGTCGCATCGATTCGGATTCGAGCGAGTTTGCAGTCATCGCGCGCTCGGGTTCGCGAAGGCGCACAGAAACGCGTCGGCGGAAGGAGTGATGTTGCGCGGCCGAATGCGGATTGCTGTCGTTCTCAGGCAGCGCGATCCGCAGCGGAGAGGCGGATCGACAAGCGCAAGGAAAAGACCTCGAAGAGAGCGAAACATGCATACGCAAGCATCTCCGCCGCGCGCATGCCGATGAAAAGCTTGGGCCGCGCAGCCGCGCTTATCGGCCCGGTGTCCCGTGATCGACGCCAGGAACCGCCCGCTCGACGAGCCGACGCAGCCGATGGCCGTCTGCACGGACTATCTCGTCGCGACGTTCGGGATGGGAGCGTCGTTTCCGGCCGTCGCTGCGCTCGCGGGCGCAGCGGTCGATGCGCGAGCAAGGCGCGTGCTCGGGCACGATGTCGGCCGCGCAGGGGCTCGGCATGGCCGCGGCGCTGCGCGTCGGCACTGCGCTGCACGACTGGTGCCCGCAGGCGCCGTTCGCGCTGATCGGCGGGCTGCTGCTCGTGTCCTGCGGTCCTGCGCGACGTGGCTGGGTGTGCGGCGCGCAGCCGCGGCGCAGTGAAGGCATCGATCGCGCGCCACTGGCTTGGGGCGGCGCGCGTTGCGTGACGTTCGACGGGCGACGTGCGTCAGACTGCGCAGCGTGCGATGTGGAAGCGCAGCTCCGACTCCTCCGGATCGCCGTCGCCGCTGCGCGGGCGATAGACGCCGATGCTCGTGCCGGCCGACGCGGTCGGCGCGAGCGTGACGGTCCAATCGGAATCGGACGAGTACGGGCCGATCAGGACCGTGGTCGGGTTGTGCTGCGCGACGCGCGCCTGCGGCACGCGGCTCGTCAGGCAGCGCTCGACGTCGACCGGGCTGCGCGGCGACGCGACGTAGATGATCCGGCCGCTGGGCGATTCGGCCTGCGGGCCGTTCGCCGGTGAGCCTGCGCAACCGGCGAGCGCCGCTACGGCGCCGACGAGCGCGCAGCTGGCGAGAATCTGAGTCGATTTCATGGGCGATCCAAGGTGAGTCATTCGGCAAAAACGCATCCGGATTCTATGCATTTCGCGTCGTTCCGATGCGCGACGTCGCGCGAAGGGCGGCGCGCCGAAGAGATTGGGGAAAATCCGATCGTGTCGCGAGCCTAACAAGGCATGCGCATCGTTTGTGTTAAAAATTGTTTTCGTTCGAGCGTATCGTGCCGGCTGCGATCGTTCACGACGACGTGCATCGCGCGCGAATCGAACGCCGGGCAGGCGCGATGGCATCGTGCGGAGGCGTGCGCTCATGCGTGCCCGGCCGATGCCGAGCGTGCTGGCGTGCCGAGTGTTTTGCGAGGACGGCGCGCCGTGTCGAGCATCGATTTGCGCGCGTCGGCGCGTACCGGCACGTACGCATGCATGCGCGATGCGCGGATTGAACATTCGCAATATGCGCCGCGCTTCACGCGGTAGTCCGCAGATGCGCACGATTCCCGGCCATCGGTTCCGCATCGTCGCTTCGCCACATCGGCGATGGCTTTGCAGCGCTCGCCGTCGTCCAGCCATTCGACGCGACGATTCCACGATGCGCGCGCTCGCGCACCGGCATCGCCCGTTGTTGATCCCGTCGCGACCGGCCGGCGAGATGCGACACATCCGCTCATCGAATCGAATTCGCCTCGAATTTGATCAGACAGGTTAAATCGCGAGATTCGAATGGCGTGAGCAATGCCAATGCGATGCATTTGATCGAGATCCTGGAAATTCCCGCCGATCATGCTATCTATTTGATCTTTCGGGCCGAATTCGGATCGGCTCGAAAGACGTGCGAGCCGTGTCAACGCAGCGCGCATTCGCTGCGTTATAGAACCGGCGCACGAGTGTTCACGCGAAAGAAATCCTTACGTTTTGTAGGGTGTGCGTCGTGAATCTCGAACAATACCGGCGCCGGATGCGCTCCAACGCATCGTGATTAACCGGATATTTCCGTTTGGATATTCAAGGAAAAACAATGAAGAAGATCATCGCTTCGGTGGCAACCGCCGCTATCGCATTCGCTTCGGCTTCCGTGTTCGCACAAGCATCGGCACCGGCAGCTTCGGCGCCGGCGGCTGCGTCGGCTGTCAAGCACGACAAGAGCAAGCCGAAGCACGAGCTGAAGCAGCACGGTTCGGAGAAGGCCAAGGCGAAGGCCTCCGCCGCTTCGGCAGCCGGCACGAACGACAAGGGCGCGCAGCAGTAAGCGCTTGCCCGCGGCGGCGCATCGCCGCCGTCGCGGCTCGTCATGACGAACCCCGCGTTCTCGCGAACGCGGGGTTTGTTTTTATGCGCGCGTCACGCGAGCGGCGGCTTCGGCTGCGACACGTGATCGATCAGCGCGCGCATTCGCCGCCAGTGCGAGCCTTCCCAGAACACGCGGCGGCAGACGTCGCAGGTGACGAAGCGCGTGTGGCGCTGCAGCACGCCTTGCGGCGCGCGGCCTTCGGCTTCGGCCGGATCGATGCGCCGCAGCGGCGCGTTGCACGACAGGCACAGCCGGAACGGCCGCGCGTTGCCGGCGAGATCGAGCCGGTCGAACAGCTCGCGCAGCTGCGCCTGCGGCTTCAGCGCGCGCACGTAGCAGCCGTGCGTGATCGTGCGGCGTTTGAGCAGCTCGCGATCGCGCGTAAGGACGATCCGCGCTTCGCGCGCGGCGATCGCCTCGATCAGGTCGTCCGGATAGTGGTTGTCGTACAGCGTGTCGAAGCCCGCGAGACGCAGCAATTGCGCGAGCCTGCCGAGATGCGCGTCCGCGATGAAGCGCGTGACGCGCAGCGGCGCGGCACGCACGCGCAGCAGCGGGCGGATGTCGATCGCTTCGAAGGTCGGGTAGACGGCGACGCGGTCGCCGTGCTCGAGCACGCGGCCGAACGGTGACGATTCGCCGTTGACGAGAATCAGCTCGACTTCGGTGTGCGGGACGCCGAGCGCTTCGATCGCATGCTTGACGCTCGCGCCGCGCATGCACGCGTGCTCGAATTCCCGGCGGCGCAGCGGCCGCGCGAGGAAATCGTTCAACTCCTCGTAGAAGCGGAAAGTCACGGTGACCATCGGTCGAGTATCGCACCGCGGCGCGTTTCCCGCACGTCGTGCGAGTCGCCGGGCGCGGGACGGCAAATGTCGTGCGCCTGTGCTTTACTCGTGCTTTCGACGGATATGACGAATACAAAGGAGCAGGACATGGACATCGGATTTATCGGCGCGGGCGAGATGGGCAGCGCCATCGCGGCGAATCTGCTGAAGGCGGGGCATCGCGTGCGGGTGTGGAACCGCTCGGCCGAACGGGTCGCGCCGCTCGTCGAGCTGGGCGCGCAGCACGTCGCGACGGTCGCCGAAGCGTTCACGGGCGACGCGGTGTTCTCGATGCTCGCCGACGACGCGGCCGCGCGCGGCGTGTTCGACGCGGCGCTCCTCGAGCACGCGCCTCGCGGCCTCATCCACGTGAACATGGCGACGATTTCGGTCGCGCTCGCCGAGCAGCTCGCGCATGCGCACGCGGAGCGCGGGATTCACTACGTCGCGGCGCCCGTGATGGGGCGTCCGCACGTCGCGGCGGCGGCGCGCCTGACGATCATCACGGCCGGGCCCGCGGAGGCGATCGACCGGATGCAGCCCGCGTTCGACGCGATCGGTCAGAAGACCTGGCGGCTCGGCTCGCTGCCGCAGCACGCGAACGCGGTGAAGATCGCGGCCAACTTCACGATCGCATCGGCGATCGAGACGATGGGCGAGGCGGCGGCGCTGCTCGCCGCGCACGGCGTCGCGATGAACGACTATCTCGACGTGATCACGAACAGCGTGTTTCCCGGCCCCGTCTATCAGGGCTACGGCGCGATGATCGCCGAATCGCGCTATGAGCCGGCGCTCTTCAAGGCGCGGCTCGGCCTGAAGGACGTGCGGCTCGCGCTCGAGGCGGGCGACGCGCTGTCGGTGCCGCTGCCCGTCGCGAGCGTCGTGCGCGACAGCCTGATCGAAGCGGTCGCGCACGGCGACGGCGACAAGGACTTCGCGGTGCTCGGGCAGGTCGCGGCGCGCCGGGCGGGGCGGTAAAGCGCGCCGGGGCCGCGAGCGGCGCCCCGCCGCCCCGCCGCAGACAGCGAAGCACATTCCCCGGCATAATCGACCTTTCCATTTCAATTTCGAAAGCGGGGCGGCAATGAATCTGCATACGTGGTGGCTGTTCGTCGCGACGGTGTTCGTCGTGTCGGCGATTCCCGGCCCGAACATGCTGCTCGTGATGACGCACGGCGCGCGTCACGGGCTGCGGCGTTCGACGGCGACGATGGCGGGCTGCATGACGGCGCTCGTCGCGATGCTGTCGGTGTCGGCCGCGGGGCTCGGCGTGTTCCTCGAAGCGTGGCCTGCGATGTTCGACGCGCTCCGCTTCGCGGGCGCCGCGTATCTGATCTATCTCGGCGTGAAGGCGTGGCGTGCGCGCGTCGACGCGGAATCCGCCGCGGATGCCGCCGGCGCCGCGCCGCAAGCGGGCCGCGCGAGCGCGCCCGCTTCCGCGTCGCGCTGGGCGCTCTTTCGCAACGGCTTTCTCGTCGCGGGCAGCAACCCGAAGGCGATCCTGTTCGCCGCCGCGCTGCTGCCGCAGTTCATCGACGCGTCCGCGCCGACGCTTCCGCAGTTCGGCATCCTCGTCGCGACGTTCGCGGTCATCGAGGTGAGCTGGTACATCGTGTACGCATCGTTCGGCACGCGGATCGGCGTGACGCTCCGGAGCGCGAACGTCGCGAAGATTTTCAACCGCCTGACGGGCGGCCTGTTCGTCGGCTTCGGCGCGATGATGGCGCTCGTGCGGCACTGAGCGGCGCGCCGCGTTCGATGGGTCGGCAAGTCGGCGAAGTGGTGGGTCGGCGAAGCGGCAAAGGCGCCGCATGCGCGCCGCATCGACGTTCGTGAGATGGCGAAAACGCGCGGGCGGTTCGCGTCGAAGTCCGCGGCACGCCGACTGACGGAACGCGGCTGCGGGCGCGTTGCCGGCTCGCACGAATCGAAGCGACAGACGGCGTCGAATTCCGCGCAATCTCGGACGGCGACGAAGCCGCTCCGCGCGGTCGGCTGCGACTTCGAGCATCGATGAAGCGGAACATGCCGATCGCGCTTCCATGAACGGCGAAAACGCCTCGCGTCGGCGACGACGCGAGGCGTCGTCTTTTCAGCATGCCGCTCGCCGCCGCCCGGCGATCCAGTCCAGCGCGAACGCGGCGCCCGCGAACGCGAAGCCCACCGCGCATACCGCGCCCCAGCCCGCCCATGCCCACGCCGCGCCCGCCAGCATCGCGCCGAGCGACCCGCCGACGAAGAACAGCCCGACGAAGAGCCCATTGAGCCGCCCGCGCGCGGCGGGATTCAGCAGGTTGATCGCGCGGCGGCCGAGCGTCTGGTCGGCGACGACGCCCGCATCGAGCACCGCTGCGCCGGCGACGAGCAGCGCGAGTGCGAGCGTCGGGTGCGCGGTCGCGTCGAAGCCGCCCCAGCCCGCGCCTGCGATGCCCAACGCCGCCAACGCGACGAGCATCGCCACATGCGCGCCGCGCAACGCGCCGCGCTCCCAGCCGCGATCGCCGGCGAGGCCCGCGAACGGCGTGACGATCGCGCCCGTCGCGCCGGCGAACGCGAACATCGCGATTCCATGCAGCCCGAGGCCGAACGGCGCGGCGGCGAGACGCAGGCCGATCGCGGTCCAGAACGCGCTGAACGCGCCCATCGACAGCGCTGCGGACAGCGCGCGCCGCTGCAGCACGCACTCGGTCGCGACGAGCGTCCAGAGCGAGCCGAGCAGCGCCGCATAGCGGGTCGACAGCGACGGCGCGCGCAGCGGCAGCTTCGCGGCGAGCACGGCGGCGATCGCGATGTCGGCGGCCGCCGCCGTGCCGTAGAACGCGCGCCAGCCGGCCGTGCCGGCAATCAGGCTCGCGAGCGGTCGCGACAGCAGGATGCCGAGCATCAGGCCGCTCATCACGTTGCCGACCGCGCGGCCGCGCTTCTCGTCCGGCGCCATCGACGCCGCCATCGGCACGAGCATCTGGATCACGCTCGATGCCGCGCCCGCGACGAACACCGCAGCGAGATACACGGCGCCTGAGCGCGTGACGGCGGGCAGCGCGAGCGTCACCGCGCAGACGGCGAGCGTCGTCACGATGAGCCGGCGGTTCTCAAGCAGGTCGATGAGCGGCACGAGCAGCACGAGGCCCGCCGCATAGCCGAGCTGCGGCAGCGTCGCGACGAGTCCGGTCAGGCCCGGAGGCAGGCGCAGGTCGGCGGCGATCGGGCCCGCCAGCGGCTGCGCGGCGAACAGGTTGAGGACGATCACGCCGACCGTCGCCGAGAAGAACACGGTGAGCGCGGGCGTGAGGGTTGACGAGGGAGGGGCGCACGGTCGGTCGGCGAGCGAGTCGACGCGAAGATCGGCTGAGCGGTTCATCGAAAGGGCCTTGGAAGCGTGAAGAGCCCTCATCGTAGAGATGCGCTTGTTATGCGACAATTGAAATATCTTTAATATGATTATGCGAGTTTGTTGTGAATGCGCGCGATCTTCAAGCCTTCGTGGCGGTCGTCGACAACGGCTCGATGGTGGCCGCCGCGACCAAGCTCCATTTGACGCAGCCGGGTCTCACGCGGCGCGTGCAGAACCTCGAGACGACGCTCGGCGTGCCGCTCCTCGACCGGCAGAGCAAGCCGCTCAAGCCGACCGCGGCGGGCCGCGAGGTCTACGCGCTCGCGCGCAACGTGCTGCGCTCGGTCGACGAGTTGCTCGCCGTCGCCGCGCCCGGCAGCGAGCCGGCGGGCGAACTGCGGATCGGCGTGCCGCCGTTTCTGTCGGAGCTCGCGCTCGAAGGGCCGATCGACCGGCTGCGCGAAGCGTTTCCGCGCCTCACGCTGCGGATCACGGCCGGCTGGTCGCCGGCGCTCTTGCAAAGCGTCGAGCGCGCGGCGCTCGACGCCGCCGCGGTGATGATGCCGGCGAGCTTCCCGATGCCGGAGACGCTCGTGTCGACGCTGCTCGGCGTGCAGCCGACCGTGCTCGTCGCCGCGCGCGACTTCGCGCTGCCGCCGGGGCCCGTGCCGCTCGACGCGCTGTCGCGCTATCCATGGGTGCTGAGCCAGGACGGCTGCGGGATGCGTTCGGCGCTGAGCCGCGCGTTCAGCGCGGCGGGGCTGCCGTTCGACGTCGCGGTCGAGGCGTTCGGCTCGGACTTGCAGTTGTCGCTCGTCGCGCGCGGGGCGGGGCTCGGCATCGCGTCGACGGCCGCGCTCGCGCGCAGCCCGCACCGCGATGCGCTGCAGGTCGTCGGCACGGTGGACGTCGAGCCGGGGATCAGCGTGTGGCTCGTGCACGGCGTGCTGCCGGGGCGGCTGATGCGGCCGGTCGAGCTGCTGCGCGAGCGGCTCGCCGCGGTGCTGGAGGCGGAAAACCGCAGGCGATCAGGGGACGAAGCAGAAATGCCGGCTCATTAGAGCCGGCATTCAAGGGAAAATCCGTATTTTCTCGATGGAAATGTTGCATTGCGTCAAACAAACCGGTATAGTTTGAACTGTCTCCTCCATGTCTCCTCTGATATGGATTCAGCCCGCCTTTTCAGGCGGGCTTTTTTTTGCCCGCGCGAATCCGATCCGAAGCCGCGCGGGCGCTCCCCCTCCGTCAGAACTTGTATGTCACCGCGACGAAGCTGACGAGCGGATCCGCCTTCAGCTCGTTTTTCGATTCCGCCAGCACCGTACCGTCGGCGGCCTTGATCGTCACGGTCGACGTCGTCTTCAGCGGGATGTACGTGATCGACGCGAGCAACCCCCAGTGATCGGTGACGTTGTACGTGAGGCCCGCGTTGAACACCGGCTGCCACGACGACGACGCCTTCGCCGACACCTGCGTCGGTCCCGGCTTGCCGGCGCCCGCGGCGAGCACGGCGCCAAGGTTGTCCTGCGTCGACTTCACGAAGTTGCGGTTCAACTGAAGATCGCTGAACCAGTTGTACGACACGCCGATGCCGACGAACGGCCGGACCTTCGAGTTCGCCTGCGCGAAGTAATACTGGAACAGCACGGCCGGACTCCACTGGCGCACGCTCTTGACGATCGGATTGATCTGCGGATCGCCGAGGTTTTGCGACGCGAGCGCGCCCGCCGGTCCGGGCGGGCGGATCGTGCCTTGCCCGGTGATCTTGAAGACGGGCGGCACGCCCGCCACCGTCGTGACCGCGATGTTGTCGGTCAGGAAGTGGCTCGTGGTCAGGCCGACCGTGTCCGCGCCGCTCGTGCGCGTGCCGGTGCCCGGCGACGTGAACGACCCCGTCAGCCCGAGCGGCGTGTTGATCGGCGTCGGCGCGACGCTCGTCGTGAGCGGCGTGGTGCTTTGCTGCGGCATCACGTGGAACCAGCCGAGCGTGACGACGTTGCTGCCGGCGCTTTGCGCGTGAGCGGCGAGCGGCGTCAATGCGGCGGCGCCGAGCGCCGCGCAGAGTATTTTCTTCATACGGCCTCCCGAGCGCTTACTGCACGAAGGCGCCGACCGTGAAATACGGCGACGACGAGTTCGACATATCGAGGAAGCCAAATGCCCCGCCCGCGCCGGTGAAGATGAACTTGCCGGTCGGCGTCGAGCTGCTCGCGCCGACGTGCGCCGACGTGATCGTGCCCGGCACCGTCTGCGTGTAGTCGAGATTGAGCGCGGTGGCGAGCGACGCTTGCGACGCATTGAACGGATCGAGCAGCGTCGCCTGCTTGTCGACGAGCACCGTCGAACGGTAGTCGAACTGACTGTCGACGCCGATGTATTCGCCGTTGACGAAACCGACGTTGATCGCCGTCTGCGGCGCGAGGAGCGAGATGCTCGATTCGTCGTCGGCGGTGAGGCCCGGCACGCCGTTCGCGTCGGGCGTCGGGTTCGGGTTGGCGACGCCCGTGCGGATCATGACCGGCACGAGCTGGTTGTTCACCTTGCCGACGATGAGGAAGCCCTTCGCTTGCGGCACCGTCGCGAGCGTCGGCTTCAGCTGGCTCTGGAAGTGATCGGTCTCGAACGCGCCGGTGCCGTTCGGCGATTGCGCGAGGTTCGTGCCGGGCTGGCGGCAAGTGCCCGCGTAGATGCCCGTCGAGTCGCAACGGATCCAGGTGCCGTCGGCGTTGATCGTCACCTTCGCGTCGATCGTTACGGGCGCGAAGTTCTGCGACGCCACCTGGCCGTAGCCGAGCTGGCTGTATGTGCCGGCGAGCTTGGCGATGTTGGTTTCGAGCGTCGAGAATGCGATGAACGGATAGTACGGGAACTTGGTGTCGGGAATCGCGCCTTGGCCGAGCAGGCCGCCGTACTGAAGCTCCGCGCCGGGAATCGTGCCGCCCACGATGCCCATGCCGAGGAAAATGCGCGCAGGCCGGTTCGGATCGAGGCTTGCGCCGTTCAGACGGTATGCGCAGTTGTTGAGCTTGTGCGTCGGCAGCAAGGTTTCCTGCGTGAGCGTGCCGTTCTGGGTCGTGCCGGCGCGCGACGGCGCGGCGGTGCCCGTCGTTTGCGGAATCGGCGACGCGACGTAGGTGATCTGCCAGGTCAGCTTCGTCGTGTCGATCTGCAGTTTGACGAGTTCGCCGTCGCCGCCGCCGCCCGTGTAGACCGTGCTGTAATCGACCGTCGACGGGCAGAGTGCGGTTTCGACGAGCGGCTGCGAATCGCTGCCGCCGCCGCCGCTGCACGCCGAAATGAAGGGCGCGGCGCAGGCCATCGCCAAAATGAGATTCCGCTGCTTCATGTTGCTCCTCCAAACTCCAAAATTGTCTTTATCCGGCGGCCAGCTCCCTGTCGGCCGCTCTCTATCTCGCCCGCTGCGGCGCGGTCCGGCGCGATGCGTCGCGCCGGACGTGCGTTCGGGTCTCGTTACTTGCTGACTTGCGCGCCGACGCCGAAGTACGGCGCGGACGGCGTCTGTCCGGCGATCGCCGAGCTCGGCGTGATCCCGCCGTTGACGGTGCCCTGGATCAGCGTCGCGAACAGCCCGCCGTTCGCAATCACGAAGCCTTGCGCGGACGTGTCGGTCGTCGTGACGCCGAGGAGGCCCGGCGTCGACTGACCGTAGTCGAGGTTCAGGCCGGTTTCCGCCTGTTGCGTGCTCGGATTGACGAACGTGGCCGTCGTTCCCTTGACCACCGTCGCCGTGTACTTGAAGTTCGAGTCCGCGCCCGCGTAGCCGCCGTCGACGCTGCCCAGCGCGAGCGCGGTCGCCGGCCCGAGCACCGCGATGCCGGATTCGTCGTCGACCTGCGCGTCGGTATGCAGCGGCGGCGTGCCGAGGTTCACGTTGCCCGTACGCACGACGACGGGCACGGTCGCGCCGTTCAACTGGCCGAGCACCATGTGCGCGACCGCCGACTTGCCCGTCGCGCCGATGAGCGGCAGCTGCGTCTGCGGCAGGATCTGCGGCGCCTGCGTGCTGTTGAAGTAGCCGCTGCCGCTCGACGTCCACGGGTTGCCCGTCGTCATGCAGCCCGACGTGCTCGTCGACGTGCACGCGCCGTTCGCGTCGAACGTCTCGCTCGAATTGATCCCCTTCGTTGCATAGTTGCTCGACGGCACCAAGTGGTACAGCAGCGCGTTGTACGTGCCGGCGAGCTTCGTCACGTCGGTCGTCGTGTTCGAGAACGCGAGGAACGGATAGAAGTCGAAGTGACGCTGCGGCACCTGGCCGATGTTCTGCAGCACGCCCGGGATGATCGTGAGGCCGCTGTACTGGATCGTCGCGCCCGGAATGCCGCCGCCCGCGACGCCGAAGCCGACGAGGATCATCGGCGGGTTCGCCTGGTTGAAGTCGGCTGCGGTCGAGTAGGTCGAGTTCGTCGCGGGCGACGTGCCGCTGCCCGGCAGCAGCACGAACGCGCAGCGCGTCTGCTCGGCGGTCGGCAGCGTGCCGGCGGGCGGGTGCGCGACGTTGCCCGTGATCGTCGTGCCGGCGCGCGTCGGCGTGACCGTCCCGGTCGCGAGCGGAATCGGCGACTCGAGCCACTTGAGCGTGTACGTCATCGCGGTCGCGTTGATGTTCAGGCTCACGATTTCGCCGCTGCCTGCGCCGCCGAGATACGTGCTGCTGCCGATGTCAGCGTTGGCGGGGCAGAGCGACGTATTGCCCGCGGCCGAGCTCGGCGGTCCCTGGACGCCGCAGCTCGCGCCGGAGCATTGCGGAACATCGATGGGGGCCGGGGTGCCGCCGCCCCCTCCACTGCAAGCGGCGAACAAAGGGGCGACGGCTATGGCCATTGCCACCCCTTTCGAAAAGGCGTCCGACATGCCTCTGTCTCCAATGTGTTTAATTGTGTGGGTTAATTTGGCTGCGTCGTTTTCGGCTGTCAATTGATGGAACCGTCTAAATGAGACGATTTAAACAATTCATTGTATTCGGGATGCCGAAACAAGAGGCGGGAGCGGAGGGATTAAAACGAGATGAGCGTTTGAAATTTGTCTGGCGGAGTGCGCCGGCCCTTGTTTTTACAGGATTTTGTTTGCGGGCGACGATGTTGGGGCAAGCGTTTTAAGCACGCACATCGGGTGAATCCCTATCCGGGATAGTCATTACGGCTTTGAAATTTTCAAGATTTTATTTTGAATGGAAATGAAAGTTTGTAAATCTCTATTAATGGCGTGACATTATTTGAATAACTTTCAATTCTCATGCGATGCAATAAAAAGCCGGCCTTTCGGGCCGGCTTGTCTCGCGCTGCAAGCAATGCGTCGTTCAGCGCTTGAGCCCCGTGTCCTCGGCCGCGCCGACGTTGAGGTTCATGCACTGGATCGCGGCGCCCGACGCGCCCTTGCCGAGGTTGTCGAGCCGCGCGACCGTGACGAAGCGCTCCGCCGTGCCGAACACGAAGAGGTCGACACGGTTCGTGTCGTTGTTCGCCTGCACGTCGAAGAAGCCGTCGTCGAGATTCTCGGCCGCGTCGTACGGCGCGACGCGCACGAACGCCTCGCCCGCGTAATGCTCGGCGAGCACGCGCTGCACGTCTTGCGGCGTCACGCGCTTGGCGAGCTGGCTCGGCGTGAAGTACGTGGTGACGGCGAGGCCCTTGTAGAACGGCCCGACGATCGGCGTGAAGAGCGGCGCGCTCGCGAGGCCCGTGTGCGCGGCCATCTCCGGCAGATGCTTGTGCGCGAGGCCGAGCGCGTACGGACGCGGGCTCGCGAGCTTCGCGCCGCCCGCCTCGTAATCGGCGATCATCTTCTTGCCGCCGCCGCTGTAGCCGGTGATCGAGTAGCTGTGCGCGGCGAAATCCGGCGCGACGACGCCCGCGTCGACGAGCGGGCGCATCGCGAGCACGAACGCCGACGCGTGGCAGCCCGGCACCGCGATGCGCTTCGCGGCGCGGATGCGCTCGCGCTGCGCGCGGTTCAGCTCGGGGAGGCCGTACGCCCAGTCGGCGCTCGTGCGGAACGCGGTGCTCGCGTCGATCAGCGTCGTGTCCGGGTTCTCGACGAGCGTCGCCGATTCGCGCGACGCGGCGTCGGGCAGGCACAGGAACGTGACGTCCGACGCGTTGATGAGGCGGCGGCGCTCGTCGACGTCCTTGCGCTTCGCTTCGTCGATGCGCAGGATTTCGATGTCGCTGCGCGCGGACAGATATTCGAAGATCTTCAGGCCGGTCGTGCCTTCCTGGCCGTCGACAAAAACTTTCGTGCTCATCTCGCTCTCGCTGGATCGGGGCGGGCGGCGCGTCGCCGCCGTGAAAACCGCCATTCTAAGACGTGATGCGCGGCGCCGTAACCGGCTCGGCCGAAAAAAGCCGGCCGGCCGGGGCAGATGATCCTGCCCCTTGGCGGATCAACGGCGGATCACGCGCGGATCACTTGCCGGCGAGCCAGCGCGCGGTCGCGGTCGCGACGCGCGCGCCGAACGTCTTCGCGGTCTCGAGATCGCCGCCCGCGGGCGCCTCGTCGGGCGACGCGTCCGACGGCGATTGCGCGAGGAGGCCGGTGAAGCCGCCCGCGTAGTTGATGTCGTTGCGGGTCGACGCCTTCGTGTTCGCGGGCAGAAGGCCCGTGCCGACCCACACCATCCCGTGCTGCATCGCGAGCGTGACGAAATACTGGATCGTCGAGAACTTGTCGCCGTTCATCGACGCGGAGTTCGTGAAACCCGCCGCGATCTTGTCCTTCCATTTCTGGCCGAACCACGCCTTCGACGTCGCGTCGGCGAACTTCTTGAAGTCGGCCGACGGGCCGCCCATGTAGGTCGGCGCGCCGAAGACGATCGCGTCGGCGGCGTCGAGCGCGGCCCAGCCGGCGTCGTCGAGATCGCCGACGGCGACGAGCCGCGCGTTCGCGCCCGCTTCCTGCGCGCCCGCGAGCACGGATTCGGCGAGCTTTTTCGTGTGGCCGTAGCCGCTGTGATAGACGATGACGATGTTCGGCATTCCCGTTTCTCCAAGATGAGACGACGAAGCCGCGCGTCCCGGGCGGGCGGCGCGGCGGACGATGGCTGCCCGCGGCGACGCGTGCGGACGGCAGGCGAAAAGAGTCTAGCGGTGCGAAATGATGCGTACGACCGCTGTCGCGTGCGACTGAATTTCCCGGATGGAGCGAATCGCGGACGCGCCGCACCTCGCAGGAGACTAGCGGCCGTATGTGACGACGAGCTGCGCGGAGCCGATCGTCTCGGTGCCGATCTCATGGTCGAACATCTGCGCGGGGCGGCCCGTCGCGACGCGCAGGTCGGTCGCCTTCAGCGCGTAGACGGTGATCACGTAGCGGTGCGGCTTGCCAGGCGGCGGGCACGGGCCGCCGTAGCCGTCGACGCCGAAATCGTTGCGCGCCTCGGTCGCGCCGAGCTTGCGCAGATAGCCGGACGCGCTCGCGTTGGCGGGCAGGCTCGACACGTTCGCCGGGATGCCGGCGACGGCCCAGTGCCACCAGCCGCGGCCGGGCGCGTCGGGATCGAACATCGTGACGGCGAAGCCCTTCGTGCCGGGCGGCGGGTTGCGCCAGGCGAGTTGCGGCGAGCGGTTGCCGCCCTTGCAGTCGCCTTGATTGAACAGGAGCACGGCGCCGACGCGCCCGCCGGGGCGCAGGTCGTCGCTCGTCAGCGTGAACGCGTCTTCGGCGAGCGCGCGCGGACCGCCGAGCAGACCGAAAAGGGAAACGCAGGCGAGGGCGAGCGAGAGCAGACGACGGGGCGAACCAGGCGGAACGACTCGGCGACCCACACGCATATGGCCCTTCTCCCGTCACTTGTGCCGGGGCGGCCCGGCGCTGATCGTTGTCGAGATGTGATGCTCGAACCCGAATATGAGGGCAAGTCTAGCATTAGGGGACGCATGGCGGCGGCAGTCTCGTCAACTTCGCGCGACGGCGCATGCCGTCGGCTCCGGCAGCGGGACGGTTCGGGCCGGGACGGCGCAGGGGCGTGCATTGCGACCCGGAAGCGACGTGCGACGGCGGCCCGGAACGAAGGCGGCGGTGCGACAAGAAGCAAGCGGCGGTGGGCGCGGCCTGGCATAGGGCGTCGGTGATGCACGACCGAACGAGAATTCGAGAGACGTGGCCGGCGAGGCGAGGCGAGGTGAGGTGAGGTGAGGCGCCGTGCGGTGACGTGCGACATGACGAAGATGTCGCTGGCCCGCAGCAGGCGCAACGCGCGCCGCGGCGCGCCGAAACGGACCGCGTGCGCGGCAATTGATCGCGGGGCGGCGCGCTGCGCGCCGCAAACAAAGCCGGCGGACGAGCGCCGCGATGACGCGCGACAGCACGAGAGGCGCGCCGCGGCGCGGCACGCTTGATCGAAAGATCGCGCCGGCCGCGAGCGCGCGCATAAAAAAACCGCCCGCCGTCGTCGACGGCAGGCGGTTCTTTGCGCGGCGCGGACTTCTCGCCGGCGAAGCGGGCTCGCGTTACTCCTGCGCGCCCGTCGCGCCGCCGTGCGCGGCCGACCATTCGGCCGGCGAGTGCAGGAATTTCTCGACTTCGTCGAGCGTCTTCGTCTCGAAGTAGCCCGACGCCTTCGCGACGCGCAGCACGTCCCACCAGGTCGCGAGCGCGTGCAGGTCGACGTCGATGTCCTTCAGGACCGACACGCTTTCCTTGAAGATGTCGTAGTGGAACAGCACGAAGCAGTGGTTCACCTGCGCGCCCGCGGTGCGCAGCGCGTTGATGAAGTTGATCTTGCTGCGGCTGTCGGTCGTCAGGTCCTCGACGAGCAGCACGCGCGAGCCTTCTTCCAGATAACCCTCGATCTGCGCGTTGCGGCCGAAACCCTTCGGCTTCTTGCGCACGTACTGCATCGGCAGCATCATCCGGTCGGCGATCCAGGCCGCGAACGGAATGCCGGCGGTTTCGCCGCCTGCGACCGCGTCGATCTGCTCGAAGCCGACGTCGCGCAGGATCGTCGCTTCCGCCATTTCCATCAGGCCGCGGCGCACGCGCGGAAACGAGATCAGCTTGCGGCAGTCGATGTAGACGGGGCTCGCCCATCCGGACGTGAAGATGAAGGGCTTGTCGGCGTTGAAGTGCACCGCTTGCACTTCGAGCAGGATTTTGGCGGTCGTGTCGGAGATCGTCTGACGATCGAAGCCTGTCATGGGGGCGTTCCTTGATGGTGAGCGGGGGCGGGCGCGGCCCGGTGGCGCAGCTCGCGTGATTCCGGCCGTGAGGGCCGGGCTGCGGGCCGACGTGGGCGTGACCGCCGGCGTCGAGCCGCTTCGCTGCGCGCGTAGCCGGCTATTTTACCCGATTTGGGCGCTTTTCGAGCCGCCCGACGCCGTCCGAGCGCCAGATTTTCGGCGGCCGGACGACGGCCGCGGGCGTCGCGCGAGCGTCCGGGCATGCGGATTTGCCGCTTGCTTGCGGCATTGAAAGGAAGCACGCCGAAGCAATGGGCTGCCGCGGCGCAGCAACTGACGGGCCTGCACGAGGTGTACACTAGGCGACCCTAAGTATTTGCTCGGTGCCTTGTACTTCCCGCTTGCCACCCGCCAAGGTTACATGTCGCGCCGATCCGGCTCGCGACGGCCGCCGCAGTCGACCATCCCTTCGATTCCCGCATCCGCGGCCCCCGGTGCTCGGTACTGAGTCTTTAGATAATTACGCAAGTCTCTCGCAGGTCAATCATGGACGAACAACTGAAGCAGGCCGCTCTCGCCTATCACCAGAATCCGAAACCCGGCAAGATTTCGGTCACGCCGACCAAGCCGCTGTCGAACCAGCTCGATCTGTCGCTCGCGTATTCGCCGGGCGTCGCCGCGGCGTGCGACGCGATCTACGCCGATCCGCTCGACGCGCAGAAATACACGTCGCGCGGCAATCTCGTCGGCGTCGTGACGAACGGCACCGCGGTGCTCGGCCTCGGCAACATCGGCCCGCTGGCCGCGAAGCCGGTGATGGAGGGCAAGGGGTGCCTGTTCAAGAAGTTCGCGGGCATCGACGTGTTCGACATCGAGCTCGCCGAGTCCGATCCGGACAAGCTCGTCGAGGCGATCGCGATGCTCGAGCCGACGCTCGGCGGCATCAACCTCGAGGACATCAAGGCGCCCGAGTGCTTCTATATCGAGCAGAAGCTGCGCGAGCGGATGAAGATCCCCGTCTTCCACGACGATCAGCACGGCACCGCGATCATCGCGTCGGCGGCGATCCTGAACGGCCTGAAGGTGGTCGGCAAGAACCTGTCGAGCGTGAAGCTCGTCTGCTCGGGCGCGGGCGCGGCGGCGATCGCGTGTCTCGACCTGCTCGTGAAGCTCGGCCTCGACAAGGCGAACGTGCTTGTCGCCGATTCGAAGGGCGTGATCTACGAAGGGCGCGGCAACCTCGATCCGTCGAAGCAGCGCTACGCGGCGACGACCGACGCGCGCACGCTCGCCGACGCGATCCGGGGCGCGGACGTGTTCCTCGGCTGCTCGAGCGCGGGCGTGCTGAAGCAGGACATGGTGAAGACGATGGGCGACACGCCGTTGATCCTGGCGCTTGCGAACCCGGAGCCGGAAATCCGCCCGGAAGACGCGAAGGCGGTGCGCCCGGACGCGATCGTCGCGACGGGCCGCTCCGACTATCCGAACCAGGTCAACAACGTCCTGTGCTTCCCGTTCATCTTCCGCGGCGCGCTCGACGTCGGCGCGACGACGATCACCGAAGAGATGAAGCTTGCGTGCGTGCGCGCGATCGCCGAGCTCGCGCAGGAAACCGACCAGAGCGAGGAAGTCGCGAAGGCGTATGAAGGCCACTCGCTCGAATTCGGCCCGGAATACCTGATTCCGAAGCCGTTCGATCCGCGCCTCATCATCAAGATCGCGCCCGCCGTCGCGCAGGCCGCGATGGATTCGGGCGTCGCGACGCGCCCGATCGCCGACATGGATGCGTACCGCGAGCAGCTCGGCGCGACCGTCTACCGCACCGGCATGGTGATGCGCCCCGTGTTCGCGACCGCGAAGACGAAGACCGCGCGCATCGTGTTCGCCGAAGGCGAGGACGAGCGCGTGCTGCGCGCCGCGCAGTTCGTGCTGCAGGAAAAGATCGCGAAGCCGATCATCGTCGGCCGTCCGTCCGTCGTCGAGATGCGTCTCAAGAAGATCGGCTCGAAGCTTGCGGGCGGCGTCGACTTCGAGATCGTCAATCCGGAAGACGATCCGCGCTACCAGCAATGCTGGCAGGCATACCACGAGATCGGCGCGCGCGACGGCGTGACGCCCGAAGTCGCGAAGGCCGCGCTGCGCAAGTTCAACACGCTGATCGGCGCGATGCTCGTGCACCTCGGCGACGCCGACGGCATGATCTGCGGGATGATCGACACGTATCACAGCCACCTGAAGTTCATCGAGCAGGTGCTGGGCCGCGCGTCGGACGCCGAGCACTTCGCGGCGATGAACCTGCTGATGCTGCCGGGCCGCAACCTGTTCATGTGCGACACGTACGTGAACGAGCAGCCGAGCGCCGAGCAGCTCGCCGACATGACGATCCAGGCCGCGGCCGAGATCGAGCGCTTCGGCATCACGCCGAAGGCGGCGCTGCTGTCGAACTCGAACTTCGGCAGCGCGCCGTCGGCGTCGTCGCGCCGGATGGCGGAAGCGCGCAAGCTGATCGTCGAGCGTGCGCCGCACCTCGAAGTCGACGGCGAAATGCACGGCGACGCGGCGCTCTCCGAAGTGGTTCGCAAGGCCGCGTTCCCCGGCACGGCGCTGTCGGGCGAGGCGAACCTGCTGATCATGCCGAACGTCGAGGCGGCGAACATCGCGTACAACCTGCTGAAGATGGTCGGCGGCGAAGGCGTGACGGTGGGCCCGTTCCTGCTCGGCGCGAGCAAGCCGGTGCACATCCTGACGCCGGCCGCGACCGTGCGTCGGATCATCAACATGACGGCCGTCGCCGCGGCGAACGTCCAGGTGAAGTAATGCGCGCACGCGGGCGCCGCAAGCCTTCCCGGCATGCGGCGTCGAGACGAAAGGAAAGGCGGTCGCCCGGTCGGGCGGCCGCCTTTTTCATTGGCGTAGGCGCGGCGTGCGAGGCAAGCGGTTTGCCGGCGCCGGATTCGTTGCCTGTCATCGCGCCGCTGTCGTGCGACGGGAGCCGCAAGGTTCGTCCGGCGGCGACCGTCGCTGCCCGTGAGCGACGGTCGCTCCGACATCGCGCCTTCACACGCGCGCTTCGCGCCGTCGCCGTCGCCGGCGCGGCGGACCGCCGGCCGCTGCGCTACGCGACGTTGCGCGTCCGCCCGCCTTCCGGCGACCGCCATTGCCCGAGCAACTGCTCCCACTTCCCGCGCACCGCGCGCAGGTTGTTCTCCTTCACGTGCCCGTAGCCGCGGATGCCGTCCGGCAGGCTCGCGAGCTCGATCGCGAGCGGCAGCGTGTCGCGCGTGAGCCGGCCGCCGAGCAGCTCGTGCACGAGCGCCTCGTATTCGCCGATCAGCGCGCGCTCGGTGCGCCGTTCGTCGGTGCGGCCGAACACGTCGAGCGCGGTGCCGCGCAGGAACTTCAGCTTCGCGAGCATGCGGAACGCCGGCATCATCCACGGTCCGTATTGCCGCTTCACGAGACGGCCGTGCGCATCCTTCTTCGCGAAGAGCGGCGGCGCGAGATGGAACCTGAGCTTCCAGTCGCCTTCGAACTGCTCGGCGAGCTTCGCGACGAACGCCGGATCGGACTGCAGCCGCGCGACCTCGTACTCGTCCTTGTACGCCATCAGCTTGTAGAGATTGCGCGCGACCGCCTCGGTGAGCGGCTCCTGCGCGGCGTCGGCGCCGAGCGCGCGCTCGGCTTCGCGCACCTTGTCGACGGCTGCCGAGAAGCGCGCCGCGTATGCGGCGTTCTGATACGCGCTCAGCTGCTCGACGCGCGTCGCGATCAGCGCGTCGATCGCCTTCTTCGTATGCAGCGAGATCACCGTCGCGCCCGCTTGCGCACCGCCCGCCGCCGCGGCGCGCACGCTCGCCGGATCGAAGGCCGCGCGGCGGCCCCATTCGAACGCCGCGCGGTTCTGCTCGACCTGCACGCCGTTCAGCTCGATCGCGCGCACGAGCGACGCGTGCGTGAGCGGCAGCCAGCCGCGCTGCCACGCGTAGCCGAGCACGAACGGGTTCGTGTAGATCGCGTCGCCGAGCAGCGCAACCGCGAAGTGGCTCGCGTCGACGAGATCGACCGCATCGCCCGCCGCCGCGCGAATGTCGAGCTCGGCGCTCGCGCCCGGGAACGACCACTTCGGATTCTTGATGAACTCGGCGGTCGGCGTCTTCGCGCTGTTGACGACGACGCGCGTCACGCCGTGGCGCATTCGCGACGTGCATTCGTCGCCCGCCGTGACGATCGCGTCGCAGCCGATCACGAGATCGGCTTCGCCCATCGCGATGCGGGTCGCATGGATGTCGGCGGGCGCGTGCGAGATCTGCACGTGGCTCATCACCGCGCCGCCCTTTTGCGCGAGGCCCGTCACGTCGAGCACCGTCACGCCCTTGCTCTCGAGGTGCGCGGCCATCCCGAGCAGCGCGCCGATCGTCACGACGCCCGTGCCGCCGACGCCCGTGACGAGCACGCCGTACGCGCGGTCGATCGCGGGCAGCGCAGGCTCGGGGATCGGCGGCAGCGCGCTCGCGTCGGCCGACACGGCCTTCGGCTTGCGGAGCTTGCCGCCTTCGACGGTCACGAAGCTCGGGCAGAAGCCCTTCACGCACGAGAAATCCTTGTTGCAGGTCGACTGGTTGATCTGCCGCTTCGTGCCGAATTCGGTCTCGAGCGGCTCGACCGACAGGCAGTTCGACTGCACCGAGCAGTCGCCGCAGCCTTCGCAGACCGCCTCGTTGATCACGACGCGCTTCGCCGGATCCGGATACGCGCCGCGCTTGCGGCGGCGGCGCTTCTCGGTCGCGCAGGTCTGGTCGTAGATCAGGATCGTCGTGCCTTCGATCTCGCGCAGCGCGCGCTGGACGTCGTCGAGCCGGTCGCGATGGTGGATCGTCACGCCCGGCGCGAGCAGCGACGTGCTGCCGTCGTATTTCTGCGGCTCGTCGGTGACGATCACGATCCTTTTCGCGCCTTCGGACGCGAGCTGGTGCGTGATCTGCGGCACCGTCAGCACGCCGTCGACGGGCTGCCCGCCCGTCATCGCGACCGCGTCGTTGTAGAGGATCTTGTACGTGATGTTCGCCTTCGACGCGATCGCCGCGCGAATCGCGAGGAGGCCCGAGTGGAAGTAGGTGCCGTCGCCGAGGTTCGCGAACACGTGCTTTTCGTCGGTGAACGGCGCCTGGCCGATCCACGGCACGCCTTCGCCGCCCATCTGGCTGAACGTGCTCGTGCTGCGGTCCATCCAGACGGTCATGTAGTGGCAGCCGATGCCCGCGATCGCGCGCGAGCCGTCGGGCACGTTCGTCGACGTGTTGTGCGGGCAGCCGGAGCAGAACCACGGCTTGCGCTCGATCGTCACGTGCGGCTTCGCGAGCGCGGTCTCCTTCGCGTTGATCACCGCGATCCGCGCGGCGATCCGCGCGCGCACGTCGGACGGCAGCTCGAACTTGTCGAGCCGCGTCGCGATCGCCTTCGCGATGATCGCGGGCGACAGCTCGTAGTGCGCGGGCAGCAGCCAGTTGCCCATCGGCACCGACCATTCGCCGCCCGCGCCGTCCTTCTCGTCGAATTTGCCGAATACGCGCGGGCGCTGGCCGTCCGGCCAGTTGTACAGCTCTTCCTTGATCGCGTATTCGAGGATCTGGCGCTTTTCCTCGACGACGAGGATCTCGTCGAGCCCGCGCGCGAACGCCTGTGCGCCTTGCGCCTCGAGCGGCCACACGCAGCCGACCTTGTAGAGACGGATACCGATCCGCGCGCAGGTTGCGTCGTCGAGGCCGAGATCGACGAGCGCCTGGCGCACGTCGAGGTACGCCTTGCCGCCCGTGACGATGCCGAAGCGCGCGTTGGGCGAATCGATCTCGATGCGGTCGAGCTTGTTCGCGCGCACGTACGCGAGCGCCGCGTACCACTTGTAGTCGAGGAGGCGCGCTTCCTGCACGAGCGGCGGATCGGGCCAGCGGATGTTCAGGCCGCCGTCGGGCATGACGAAGTCGGTCGGCAGCACGATCTCGGTGCGATGCGGGTCGATGTCGACGGAGGCCGACGATTCGACGACGTCCGTCACGCACTTCAGCGCGACCCACAGGCCCGAGTAGCGGCTCATCGCCCAGCCGTGCAGGCCGAAATCGAGATATTCCTGCACGTTCGACGGGAACAGCACAGGCAGCCCGCACGCCTTGAAGATGTGCTCCGACTGGTGCGCGAGCGTCGACGACTTCGCCGCGTGATCGTCGCCCGCGAGCACGAGCACGCCGCCATGCGGCGCCGAGCCGGCCGAGTTCGCGTGCTTGAACACGTCGCCCGTGCGGTCGACGCCCGGGCCCTTGCCGTACCACATCGCGAACACGCCGTCGTGCTTCGCGCCGGGATACAGATTGACTTGCTGGGAGCCCCAGACGGCCGTCGCCGCGAGGTCTTCGTTGAGGCCGGGCTGGAACACGATCCGGTGCGCGGCGAGGTGCTTTTTCGCCTTCCACAGCGACAGGTCGAGCCCGCCGAGCGGCGAGCCGCGGTAGCCGGAAATGAAGCCGGCGGTATTCAGGCCGGCGGCGCGGTCGCGTTCCTGCTGGAGCATCGGCAGGCGCACGAGCGCCTGGATGCCGCTCATGTAGGCGCGTCCGCGCTCGAGCGTGTATTTGTCGTCTAGCGTGACGGATTGCAGCGCGGCTTCGAGCGATGCGCGCTGGCCTGCGTCTAGCGGGGCGTTCATGCGGTGTCTCCTCACCCGGTTCGGGATCGCCAAAACTATCGGCGCGTCGGCGTCTTGTGGACGCGTCAGTCGGCCCGAATATTGGCGGGTTTCGTTCGATGGTAGCACTGGGAAAAACCCGCCGCTGCGCGTCAAAAATCGGCGGCGTGCGACCCGAAAACGTGAGGAATCAATGCGTTACAGGCTGTAAGCGCATGTAAAACGGCGGGCCTCGCGCGGCGATTGCCGTTAGTCTCTAGAGCCCTGTCCGGTTGCGCCGGGCGGCGCCGGCTCGTGCCGGCGCCGCGAATGCGTGCCGGACGGTTGCAATGGAGGTGCAATGAAGACTCGATATATCCAGAATTTCCTGATGGTGTCGGCGGCGTTTTTCGCGATGAGCGGGCCGGCGCGCTCGGAAGGCGCGAGCGTGTTGGCGACGGCGAGCACCCAGATGCTGCAGCTTGCGGCTGCAGGCGGCGCGGAGGCGCCGGCGCTCGCGGGCGCCGCGACCGGCGAGCGCGGCGCGGCGCAGAGGTGATTCGCGACGGGGGCGGCAGCGCGGCGACGAGCGATCGCCGGCCCGTCGCCCGATGATCGATAACGCGAAAGGGCGGGAATCCCGGGATTCCCGCCCTTTCTGTTTGTGCGGCCGCGCTCGGCGCGCGGCACGCCGCCGAGGCGCTTCGCGCGGGCCCGCTTACGCCTTGTCCTGCACGACGCCGCGGCGGATCTGGTCGAGCTCGATCGATTCGAACAGCGCCTTGAAATTGCCTTCGCCGAAGCCCTGGTTGCCCTTGCGCTGGATGATCTCGAAGAAGATCGGCCCGATCTGGTTTTCGGTGAAGATCTGCAGCAGCAGATCGTCGTGCGCGCCGTCGATCAGGATCTTGCGCTTGCGAAGTTCGTCGAGCGGCTCGCCGTGGTTCGGCACGCGGCGATCGACGAGTTCGTAGTACGTGTCGATCGTGTCGAGCAGCGTCACGCCCTTCGCGCGCAGGCCGTCGACCGCCTTGTAGATGTCGGCCGCGCCGAGCGCGATGTGCTGGATGCCTTCGCCGTGATACGCGTCGAGGTATTCCTGGATCTGGCCCGCGGTGTCCGAGCCTTCCTCGTTGATCGGAATCCGGATCTTGCCGCACGGCGACGTCATCGCCTTCGACTTCACGCCCGTCACCTTGCCTTCGATGTCGAAGTAGCGGACCTCGCGGAAGTTGAACAGGCGCTCGTAGAACTCCGCCCACTCCTGCATCCGGCCGCGGTGGACGTTGTGCGTCAGATGGTCGATGTAGTTGAGGCCATGGCCGACCGGATTCGGATCGGCGCCCGGAATCGGCTCGAAGTCGACGTCGTAGATGCTGATGTCGCCGATCGCGCCCGGCTTCGCGCCGTTCTTGCCCTTCCAGCGGTCGACGAAATAGATCAGCGAATCGCCGATCCCCTTGATCGCCGGGATGTTCAGCTCCATCGGGCCCGTCTTGTTGTCGAAGCCCCATGCGCCCAGCTCGAGCGCGTGCTTGTACGCCTTCGCGGCGTCCCGCACGCGGAATGCGATCGCGCAGATCGACGGCCCGTGCAGCCGCGCGAAGCGCTGCGCGAACGAGTCCGGCTCGGCGTTGATGATGAAGTTGATGTCGCCCTGGCGGTACAGCGTCACGTCCTTGTGGCGGTGGCGGGCGATCGCGGTGAAGCCCATCCGCTCGAACAGTTGGCCGAGCGCTTTCGGATCGGGTGCGGTGTATTCGATGAATTCGAAGCCGTCGGTGCCGACGGGATTGTCCCAGGTGGGGATTTGCATGGCGTCTCCTAGCCCTCGGCGGGGCGCGCGTCTTGGTGAATATATGCGGCAAAGTGTAGCGGGGCGGGCAGGGCGGAAACTTGCGAACTTGGTCGCGTAACGCTACGCTTGCGCAATTTCTCGTCCGCACGAACAGGCAGGGAGGCAGGAAATGGCGCATGTGGAATTGGATGCGATTGACCGGCGCATTCTTGCAATTCTTCAGGAGAACGGGCGCTTGTCGAACCAGGACATCGCCGAGCGGGTGAATCTGTCGCCGAGCCCGTGTCTGCGGCGAATCCGCCGGCTCGAGGAGATGGGCGTGATCACGGGCTACGTCGCGCTGCTCGATCCGCAGAAGCTCGGGCTTGACCTGCTCGCTTACGTGAGCGTGCGTCTGGAGAAGCGCGGCGGCGTCGCGCCCGCGCGCGGCGACGAGACGTCCGCGCGCGCGGGCGCGACGCACGCCGAGCTGTTTCGCGCGGCGGTGCAGGCGTGGCCGGAGGTCGTCGCGTGCCACGCGATGACGGGCGACATGGACTATCTGCTGCGCGTGCAGGTCGAGGACATGGCGCACTTCTCGCGCTTCATGCAGGAGCAGCTGCTGCACCATCCGTCGGTGATCGACGTGAAGACGAGCTTCTCGCTCGAGCGCTTCAAGGAGACGACCGCGCTGCCGATCCGCTGAATCTTGCGTCGCCAAAAGGAAACGGGCGGCCCGTTGCGGGCCGCCCGTCTTCGTTCCTGCTCGGCGGATGCGAAGCGCCGCGCGTTACGCGGTGAGGCCAGCGGGCAGCAGCGATTCGAAGATCTGCGTCGCGCGTCGCGCCTGGCGCTTGAGCGCGTAGTCGAACACGGCCGCCTGCTCCTGCATCATCTCGGCGATGATCGTCGAGTGGTCGGCGGGCGGCAGCGACAGATACGCATCGGCTTCGCCGTACGCATACTCGATGCGCATTCCGGACTTCTTCGCGATGTGCATCATCGTCGCGTTGCGCGACAGGCAGTGCATGTACAGCGTCGTGACGTGCGTGTTGCGGCTGCGGATCGCGGCGCGTTCGAACAGCTTCGAGCCGACGCCCTGGCCGCGCGCGCGTTCGAGCACCGACACGCCGAATTCGGCGGTGCGTTTGTCGCCTTCCGCGGGCAGGTAGGCGAGATGGCCGACGCCGATCAGTTCGAGCGCGTGATCGAACACGCCGAACACTGTGTCGCGGCCGAAGTCGATCGTGCGGACGTAGTTCTCGATCACGTGATCGGGCACCGCTTGACCGAAGCGCAGCAGACGATCGTCTTCGTCGAGCGCGAGAAAGTGGGTGAGCAGTTGTTGACGGTCGCCGGAAGCCAGTTCCCGAACGAGAACTGGCGCGGGACCGGCGACGCCGACCGCATCGGCAGGACGAAGGTCTGGCTTGTTCATCGTGGGTTCCTCAAAAAGACCGTGCAGCTGATTTGTGCAACGCAGCGCAATTTTAGCCGAACGGCCGTGCCGAGACTGGGGAAAACCCGGATATTCGTGTCGAGGTCGGACTCTAAATTCACCGTTTGGAGAATATAAGTTCCTGTTTTTATTGGTGTTTTAAGGATTTTTGACAGGGGTGTAGGCAAAGCGTCGCACTGTTACGTTGGCGCAACGCTTGCTGCTTTGCAATAAATCAGACGATTCAGCCGCCCAGGCCGTGCTCGATCATGCCGATCACCTGCTCGGCGAAGTCGCGATAGCCGAGGCGGCCGCCCGGCTTCAGCCATGTGAACGTCCAGTTGATCATCCCGAACACCATCATCGTCACGGGCGTCTGGTTGTCCTTCGAGATCCGCTCCGGATACGCGCGCGCGAGCTGGCGCGCAAATGCGGCGACGATGTCGCGCTGGCGGTCGAGGATGATCTGGCGCTGCGCGTCCTCGAGGTACTTCACGTCGTTCAGCAGCGCGACGTGGCGGCTGTGCGACGTCTCGTATTCGGCGAGGAACGCCCGCACGAGCTCGGCGAACGCCTCGCGCTCGGTGAGCCCGCGCCGCTGGCTCGCGCCCTCGACCTCGGCGATGATCAGCATCAGCCGCTTCGTGTAGCGGTCGAGCAGGTCGAACAGGATCGCTTCCTTGCCCTCGTAATAGTGATAAAGCCGCGCCTTCGACGTGCCGCTCGCGTTCGCGAGATCGGTCATCGACGTGCTCGGGTAGCTCGTCTGCGCAAACTTGGCGGCGGCGAGATCGAGGATCTGCTCGCGCTGGGATTCGTGATCGGGGGCTCGGGTGCGGGCCATGTGATTCGGTGCGTGATGCGGGGTCGGGTTAGCGGGGGACGGCGACGGCGGGCGCGACGCGCAGCGTCGCCGTCTTCAGATGGTCGATCGAATGGGGCGCGCCTTGCAGCTCGATGCGGCCGGCCGCCGCGAGCTCGCGGCAGCGCCAGAACGCGACAGTGTCGCCGACGAACAGGTGGCCGCGGTCGGCGAACGCCATCACGGCGCCGACCGTGCGCGCGGCGGGACCCCATTCGTCGGGCGCGTGCTCGAGCACGAGCGCGTCGATGTCCGCGTAGTGGCCGCCCTTGAACGTGTTGCAGATCCAGTAGCGCAGCTCGGCGTTCGCCTGCTTCGCTTCCTGCCATTCGAGCGCGAGCCGGCTGATCCGCAGCACCGAGATCGGCGCCGCTTCCGGCAGCTTCGCGAGGAGCTGGGCAGGCGAGAAGATGCCGGTGGCCGTCGCCTGGTCGGCGCGCAGCCGCACCCACGCCTGCGGATCGTCGATGTCCGCGCTCGACAGCCGCACCTCGTTGAGGCGCTGCGGCGCGTTGCGCAGATGGTAGGCGACGCGCCTCAGCATCAGCTGATCGGCGACGCTGTGCGCGTGCCAGACGACGATCTGGCCCGTGCCGGCCGCGAGCGTCTCGAATTTCGCGAAGTCGTCGCCGAGCCCGGCTGCCCAGTCTTGCTGCACGTCGCCCATCACGTGCTCCCAGAACGCCGCGCGGACGTCCGGCGTGTCGTCGGCGCCGCGCAGCGGGCCGACCGACAGATCGTCGAACAGTTCGACGACGCCTTCGTCGCGGCCCGCGTCGGCGAGCGCGATGCGAAGAGAAGCGGCGGCGGAGCCGCCCATGGTCACGTGGATAGTGCTCATTGGCCTGTCGTCAACATGAGAAAAGCCGCCCGGGAGCCGGCGCTTCGCGCGTCCGGCCTGCGGGCGGCCCCTAGTGTAAGCGAGATGGGCGGCGGCGAGTAACCGCGCGGCAAGACGCCGCCTATCGATCGTCGTAGCTGACGACGACCTTGTCGCTGACCGGATGGCATTGGCAGGTGAGCACGAAGCCGTCGGCGATTTCCTGCGGCTCGAGCGTGTAGTTCTTCTCCATCCGCACCTCGCCTTCGAGCACCTTCGCGCGGCACGTGCAGCAGACGCCGCCCTTGCACGCGTACGGCAGCGCGAGGCCCGCGCGCAGCCCGACGTCGAGGAGGCTCACGCCTTCGTACGGCAGGCGCAGCTTGCGCTTCTTGCCGTCGAGCACGATCTCGAGGTCGGCGGCGGGCGTGTCGTCGGTGATCTCGACGGCGGGCACGCCCGCCTGCGGCAGCGGCGTGCCGAAGCGCTCGACGTGCACCCGCTCGTGCGGCACGCCGGCCGCGGCGAGCGCGGCCTCGGCGGCGTCCATCATCGGCGCCGGGCCGCAGACGAATGCTTCGTCGATCGTCGCGGCGGGCACGAGCGAATCGAGGAACGCCGCGCATTTGGCCTGGTCGAGCACGCCGTTGAACAGCTCGATGTCCTGCAGGTCGTCCGACAGCACGTGATAGAGAACGAATCGCTCCATGAAGCGGTTCTTCAGATCCTCGAGCTCCTCGGCGAACATGATCGAGTCGACGCTGCGGTTGCCGTAGATCAGCGTGAACGCGCTCCGCGGCTCGAACTCGAGCGTCGTCTTGACGATCGCGAGCACGGGCGTGATCCCCGAGCCGCCCGCGAACGCGACGTACTGCTTGCCGTGGTCGGCGTTCAGGTGCGTGAAGAAGCGGCCGTCCGGCGTCATCACGTCGATCGTGTGACCGGGCTTGAGCGTATCGAACGCGAAGTTCGAGAAGCGGCCGCCGCGCACGCGCTTGATGCCGATGCGCAGCTCGCCGTCGCGGTCGTAGTCGGTCGTGCCGACGCAGATCGAGTACGAGCGGCGGGTTTCCTCGCCGTCGATGTGCGCCTTCAGCGTGACGAACTGGCCCTGCGTGAAGCGGTACGCATCGCGCAGCTCGGGCGGCACCTCGAACGACACCGTGACGGCGTCGGCGGTCTCGGGCCGCACGTCGCGGATGCGCAGCGGATGGAATTGCGGAGTCGCCATATCAATAAGGTTTGAAGTAGTCGAAGGGTTCGCGGCAGTCGACGCAGCGATAGAGCGCCTTGCACGCGGTCGACGCGAACTGCGCGAGCCGCTCGGTGTGCGCGGAGCCGCAGCGCGGACAGACGGGCGCGGCGAGCGGCTTCGGCATGAAGCGCACGACGCGCTGCGCGGGGGCGGCGCCGGTATCGCCGACGCTGCCGCAATGCCCGACGGGCGGCGCGATGCCGTAGGCGCGCAGCTTCTCGCGGGCGTCGGCGGTGATCCAGTCGGTCGTCCATGCGGGCGCGAGCACGGTCACGGTCCGGTGCGGCGCTACGCCGGCCTGCCGGAGCGCGGCGTCGATGTCCTCCGCGATCTGCTGCATCGCCGGGCAGCCGGAGTAGGTCGGCGTGATGACGACTTCGAGCATGCCGCCGGCGGCGCGGCGTACATCGCGCAGGATGCCGAGCTCGCGGATCGACACGACCGGGATTTCCGGATCGGGCACGGCTTCGAGCGCGTCCCACGCGCGGGCGACGAGCGGATCGTCGCCGTGCGCGGCGGCGCGGCCGGGGCGGTCGATGGCGGCGGCCGTTTGGTCGGGGGCGGATGCGGGGAGGGCGGACATCGTCTGGCTCCGTCGTTCGTCGTTCGTCGCGCCCGGGCCTACCAGGACGCGCCCGGATACTGGCGCGCGACGCTCTGCAGCTCCGCGAGCAGATAGCCCATGTGCTCGGAGTGCTCGCCGCGCTTGCCGGTCGGCACGTACTGGCCGGCCGCGGGCAGCGCGAGCGTCGCTTCGGCGAGCGTCGCGTCGACGTCCGCGCGCCATGCCGGCTCGAGCGACGCGATCGCCGGGCCGATGCCGGCCGCGGCCGCCGCGTCGTCGACGGCGTCCGCCGCGAAGAATTCGCGCGTGTACGGCGTCAGATAATCGAGCGCGGCGAGCGCGCGGCGATGCGATTCGTCGGTGCCGTCGCCGAAGCGGATCAGCCATTCGCGCGCGTGGTGCTCGTGATAGCGCGTCTCCTTCAGCGACTTCGCCGCGATGGCCGCGAGCTGCGCGTCGCTCGACGCCTCGAGCGCGCTCCAGACGTGCAGCATCAGCGTCGAATAGAAGAAGTTGCGCACGACGGTCACCGCATAGTCGAGCTCCGCATGCGCGGTGCCGCAGAGCGGGCCGTAGTGCGGCAGCTCGACGAATGTGTAGTTCGCGAATTCGCGCTCGGTGCGGAAGTACGCGTAGTCGTCCTCGGTCCGCGCGGCGCCGGTGAGCTGCCGCTCGAGCTCGGCTGCGTGCGTATACAGCAGGCGCGCCTGGCCGATCAGGTCGAGGCTCATGTTCGTGAGCGCGATGTCTTCCTCGAGGACCGGCCCGTGGCCGCACCATTCGGCGTTGCGCTGACCGAGGATCAGCGCGTTGTCGGCGAGGCGCAGCACGTAGGCGAGGTGTTGTGGGGTCGTCGTCATGGCCTGCCGCTCACATGTGGTTGACTTCGTCGGGCAGCGTGTAGAACGTCGGATGGCGATAGATCTTGTCGCCCGCCGGTTCGAACATTTCCGCCTTTTCGTTCGGATCGGACGCGGTGATCGCCGCCGACGGCACGACCCAGATGCTCACGCCTTCCTGGCGGCGGGTATAGACGTCGCGCGCCATGCGCAGCGCCATCGACGCGTCGGCCGCGTGCAGGCTTCCGCAGTGCTTGTGGTCGAGCCCTTGCTTGCTGCGCACGAAAACTTCCCAGATCGGCCATTCTTTGTTCATCGCTTTCTCCTGAATCTCCTGAATACGGATGGCGGCGTCGCGCGTCATGCCGCTTGCTGCTGCGCGCGGCGGCGCTTTTCCTCGTGCGCGAGTGCGGCTTCGCGGACCCACGCGCCGTTGTCGTGCGCCTTCACGCGGGTCGCGAGGCGCTCCCTGTTGCACGGGCCGTCGCCGTTGACGACGCGCCAGAATTCGTCCCAGTCGAGCGCGCCGTAGTCGAAATGGCCGCGCGCGTCGTTCCACTTGAGATCGGGATCGGGCAGCGTGACGCCGAGCACCTTGGCCTGCTCGACTGTCGCGTCGACGAACTTCTGCCGCAGGTCGTCGTTCGAGATCCGCTTGATCCCCCATTTGGCCGACTGGTTGCTGTGGACGGAATTGGCATCGGGCGGGCCGAACATCATCAGCACGGGCCGCCACCAGCGGTTCACCGCGTCCTGCACCATCGCGCGCTGCGCGTCGGTGCCCTTCATCATCGCGAGCAGTGCGTCGAAGCCTTGCCGCTGATGGAACGATTCCTCCTTGCAGACGCGGATCATCGCGCGCGCGTACGGGCCGTACGTGCAGCGGCAGAGCGGAATCTGGTTCATGATCGCGGCGCCGTCGACGAGCCAGCCGATCACGCCGACGTCCGCCCATGTGAGGGTCGGGTAATTGAAGATGCTCGAATACTTGGCCTTGCCCGCGTGCAGCGCGTCGATCAGCGCGTCGCGAGATACCCCGAGCGTTTCCGCGGCGCTATATAGATAGAGGCCGTGACCGGCTTCGTCCTGGACCTTCGCAAGCAGGATCGCCTTGCGCTTCAGGCTCGGCGCGCGCGTGATCCAGTTGCCTTCCGGCAGCATGCCGACGACTTCCGAATGCGCGTGCTGCGAAATCTGCCGAACGAGCGTCTTGCGGTATGCGTCGGGCATCCAGTCCTGCGGTTCGATCTTGCCGTCGGCGGCGATGACGGCATCGAATCCGGCCTGTTCGGGCGAATCGGCGGCGGCATCGAGCGGCGCGACGTTGCCGGGGATGTCGAGGGATTGCGTGTACATGGCGATGTTCTCGTCCAGGTGGAATGTTCACGCAGTATAAGCCAACCGACCGGTCGGTTAATAGATCATTTTAGCGGAGGCACGAGATTCGCGGATCGGGCGACGGCGATTTGCCGCGGGTGGAGTGCAGGTTCCGCAGAAGGAATGCGCCGTGCTGCGGGGTGGGCGTCCGAATTCTGTTCCGGAATGTCCGAACCCCGAACCCCGAACCCCGAACCCCGAACCCCGAACCCCCGAACCCCCGAACCCCCGAACCCCCGAACCCCGAACCCCGAACCCCGAACCCCGAACCCCGAACCCCGAACCCCGAACCCCGAACCCCGAACCCCGAACCCCGAACCCCGACTCGCGGGATTAGTGGACTGCTGGTCAGCAGTCAGCGGTCCGAGAACCGACAAGCCGGCGCCGAGTGTTGTTCTCCCCCGTTCAATAGAGCGCGCGAATCGACATCAGGCACAATCCGAAGCTTTGCTGCGAGGAGTTTCGAATGACGTCCCGACGTGGGCTTTCCGCTCTTTCATGCTGTTTCGCTTTGGTCGCATCACAGGCGGCGAGCGCCGCGCAAGCCGCCGCGCCGACCCAGCCAACCCGCTGGGTCGCGTCATGGGCGACGGCGCTGCAGCCGATTCCGGATCTCCCGGCACCGCCGCCGCTGTATCGCGCACCGGACGTCGCGGGCCGCACCGTCCGCCAGATCGTCTATCCGACGCTCTCGGGACGGGCGATCCGTGTGCGCGTGAGCAATGCGTATGGCAAGGCGCCCCTCGTGATCGGCGAGGCGAGCATTGGCCGCTCGGCGGGCGGCGCCGCGGTGACGGCCGGCCGTTCGGCGGCGGTGACGTTCGGCGGGCGACGCGAGGTCGAGGTGCCGGCTGGTCAGGAGCGGGAAAGCGATCCTGTCGCGTACGACGTGACGGCCGGCGAACCATACGCACTCAGTCTATATATGGGTGGCCGCCAGGCGATGACGGTTTGGCACCGTGTCGCGAATCAGGTCAATTACGTATCCACGCCGGGCAATCATGCGGGCGATGCGGCGCCCGACGCATACCGGACGCGCTTCACGCAGTCCGCCTGGGTGGCCGAGCTCTCGGTCGAGGCGGCGCAGCCGGGCGCGGCGATGATTGCGGCTGTGGGCGATTCGATCACCGACGGCTTGCGCTCGAGCCTGAACCGCAATCGGCGCTGGCCGGACGCGTTCGCGGCCCGCCTCGAGCGCGCGGGGGAGCGCAACATCGGCGTGGTGAATCTCGGCATCAGTGGGAACCGGCTGCTGAGCGACTCCCGCTGCTACGGCGTCGCGCTCGAGCGCCGTTTCGAGCGTGACGTGCTGATGCGCGCCGGCGTGAAGGTCGCGGTGCTGCTGATCGGCATCAACGACATCAATTTCGCGACGATGCCCGCCCGTTCGGGGCTCGATTGCGACGCACCGCACACGCAGGTCGACGTGCAGTCGCTGATCGAGGGGTACCGCCGGGTGATTGCAGCTGCGCATGCGCGCGGTGTCGCGGTGTTCGGTGCGACGCTGACGCCGGCGTCGTTGCCGCCTGCGCGCGAGACGATCCGCCGCCAGGTCAACGAGTGGATTCGGACGTCGGGTGCGTTCGACGGCGTGGTGGATTTCGACGCCGCGCTGCGCGACCCGGCGAAGCCGTCGGAGCTGCAGCGCCGCTATAACAGCGGCGACGGTATTCACCCGAGCGATGCGGGGTATGCGGCGATGGCCGACGCGGTGCCGCTGGAGCGATTGGTGGCCGCTGCCGGACGCTGATGAACGCGCTGTATCGACGTGGTGCGCCACGCCGATACAAGAAATTTAATGAGGCCCTTAAAAAGTGCTTGCGCGAAAGCGGAATGGTGCCTAGAATCACGCCTCTTTCGCGGTAACGGTGACGGGACGCGAGAGGGGAAGCGGGAAGAAGATCCAGGCGGTGCGCGGCGAGGCGGTAAAAAAGTCGTTGACGCGCTGCGAATAAGTGATCATAATCTCATTTCTCTGCTGCAGACAACGCAGCGCTGCTGAGAAGGCGGTCCGAAGTAGGAAGTGCTTCTCGCAGATGTGCTCTTTAACAATGAACAGCCGATAAGTGTGGGCGCTTGATGGGGCGGACGATCTACGGATCGAAAGCGAAAGTATCAAGAGTCTCACACGAAAGTAAGTCAGGTTTGTGAAGCAATTCACGACCTGTCAGCTTTGAGTGAGCGACCGGTTGGAAACAACCGAAAACAGTAACAGGTTTGAACTGAAGAGTTTGATCCTGGCTCAGATTGAACGCTGGCGGCATGCCTTACACATGCAAGTCGAACGGCAGCACGGGTGCTTGCACCTGGTGGCGAGTGGCGAACGGGTGAGTAATACATCGGAACATGTCCTGTAGTGGGGGATAGCCCGGCGAAAGCCGGATTAATACCGCATACGATCTGAGGATGAAAGCGGGGGACCTTCGGGCCTCGCGCTATAGGGTTGGCCGATGGCTGATTAGCTAGTTGGTGGGGTAAAGGCCTACCAAGGCGACGATCAGTAGCTGGTCTGAGAGGACGACCAGCCACACTGGGACTGAGACACGGCCCAGACTCCTACGGGAGGCAGCAGTGGGGAATTTTGGACAATGGGCGCAAGCCTGATCCAGCAATGCCGCGTGTGTGAAGAAGGCCTTCGGGTTGTAAAGCACTTTTGTCCGGAAAGAAATCCTACCGACTAATACTGGGTGGGGATGACGGTACCGGAAGAATAAGCACCGGCTAACTACGTGCCAGCAGCCGCGGTAATACGTAGGGTGCGAGCGTTAATCGGAATTACTGGGCGTAAAGCGTGCGCAGGCGGTTTGTTAAGACCGATGTGAAATCCCCGGGCTCAACCTGGGAACTGCATTGGTGACTGGCAAGCTAGAGTATGGCAGAGGGGGGTAGAATTCCACGTGTAGCAGTGAAATGCGTAGAGATGTGGAGGAATACCGATGGCGAAGGCAGCCCCCTGGGCCAATACTGACGCTCATGCACGAAAGCGTGGGGAGCAAACAGGATTAGATACCCTGGTAGTCCACGCCCTAAACGATGTCAACTAGTTGTTGGGGATTCATTTCCTTAGTAACGTAGCTAACGCGTGAAGTTGACCGCCTGGGGAGTACGGTCGCAAGATTAAAACTCAAAGGAATTGACGGGGACCCGCACAAGCGGTGGATGATGTGGATTAATTCGATGCAACGCGAAAAACCTTACCTACCCTTGACATGGTCGGAATCCTGCTGAGAGGTGGGAGTGCTCGAAAGAGAACCGATACACAGGTGCTGCATGGCTGTCGTCAGCTCGTGTCGTGAGATGTTGGGTTAAGTCCCGCAACGAGCGCAACCCTTGTCCTTAGTTGCTACGCAAGAGCACTCTAAGGAGACTGCCGGTGACAAACCGGAGGAAGGTGGGGATGACGTCAAGTCCTCATGGCCCTTATGGGTAGGGCTTCACACGTCATACAATGGTCGGAACAGAGGGTCGCCAACCCGCGAGGGGGAGCCAATCCCAGAAAACCGATCGTAGTCCGGATTGCACTCTGCAACTCGAGTGCATGAAGCTGGAATCGCTAGTAATCGCGGATCAGCATGCCGCGGTGAATACGTTCCCGGGTCTTGTACACACCGCCCGTCACACCATGGGAGTGGGTTTTACCAGAAGTGGCTAGTCTAACCGCAAGGAGGACGGTCACCACGGTAGGATTCATGACTGGGGTGAAGTCGTAACAAGGTAGCCGTATCGGAAGGTGCGGCTGGATCACCTCCTTTCTCGAGCTTAACCGCTGCGTTGAGCGCTCACGCTTATCGGCTGTAAATTTAGGACAGGCTCAGGGGTCTGTAGCTCAGTCGGTTAGAGCACCGTCTTGATAAGGCGGGGGTCGTTGGTTCGAATCCAACCAGACCCACCAAGTTGTCTGGCGCAGGGAACCTGGGTGAAGTCTCGGTATGGGGGCATAGCTCAGCTGGGAGAGCACCTGCTTTGCAAGCAGGGGGTCGTCGGTTCGATCCCGTCTGCCTCCACCAATCTTCAATGGGAAGCGTTTGGATCACACGAAAGTGACGTGTGAGACGAGCATTTGCCATTGGCGATTGAGCCAGTCAGAGTGATATGAGTAACACCATATCGGCTGTCGTTCTTTAACAATCTGGAAGAAGCAAGTAATTTGGATAGCGGAAGCGTCTTGAGATGGACGTGGAAGTTATCCGGGTTGTGATTGTATCGAAGTATCTCAAGATGATTCGAACTTCATTGTTCGGCTCGATTTTGGAATACGGCACACACGTAGTGTGGGCTCCGCGTAAGTGCTAAAGCACTAACGCTGAGCGACACGCGAGAACTCAACCTGTAGCGACTGTCGAAGAGACAGACTCGTTATAGGGTCAAGCGAACAAGTGCATGTGGTGGATGCCTTGGCGATCACAGGCGATGAAGGACGCGGTAGCCTGCGAAAAGCTACGGGGAGCTGGCAAACGAGCTTTGATCCGTAGATGTCCGAATGGGGAAACCCACTCCGAATGGAGTATCCATAGCTGAATACATAGGCTATGTGAGGCGAACGCGGTGAACTGAAACATCTAAGTAACCGCAGGAAAAGAAATCAACCGAGATTCCCAAAGTAGTGGCGAGCGAAATGGGAAGAGCCTGTACTCTTTATTTGTATTGTTAGCCGAACGCTCTGGAAAGTGCGGCCATAGCAGGTGATAGCCCTGTAGGCGAAAACAGTATGAAAGAACTAGGTGTACGACAAGTAGGGCGGGACACGTGAAATCCTGTCTGAAGATGGGGGGACCATCCTCCAAGGCTAAATACTCGTGATCGACCGATAGTGAACCAGTACCGTGAGGGAAAGGCGAAAAGAACCCCGGGAGGGGAGTGAAATAGATCCTGAAACCGCATGCATACAAACAGTCGGAGCCTCGCAAGGGGTGACGGCGTACCTTTTGTATAATGGGTCAGCGACTTACGTTCAGTAGCAAGCTTAACCGAATAGGGCAGGCGTAGCGAAAGCGAGTCCGAATAGGGCGTTCAGTTGCTGGGCGTAGACCCGAAACCAAGTGATCTATCCATGGCCAGGATGAAGGTGCGGTAACACGTACTGGAGGTCCGAACCCACTAACGTTGAAAAGTTAGGGGATGAGCTGTGGATAGGGGTGAAAGGCTAAACAAACTTGGAAATAGCTGGTTCTCTCCGAAAACTATTTAGGTAGTGCCTCGTGTCTCACCTTCGGGGGTAGAGCACTGTCATGGTTGGGGGGTCTATTGCAGATTACCCCGCCATAGCAAACTCCGAATACCGAAGAGTGCAATCACGGGAGACAGACATCGGGTGCTAACGTCCGGTGTCAAGAGGGAAACAACCCAGACCGCCAGCTAAGGTCCCCAAATATAGCTAAGTGGGAAACGAAGTGGGAAGGCTAAAACAGTCAGGAGGTTGGCTTAGAAGCAGCCACCCTTTAAAGAAAGCGTAATAGCTCACTGATCGAGTCGTCCTGCGCGGAAGATGTAACGGGGCTAAGCTATATACCGAAGCTGCGGATGCGAGCTTTGCTCGCATGGTAGGAGAGCGTTCCGTAAGCCTGCGAAGGTGCGTTGAAAAGCGTGCTGGAGGTATCGGAAGTGCGAATGCTGACATGAGTAGCGATAAAGGGGGTGAAAGGCCCCCTCGCCGTAAGCCCAAGGTTTCCTACGCAACGTTCATCGGCGTAGGGTGAGTCGGCCCCTAAGGCGAGGCAGAAATGCGTAGCTGATGGGAAGCAGGTCAATATTCCTGCACCATTGTTAAATGCGATGGGGGGACGGATCGCGGAAGGTTGTCCGGGTGTTGGAAGTCCCGGTCGCTGCATTGGAGAAGGCACTTAGGCAAATCCGGGTGCGGAATTCAAGGGTGTGGCGCGAGCGACTTAGGTCGCGAAGCAATTGGAAGTGGTTCCAAGAAAAGCCTCTAAGCTTCAGTTTAACAATGACCGTACCGCAAACCGACACAGGTGGGCGAGATGAGTATTCTAAGGCGCTTGAGAGAACTCGGGAGAAGGAACTCGGCAAATTGGTACCGTAACTTCGGGATAAGGTACGCCCTGGTAGCTTGACCCCCCTGCGGGGGAAGGGTGAAGGGGTTGCAATAAACTGGTGGCTGCGACTGTTTAATAAAAACACAGCACTCTGCAAACACGAAAGTGGACGTATAGGGTGTGACGCCTGCCCGGTGCCGGAAGATTAAATGATGGGGTGCAAGCTCTTGATTGAAGTCCCGGTAAACGGCGGCCGTAACTATAACGGTCCTAAGGTAGCGAAATTCCTTGTCGGGTAAGTTCCGACCTGCACGAATGGCGTAACGATGGCCACACTGTCTCCTCCCGAGACTCAGCGAAGTTGAAGTGTTTGTGATGATGCAATCTACCCGCGGCTAGACGGAAAGACCCCATGAACCTTTACTGTAGCTTTGCATTGGACTTTGAACCGATCTGTGTAGGATAGGTGGGAGGCTATGAAACCGGAACGCTAGTTTCGGTGGAGCCGTCCTTGAAATACCACCCTGGTTTGTTTGAGGTTCTAACCTTGGCCCGTGATCCGGGTCGGGGACAGTGCATGGTAGGCAGTTTGACTGGGGCGGTCTCCTCCCAAAGCGTAACGGAGGAGTACGAAGGTACGCTAGGTACGGTCGGAAATCGTGCTGATAGTGCAATGGCATAAGCGTGCTTAACTGCGAGACCGACAAGTCGAGCAGGTGCGAAAGCAGGTCATAGTGATCCGGTGGTTCTGTATGGAAGGGCCATCGCTCAACGGATAAAAGGTACTCTGGGGATAACAGGCTGATACCGCCCAAGAGTTCATATCGACGGCGGTGTTTGGCACCTCGATGTCGGCTCATCTCATCCTGGGGCTGTAGCCGGTCCCAAGGGTATGGCTGTTCGCCATTTAAAGAGGTACGTGAGCTGGGTTTAAAACGTCGTGAGACAGTTTGGTCCCTATCTGCCGTGGGCGTTGGAAGTTTGAAGGGGGCTGCTCCTAGTACGAGAGGACCGGAGTGGACGAACCTCTGGTGTACCGGTTGTGACGCCAGTCGCATCGCCGGGTAGCTATGTTCGGAAGAGATAACCGCTGAAAGCATCTAAGCGGGAAACTCGCCTTAAGATGAGACTTCCCCGGGGACTTGATCCCCTTGAAGGGTCGTTCGAGACCAGGACGTTGATAGGTCGGGTGTGTAAGCGCAGTAATGCGTTCAGCTAACCGATACTAATTGCCCGTAAGGCTTGATCCTATAACAAGTCTGTTTCGACAGTCGTTAGCGCTTCAGCGCTTTACGAATGTCGAACGTCGAGTGTGAAGCACTCGACGTACTGCGGTTGAAGTACCGCGTACGTGTGAGATACAACCTCACAACCCCAGGATTACTGCTTCTTCCCAGATTGGTCGCGTTGCGAAGCAGCGCGACAACCCTCTTTGCCTGATGACCATAGCGAGTCGGTCCCACCCCTTCCCATCCCGAACAGGACCGTGAAACGACTCTACGCCGATGATAGTGCGGATTGCCCGTGTGAAAGTAGGTAATCGTCAGGCTCCCCCTCTCAAAACCCCCGCCCTGTCAGGCGGGGGTTTTGTCTTTCTTGCGCTCGCATCACGCGGATGGCCTCGGCCTGCCGCCCACGACTCCCCCCGCCACGCCGCCGGACAGCGCCCCTCTTCTTACCCAAGCTTCTGCTCCAGTCAGGCACCAACGTACGGCTTGGCCGCCCGGCCGTGTAGATTGTCAATTACGATGGCTGCCCGAGCGACAACTATCTTGACTGGTCGGCGGAGTGAGTTGCCGCTCCTTCCGATTCTGGTTGGGGTAATTGACGTCGCCGCGCGCTTGTTGTCGGCGCTGCGACGTTGGTAGCTTTCCACGTTCAACTCGAAGATCATCGAGTGGTGGACGAGACGATCGATGGCGGCCACCGCCTAATTCGGTCAACGGTCGATAAACCTCACGCTGAGGCGTCGTGCAGGGACACTTTTCCTGCCGTCTTAATTTTGGCAGCCTAGGGAACCGCCGTTTTTCCTCCTTTGTTTGGACGCTTGCCGGCGACGGCTGTCAGGCATCGCAATCGTCAGCTCCAGGCGCCTATTGGCTTCAGGCGAAGGAGAAGGGTGGCTGAGTCAAGAAAATTCGCTTAAAAACTCTAACAAAATGAGTGTTTGGGGGCTGTTAACCCGCCGCGCGTTTTGTTAACCTCTTCGTTGTTTCGCTGACGAGGAGGCCATGGCCAAACCGATACTCGATGACGAACTGTGGTCACTGATCCAACCACTGCTGCCTCCACCGAAGTCACGCCGTACGCGATACCCGGGCCGCAAGCCGCTGGACGATCGCGCCGTGCTGACCGGCATCCTGTTTGTGCTGCAATCCGGTATTCCCTGGGAAATGCTTCCGCAGGAAATGGGCTGCGGCTCGGGCATGAGCTGCTGGCGCAGACTGCGCGACTGGCAACAGGCGGGCGTCTGGGACCGGCTGCACGAAGTATTGCTGGCGAAACTTCGTGCAGCCGATCGCATCGACTGGTCGCGTGTGGTTATCGATTCGTCCTCCATTCGTGCAGTGGGATCGGGTCAAAAACAGGACCCAATCCCACTGATCGGGCGCGACCCGGTTCAAAGCACCATCTCGTTACCGAAGCGCAGGGCATCCCGCTCGCGCTGATCCTCACGGGTGCCAATCGCAACGACGTCACCCAACTGCTGCCTCTGATCGAGGCCATTCCGCCCATTCGTGGCAAGCGCGGGAGGCCTCTGTCAAAGCCCGTCGTTGTGCAGGCCGATCGCGGTTACGACCACGACAAATATCGTAAGCCCTTGCACGCTGCCGGTATCGCCACGCAGATCGCACGCCGTGGTGAGCCCCACGGCAGCGGCCTCGGCAAGACCCGGTGGGTCGTCGAGCGCACCTTCGCGTGGCTGCACAACTTCAGACGCCTGCGCATTCGATTCGAGCGCCTTGCCTCCATACACGAGGCGTTCATGAAAATCGCCGCCTGCATCATTTGCTGGCGACACCTCCAAAAATCATTCTGTTAGCGCTTCTTAGCCCAGAATACCGGGGCGTTTCCTCCGAGCAGTTCTATTGGAAGACCGACGCGCATGCACGACCAAGAAAGACCGAAATCGGATTCCCAACGTTTCTGGCGGTGAATGAAGATGCCGCATCGATTCGGATTTGCTCCCGGCGGCCTCGTCGTGACGAAAGATATCACTCGGCAAGCGGTGACCCCGACGCATGCGTGAGCGCTGCACCGCGATTACACGTCGAACATCGCTCACCTATCGCCGTGGGAACCCCTCAGGGATAGCGCTTTCTACCCCTCTCCTTGATCGACGCGTGGCTCGTCGATCTGGCGCGAGAGAACGAGGCGCAATCCGTGCTGCATTTGCTCCTGTTTCGGGCCGAAGATGGCGCTGTTATCGGAGCTTGCCACTTTACGAACATCGTGCGCAGGCTGCTTCAGGCATGCCACCTCGGATTTTCTGTCGATCAGGCGCTGCAGGGGCGAGGGTTGATGCAGGTGGGACTGCGAATCGCGACCGAGCATGTGTTCGGCGTGCTACGCCTGCATCGCATCATGGCGAATTACCGTCCCGAAAACGTGCGTAGGGGCCGACTTCTTGCTCGGTTGGGCTTCGAGAGCGAGGGCTTTGCGCATCGCTATCTTCGGATAAACGGCTGATGAGCGGACCACGTGCTGACGTCGCTGATCAATCCCGCGAGTGATGATTCATATATGGAGCTCGATCATTGATCGCCGGCTTTTGCCGTTCGAGCGATTTCTTTTGTGCTTGTCGCTGTTCGGCACTTGGCGGCCCCCTTCCAACACCGTATGATTCAGGTCTCCCGTTTTCCGGCGCGTTTCTTGCCGGGCAGGCGGAAGCGACGAAAGGTGGTACCAGACGTTCCCGTTCGGTTCAGTAACGCGCATAGATGGCCCCGTTGCCGGTGCGATGGCAACTGAAAAGCGGCGGCGCAGGTTGGACGGCATCGGCGCGCTCGAAGAAGATGCAAATAATCTCAACGAAGCGCTTGACACGAGTTCGATGTACCCCCATAATCGTCAGTTCTCTACGGAGGGGTGCCCGAGTGGCTAAAGGGGGCAGACTGTAAATCTGTTGGCTTACGCCTACGTTGGTTCGAATCCAACCTCCTCCACCAAGACATAAGCACAGAGCGGTATAGGGAATCGTTGCTGGCCCTTGCGGGTGTAGCTCAATGGTAGAGCAGAAGCCTTCCAAGCTTACGACGAGGGTTCGATTCCCTTCACCCGCTCCAGTTCAGGCAGTTGAAGCGTAAGGCGCCCATGTGGCTCAGTGGTAGAGCACTCCCTTGGTAAGGGAGAGGTCGGCAGTTCGATCCTGCCCATGGGCACCAGTGAAGTAGTCAGTGTCTGTTTGCGCGCGGCGCAACATGTGAAATTCCTTTCGGGAGTTGAAAATGGCCAAGGAAAAGTTTGAGCGGACCAAGCCGCACGTGAACGTTGGTACGATTGGTCACGTTGACCACGGCAAGACGACGCTGACGGCAGCGATCACGACGGTGCTGACGAAGAAGTTCGGCGGCGAAGCGAAGGCATACGACCAGATCGACGCGGCGCCTGAAGAAAAGGCGCGCGGCATCACGATCAACACGGCGCACGTGGAATACGAGACGGCGAACCGCCACTACGCGCACGTCGACTGCCCGGGCCACGCTGACTACGTGAAGAACATGATCACGGGCGCGGCGCAGATGGACGGCGCGATCCTGGTGTGCTCGGCCGCAGACGGCCCGATGCCGCAAACGCGCGAGCACATCCTGCTGGCGCGTCAGGTTGGCGTTCCGTACATCATCGTGTTCCTGAACAAGTGCGACATGGTGGACGACGCCGAGCTGCTCGAGCTGGTCGAGATGGAAGTGCGCGAACTGCTGTCGAAGTACGACTTCCCGGGCGACGACACGCCGATCATCAAGGGTTCGGCGAAGCTGGCGCTGGAAGGCGACACGGGCGAGCTGGGCGAAGTGGCGATCATGAACCTGGCGGACGCGCTGGACACGTACATCCCGACGCCGGAGCGCGCGGTCGACGGTGCGTTCCTGATGCCGGTGGAAGACGTGTTCTCGATCTCGGGCCGCGGTACGGTGGTGACGGGTCGTGTCGAGCGCGGCGTGATCAAGGTGGGTGAGGAAATCGAAATCGTCGGTATCAAGCCGACGGTGAAGACGACCTGCACGGGCGTGGAAATGTTCCGCAAGCTGCTGGACCAGGGTCAGGCAGGCGACAACGTCGGTATCCTGCTGCGCGGCACGAAGCGTGAAGACGTGGAGCGCGGCCAGGTTCTGGCGAAGCCGGGTTCGATCACGCCGCACACGCACTTCACGGCTGAGGTGTACGTGCTGTCGAAGGACGAAGGCGGTCGTCATACGCCGTTCTTCAACAACTACCGTCCGCAGTTCTACTTCCGTACGACGGACGTGACGGGCTCGATCGAGCTGCCGAAGGACAAGGAAATGGTGATGCCGGGCGACAACGTGTCGATCACGGTGAAGCTGATTGCGCCGATCGCGATGGAAGAAGGTCTGCGCTTCGCAATCCGTGAAGGCGGCCGCACCGTCGGCGCCGGCGTCGTCGCCAAGATCATCGAGTAAGCCAGTTATTCGCTGATCGACAGTTTAGGGGCCGGTGTCAGCCGGTCCCAACATGGTCTAGGGGTATAGCTCAACTGGCAGAGCGTCGGTCTCCAAAACCGAAGGTTGGGGGTTCGATTCCCTCTGCCCCTGCCACATAAGCCACGTTTTTCTGCGTGGCGTTTGTTTTAGAGTGTTATGGCGAATCCTTCCGTCGAAACTGTAAATACCTCCGGCGATAAGCTGATGCTGGCCCTGGGTGTATTGTTGGTCTTGGCCGGATTCGCGGGCTTCTTCTTGCTGGGTGGCAAGGAGTGGTATATCCGCGGCGCTGCTTTGGCAGTGGGGGTGATCGCCGGTGTGGGCGTTGCGCTGATATCGCTTCCGGGCAAGGGCTTCATTGCTTTTGCGAAGGATTCGTACCGCGAGGTGCGCAAAGTCGTTTGGCCCACGCGCAAGGAAGCCACGCAAACCACGCTTGTCGTCTTCGGTTTTGTGCTGGTCATGGCCCTCCTTCTTTGGATAAGCGATAAATCCATCGAATGGGTGATATTCTCGGTGATTCTGGGTTGGAAATGATATGAGCGATACTCCGGCATCCCCGAGTGGAAAACGTTGGTACGTCGTGCACGCCTACTCCGGTATGGAGAAGAGCGTGCAACGTGCGCTTCAAGAGCGCATCGAACGTGCCGGCATGCAGGACAAGTTCGGCCAGATCCTGGTTCCGACCGAGGAAGTGGTTGAAGTCAAGGGCGGTCACAAAGCGGTGACCGAGCGTCGTTTCTTCCCCGGCTACGTGCTGGTTGAAATGGAAATGACAGACGAAACGTGGCACCTCGTGAAAAACACCGCGAAGGTCACCGGTTTCGTCGGCGGGGCGCGCAATCGCCCGAGTCCGATTTCCCCGCGGGAAGTCGAAAAGATCATGTCGCAGATGCAGGAAGGTGTGGAGAAGCCGCGCCCGAAGACCCTGTTCGAAGTCGGCGAGATGGTGCGCGTGAAGGAGGGTCCGTTCACGGACTTCAACGGCACGGTCGAAGAAGTGAACTACGAAAAATCGAGAGTTCGCGTGTCGGTCACCATTTTCGGTCGCGCAACGCCGGTCGAATTGGAATTCGGCCAGGTCGAAAAGGTTTGAGCAAAGTTCAGGTGGGCAGCTCCGGGAGCTGCCCACCTTCGCGCTTACGGCCCGCGCTAATGGTCGTTGAGGAGCGCAAGTAGTCGCAGGACGAACCCGCGTTATCACTCACCGGACGCTTTCATGCGTTCCAACGAGGTTTTCAAATGGCAAAGAAGATTGTCGGCTTTATCAAGCTGCAGATCCCTGCAGGTAAAGCCAATCCGTCGCCGCCGGTCGGTCCGGCACTGGGCCAGCGCGGCCTGAACATCATGGAGTTCTGCAAGGCGTTCAACGCGCAGACTCAAGGCATGGAGCCGGGTCTGCCGGTGCCGGTCGTCATCACGGCATACGCGGACAAGAGCTTCACGTTCGTGATGAAGACCCCGCCCGCGACGGTCCTGATCAAGAAGGCGGCGAAGGTCGACAAGGGCTCGAGCAAGCCCCACACCGACAAGGTCGGCAAGATCACCCGCGCGCAAGCGGAAGAAATCGCGAAGACCAAGATGCCGGATCTTACGGCAGCTGATCTCGACGCGGCCGTTCGCACCATCGCTGGTAGCGCACGCTCGATGGGCATCACTGTGGAGGGCGTGTAAATGGCCAAGATCTCGAAGCGCCGTCAGGCATTTGCCGCTAAGGTCGACCGTCAGAAACTGTACGCGATCGACGAGGCTCTGGCTCTCGTGAAGGAATGCGCGAGCGCGAAGTTCAACGAGTCGATCGACGTCGCGGTTCAGCTCGGCATCGATGCGAAAAAGTCGGACCAGGTCGTTCGTGGTTCGGTCGTGTTGCCGGCCGGTACCGGCAAGTCGGTCCGCGTCGCCGTGTTTGCGCAAGGCGAGAAGGCCGAGCAAGCGCGCGCTGCCGGTGCCGAAGTGGTCGGTATGGAAGATCTGGCTGAGCAGATCAAGGCCGGTCAAATGGACTTCGACATCGTGATCGCTTCGCCGGACACGATGCGTATCGTCGGCACGCTGGGTCAGATCCTCGGCCCGCGAGGCCTGATGCCGAACCCGAAGGTCGGCACGGTCACGCCGGACGTCGCGACCGCGGTGAAGAACGCGAAGGCGGGTCAGGTGCAGTTCCGCGTCGACAAGGCGGGCATCATCCACGCGACGATCGGCCGTGCATCGTTCGAGCCGACCGCGCTGCGTTCGAACCTGTCGGCGCTGATCGAAGCGCTGCAGAAGGCGAAGCCGGCGACGAGCAAGGGCGTGTATCTGCGCAAGATCGCGCTGTCGAGCACGATGGGCGTCGGCGTTCGCGTCGACCAGGGCTCGCTGGCCGCGCAGTAAGTGAAGTTATTCGGGCCGCTTCCGCGAGAAGCGGCTCAAAAGGGCTTTGGGCGGTCGTTCGATGCAGCATCGTCGGACGGCCGGTTATCAAAGACCGTTGGTGGGAAAGCAGCAGTTGGGCGATCCCTTAATGCAAGCCAACGCAGATGGCGAACCCGAAAAAGTTTTGCAGTGGTGAAGCGGAAGGTCGACGAGCGATCGACGATCTTCGGCGGAAATACTCCTAACGAGTCGGACGCCGTTGTTGAACGAGGTACGCGATGCGTCATGCGGAGCGTATCGATTCTGGAGGCTAACCGTGCCGCTTAATAGAGAAGACAAGCAAGCCGTCGTTGCTGAGGTCGCCGCGCAAGTTGCGAAGGCCCAGACCGTTGTGCTGGCTGAGTATCGTGGGATTACGGTTGGCGATCTGACCAAGCTGCGCGCGAAAGCGCGCGAGCAACAGGTTTACCTGCGCGTGTTGAAGAACACGCTGGCGCGCCGCGCCGTCGAAGGTACGCCGTTTGCTCCGCTGGCAGAGCAGATGACTGGCCCCCTGATCTACGGCATCTCGGAAGATGCCATTGCTGCTGCGAAGGTCGTCAACGACTTCGGCAAGAGCAATGACAAGTTGGTCATCAAGGCCGGTTCGTTCGATGGCAAGGTGATGGACAAGGCGGGCGTGCAAGCGCTGGCCAGCATCCCGAGCCGCGAAGAACTGCTCTCGAAGCTGCTGTTCGTCATGCAGGCGCCTGTTTCCGGCTTTGCGCGCGCTCTTGCCGCGCTGGCGGAGAAGAAGCAAGCCGAAGCTGCATAAGCGGACGCATCTGGGCACAACAGATCGCTGGCTGTATCCGAATTCAATTTAGGAGTATTTCAAATGGCAATCGCAAAAGAAGACATCCTGGCAGCAGTCGAAGGGATGACCGTTCTGGAACTGAACGAGCTGGTCAAGGCGTTCGAAGAGAAGTTTGGCGTGTCGGCCGCTGCTGTCGCAGTTGCTGGCCCGGCCACTGGCGGCGCTGCTGCGGCTGCTGAAGAGAAGACCGAATTCACGGTCGTTCTGACGGAAGCAGGCGGCAACAAGGTTGCAGTCATCAAGGCCGTTCGCGAACTGACGGGCCTGGGCCTGAAGGAAGCGAAGGATCTGGTTGACGGCGCACCGAAGCCCGTCAAGGAAGGCGTCGACAAGGCTGCCGCTGACGAAGCCAAGAAGAAGCTGGAAGACGCGGGCGCGAAGGTCGAAGTCAAGTAAGTTCCGACGCGCTGTGCGAAGGCTGGCGGTTTTCCACCGCCGGCCTTTTTGTGCTTTGTGGGGGCAGTGTTTTGACACTCTTTGAAGAGGTCGGACGAGCACCCGCAGAAGCCAAAGAAAAACGCCCATCCACCATCGATCGGCGATTTTTCTTTGTCTTCTGAAGCGACTGCAGAAGGCAAGTTTGGTCGGGCAGCGGGCAACACAGGCATCCGCTGCCGTCAGCCAGCGGTTGGTAGCGGCCAACCACCAAGCTTCTCGGCTCGTGCCGTCGGACGGCCATCGGGTCTCAGTCGGTGAACACTCGGGTTTGACACGTCAAGGTATCCCGCCTCGATAGCGCCCGTCGTGATTCGGAGATCGTATGCAATATTCCTTCACCGAGAAGAAGCGCATTCGCAAGAGTTTCGCGAAGCGTTCCATCGTTCACCAAGTGCCTTTCCTGCTGGCCACCCAGCTTGAATCATTCAGCACATTTCTGCAAGCCGATGTGCTTACCGCGCAACGCAAGTCCGAAGGGTTGCAGGCCGCCTTCACGTCGGTGTTTCCCATCGTTTCGCATAACGGCTTCGCTCGTCTCGAGTTCGTGAGCTATGCGTTGTCGTCGCCGGCGTTCAACATCAAGGAATGCCAGCAGCGCGGCCTGACCTATTGCTCGGCGCTGCGCGCGAAGGTGCGCCTCGTGCTCCTCGACAAGGAGTCGCCGAGCAAGCCCGTCGTCAAGGAAGTGAAGGAACAGGAAGTGTACATGGGCGAAATTCCGCTCATGACGCCGACCGGTTCGTTCGTCATCAACGGCACCGAGCGCGTGATCGTGTCGCAGCTGCACCGTTCGCCCGGCGTGTTCTTCGAACACGACAAGGGCAAGACGCACAGCTCGGGCAAGCTGCTGTTCTCCGCGCGGATCATTCCGTACCGCGGCTCGTGGCTCGACTTCGAATTCGATCCGAAGGACGTGCTGTACTTCCGCGTCGACCGTCGCCGCAAGATGCCGGTCACGATCCTGCTGAAGGCGATCGGCCTCACGCCGGAACAGATCCTCGCGAACTTCTTCGTCTTCGACAACTTCACGCTGATGGACGAAGGCGCGCAGATGGAGTTCGTGCCCGAGCGCCTGCGCGGCGAAGTCGCGCGCTTCGACATCACCGATCGCGAAGGCAAGGTCATCGTCCAGAAGGACAAGCGGATCAACGCGAAGCACATTCGCGATCTCGAAGCCGCGAAGACCAAGTACATCTCGGTGCCCGAAGACTATCTGCTCGGCCGCGTGCTGGCGAAGAACGTCGTCGACGGCGACACGGGTGAAGTGATCGCGAACGCGAACGACGAGATCACGGAAGGCGTGCTCGAGAAGCTGCGCGAAGCGAAGATCAAGGAAATCCAGACGCTCTATACGAACGATCTGGACCAGGGTCCGTACATCTCGTCGACGCTGCGCGTCGACGAAACCGTCGACAAGACGGCCGCGCGCATCGCGATCTACCGGATGATGCGCCCGGGCGAGCCGCCGACGGAAGAAGCCGTCGAGGCGCTGTTCAACCGTCTGTTCTATAGCGAAGACGCGTACGACCTGTCGAAGGTCGGCCGCATGAAGTTCAACCGCCGCGTCGGCCGCGACGAAATCACGGGCCCGATGACGCTGCAGGACGACGACATCCTCGCGACGATCAAGATCCTCGTCGAGCTGCGCAACGGCAAGGGCGAAGTCGACGACATCGACCACCTCGGCAACCGTCGCGTGCGCTGCGTCGGCGAACTGGCGGAGAACCAATTCCGCGCAGGTCTCGTGCGCGTCGAGCGCGCGGTGAAGGAACGCCTCGGCCAGGCCGAAAGCGAAAACCTGATGCCGCACGACCTGATCAACTCGAAGCCGATCTCGTCGGCGATCCGCGAGTTCTTCGGTTCGTCGCAACTGTCGCAGTTCATGGACCAGACCAACCCGCTGTCGGAAATCACGCACAAGCGCCGCGTTTCCGCACTGGGCCCGGGTGGCCTGACGCGCGAGCGCGCGGGCTTCGAAGTCCGCGACGTGCACCCGACCCACTATGGCCGCGTGTGCCCGATCGAAACGCCGGAAGGTCCGAACATCGGTCTGATCAACTCGCTCGCCCTGTACGCGCACCTGAACGAGTACGGCTTCCTCGAGACGCCGTACCGCAAGGTCGCCGACAGCAAGGTGACCGACCAGATCGACTATCTGTCGGCGATCGAAGAAGGCCGCTACATGATCGCGCAGGCGAACGCGGCGATCGACGACAACGGTCAGCTGGTCGACGAACTGGTGTCGTCGCGCGAAGCCGGCGAAACGATGATGGTCACGCCGGACCGCATCCAGTACATGGACGTGGCGCCGTCGCAGATCGTGTCGGTTGCGGCTTCGCTGATTCCGTTCCTCGAGCACGATGACGCGAACCGCGCGCTGATGGGCTCGAACATGCAGCGTCAGGCCGTGCCGTGCCTGCGCCCTGAGAAGCCCGTCGTCGGTACCGGTATCGAGCGCACCGTGGCGGTCGACTCGGGCACGACGGTGCAGGCGTTGCGCGGCGGCGTCGTCGACTACGTCGACGCGGGCCGCATCGTGATTCGCGTGAACGACGACGAAGCGGTCGCGGGTGAAGTCGGCGTCGACATCTACAACCTGATCAAGTACACGCGTTCGAACCAGAACACGAACATCAACCAGCGTCCGATCGTGAAGATGGGCGACAAGGTCGCGCGCGGCGACGTGCTGGCCGACGGCGCATCGACGGACCTGGGCGAGCTCGCGCTCGGCCAGAACATGCTGATCGCGTTCATGCCGTGGAACGGCTACAACTTCGAGGATTCGATCCTGATCTCGGAGAAGGTCGTGGCCGACGATCGCTACACGTCGATCCACATCGAAGAGCTGAACGTCGTTGCACGCGACACGAAGCTCGGGCCGGAAGAAATCACGCGCGACATCTCGAACCTGGCGGAAGTCCAGCTCGGTCGTCTCGACGAATCGGGCATCGTCTACATCGGTGCGGAAGTCGAAGCGGGCGACGTGCTGGTCGGCAAGGTCACGCCGAAGGGCGAAACCCAGCTGACGCCGGAAGAGAAGCTGCTGCGCGCGATCTTCGGCGAGAAGGCGTCGGACGTGAAGGACACGTCGCTGCGTGTGCCGTCGGGCATGAGCGGCACCGTGATCGACGTCCAGGTGTTCACGCGCGAAGGCATCCAGCGCGACAAGCGTGCTCAGCAGATCATCGACGACGAACTGAAGCGCTATCGCCTCGACCTGAACGACCAGCTGCGCATCGTGGAAGGCGACGCGTTCCAGCGTCTCGCGCGCATGCTCGTCGGCAAGGTCGCGAACGGCGGTCCGAAGAAGCTCGCGAAGGGCACGAAGATCGACCAGGCTTACCTGGAAGACCTCGACCACTATCACTGGTTCGACATCCGCCTCGCGGACGACGAAGCGGCGGCTCAGCTCGAAGCGATCAAGAACTCGATCGAGGAAAAGCGTCACCAGTTCGACCTCGCGTTCGAAGAGAAGCGCAAGAAGCTCACGCAAGGCGACGAACTGCCGCCGGGCGTGCTGAAGATGGTCAAGGTGTACCTCGCGGTGAAGCGCCGCCTGCAGCCTGGCGACAAGATGGCAGGCCGTCACGGTAACAAGGGTGTCGTGTCGAAGATCGTTCCGATCGAAGACATGCCGTACATGGCCGACGGTCGTCCGGCAGACGTCGTGCTGAACCCGCTCGGCGTGCCGTCGCGGATGAACGTGGGTCAGGTTCTGGAAGTGCACCTCGGCTGGGCCGCGAAGGGCCTCGGCTGGCGTATCGGCGAAATGCTGCAGCGTCAGGTGAAGCTCGAGGAACTGCGTGCGTTCCTGACGAAGATCTACAACGAGTCGGGCCGCGCGGAAGATCTGGACAGCTTCAGCGACGACGAAATCCTCGAGCTCGCGAAGAACCTGCGCGAAGGCGTGCCGTTCGCAACGCCGGTGTTCGACGGTGCGACCGAGGAAGAAATGTCGAAGATGCTCGATCTGGCGTTCCCGGACGAGATCGCGGAACAGCTCGGCATGAACCCGTCGAAGAATCAGGTCCGCCTGTACGACGGCCGCACGGGTGAAATGTTCGAACGTCGCGTGACGCTCGGCTACATGCACTACCTGAAGCTGCACCACTTGGTCGACGACAAGATGCACGCGCGTTCGACGGGCCCGTACTCGCTCGTGACGCAGCAGCCGCTCGGCGGCAAGGCACAGTTCGGCGGCCAGCGTTTCGGTGAAATGGAAGTGTGGGCGCTCGAAGCGTATGGCGCATCGTACGTGCTGCAGGAAATGCTGACGGTGAAGTCGGACGACGTCACGGGCCGTACCAAGGTTTATGAAAACCTGGTGAAGGGCGATCACGTGATCGATGCCGGCATGCCCGAGTCGTTCAACGTGCTGGTGAAGGAAATCCGGTCGCTGGGTATCGACATCGACCTGGACCGGAACTAATCGGACTACTGGAGAGAAGCGATGAAAGCTTTGCTCGATCTATTCAAGCAAGTCCAACAAGAAGAAGTTTTTGACGCGATCAAGATTGGTCTGGCTTCGCCGGACAAGATCCGTTCGTGGTCGTTCGGCGAGGTGAAGAAGCCGGAGACGATCAACTACCGCACGTTCAAGCCGGAGCGCGACGGTCTGTTCTGCGCGAAGATCTTCGGCCCGATCAAGGACTACGAGTGCTTGTGCGGCAAGTACAAGCGCCTGAAGCACCGCGGCGTGATCTGCGAGAAGTGCGGCGTCGAAGTGACGCTCGCGAAGGTGCGTCGTGAACGGATGGGCCACATCGAGCTGGCGTCGCCCGTCGCGCACATCTGGTTCCTGAAGTCGCTGCCGTCGCGTCTGGGCATGGTGCTCGACATGACGCTGCGCGACATCGAGCGCGTGCTGTACTTCGAAGCATACGTGGTGATCGATCCGGGCATGACGCCGCTGAAGGCGCGTCAGATCATGACCGAAGAGGATTACTACAACAAGGTCGAGGAATACGGCGACGAATTCCGCGCCGAAATGGGCGCGGAAGGCGTGCGCGAGCTGCTGCGCGCGATCAACATCGACGAGCAGGTCGAGACGCTGCGCACCGAGCTGAAGAACACCGGCTCGGAAGCGAAGATCAAGAAGTACGCGAAGCGCCTGAAGGTCCTCGAGGCATTCCAGCGCTCGGGCATCAAGCCCGAGTGGATGATCCTCGAAGTGCTGCCGGTGCTGCCGCCGGAACTGCGTCCGCTCGTGCCGCTCGACGGCGGCCGTTTCGCGACGTCGGACCTGAACGACCTGTACCGCCGCGTGATCAACCGTAACAACCGGTTGAAGCGTCTGCTCGAGCTGAAGGCGCCGGAAATCATCGTCCGCAACGAAAAGCGGATGCTGCAGGAAGCCGTCGACTCGCTGCTCGACAACGGCCGTCGCGGCAAGGCGATGACGGGCGCGAACAAGCGTCCGCTGAAGTCGCTCGCCGACATGATCAAGGGCAAGGGCGGCCGCTTCCGCCAGAACCTGCTCGGCAAGCGCGTCGACTACTCGGGCCGTTCGGTCATCGTGGTCGGCCCGACGCTGAAGCTGCACCAGTGCGGTCTGCCGAAGCTGATGGCGCTCGAGCTGTTCAAGCCGTTCATCTTCAACAAGCTCGAAGTGATGGGCGTCGCGACGACCATCAAGGCCGCGAAGAAGGAAGTCGAGAACCAGACGCCCGTCGTGTGGGACATCCTCGAAGAGGTGATCCGCGAGCACCCGGTGATGCTGAACCGCGCGCCGACGCTGCACCGTCTCGGCATCCAGGCGTTCGAGCCGGTTCTGATCGAAGGCAAGGCGATCCAGCTGCACCCGCTCGTCTGCGCGGCGTTCAACGCCGACTTCGACGGTGACCAGATGGCCGTTCACGTGCCGCTGTCGCTCGAAGCGCAGATGGAAGCGCGCACGCTGATGCTTGCGTCGAACAACGTGCTGTTCCCGGCGAACGGCGATCCGTCGATCGTGCCGTCGCAGGATATCGTGCTGGGTCTGTACTACGCGACCCGCGAAGCGATCAATGCGAAGGGCGAAGGCCTGTCGTTCACCGGCGTGTCGGAAGTGCTCCGCGCGTACGAGAACAAGGAAGTCGAGCTCGCATCGCGCGTGAACGTGCGGATCACCGAAATGGTCCGCAACGAGGACACGTCGGAAGGCGCGCCGCAGTTCGTGCCGAAGATCTCGCTGTACGCGACGACCGTCGGCCGCGCGATCCTGTCGGAAATCCTGCCTGCCGGCCTGCCGTTCTCGGTGCTGAACAAGCCGCTGAAGAAGAAGGAAATCTCGCGCCTCATCAACACGGCGTTCCGCAAGTGCGGTCTGCGCGCGACGGTGGTCTTCGCCGATCAGTTGATGCAGTCGGGCTTCCGCCTCGCGACGCGCGCCGGCATCTCGATCTGCGTCGACGACATGCTCGTGCCGCCGCAGAAGGAAACGATCGTCGGCGACGCCGCGAAGAAGGTGAAGGAATACGACCGCCAGTACATGTCGGGTCTCGTCACCGCGCAGGAACGCTACAACAACGTGGTCGACATCTGGTCGGCGACGTCGGAAGCGGTCGGCAAGGCGATGATGGAGCAGTTGTCGACGGAGCCGGTGACGGACCGCGACGGCAACGAAACGCGCCAGGAATCGTTCAACTCGATCTACATGATGGCCGACTCGGGCGCCCGGGGTTCGGCGGTGCAGATTCGTCAGCTGGCCGGTATGCGCGGCCTGATGGCGAAGCCGGACGGCTCGATTATCGAGACGCCGATTACCGCGAACTTCCGCGAAGGCCTGAACGTGTTGCAGTACTTCATCTCGACCCACGGTGCACGGAAGGGTCTGGCTGATACGGCACTGAAGACGGCGAACTCGGGTTACCTGACGCGTCGTCTCGTCGACGTGACGCAGGATCTCGTCGTCGTCGAGGACGATTGCGGCACGTCCAACGGCGTCGCGATGAAGGCGCTCGTCGAAGGCGGTGAAGTCGTCGAAGCGCTGCGCGACCGCATCCTCGGCCGCGTCGCGGTGGCGGACGTCGTGAATCCGGAGACGCAGGAAACGCTGTACGAATCCGGCACGCTGCTCGACGAAACGGCGGTCGAAGAGATCGAGCGCCTCGGCATCGACGAAGTGCGCGTGCGCACGGCGCTGACCTGCGAAACGCGCTACGGCCTGTGCGCGTCGTGCTACGGCCGTGACCTCGGCCGTGGCTCGCTCGTGAACGTCGGCGAAGCGGTCGGCGTGATCGCGGCGCAGTCGATCGGCGAACCGGGCACGCAGCTGACGATGCGTACGTTCCACATCGGTGGTGCGGCATCGCGTGCGGCAGTGGCTTCGTCGGTCGAAGCGAAGAGCAACGGTACCGTGCGCTTCACGGCGACGATGCGTTATGTCACGAACGCGAAGGGCGAGCAGATCGTCATCTCGCGCTCGGGCGAGGCGATGATCACGGACGATATCGGCCGGGAGCGCGAGCGCCACAAGGTGCCGTACGGCGCGACGCTGCTGCAGCTCGACGGTGCGCAGATCAAGGCCGGTACGCAGCTGGCCACGTGGGATCCGCTGACGCGTCCGATCATCACCGAGTACGGCGGTACGGTGAAGTTCGAGAACGTCGAGGAAGGCGTGACGGTCGCGAAGCAGATCGACGACGTGACCGGTCTGTCGACCCTCGTCGTGATCGACGTGAAGCGCCGCGGTTCGCAAGCTTCGAAGAGCGTGCGCCCGCAGGTGAAGCTGCTCGACGCGAACGGCGAAGAAGTGAAGATCCCGGGCACGGAGCACGCGGTGCAGATCGGCTTCCAGGTCGGCGCGCTGATCACCGTGAAGGACGGTCAGCAAGTGCAGGTGGGTGAAGTGCTCGCACGTATCCCGACCGAAGCGCAGAAGACGCGCGACATTACCGGCGGTCTGCCGCGCGTGGCCGAGCTGTTCGAAGCGCGTTCGCCGAAGGATGCGGGCATTCTCGCGGAAGTCACGGGTACGACGTCGTTCGGCAAGGACACGAAGGGCAAGCAGCGTCTCGTCATCACGGATCTCGAGGGCAACCAGCACGAGTTCCTGATCGCGAAGGAAAAGCAGGTGCTGGTCCACGATGCTCAGGTCGTCAACAAGGGCGAAATGATCGTGGACGGTCCGGCCGATCCGCACGACATCCTGCGTCTGCAGGGTATCGAGGCGCTGTCGCGCTACATCGTCGACGAAGTGCAGGACGTGTACCGTCTGCAGGGCGTGAAGATCAACGACAAGCACATCGAAGTGATCGTGCGTCAGATGCTTCGCCGCGTGCAGATCGTCGACAACGGCGATACGCGTTTCATCCCTGGCGAGCAGGTCGAGCGTTCGGACATGCTGGACGAGAACGATCGCATGATCGCCGAGGACAAGCGTCCGGCAACGTACGACAACATCCTGCTGGGTATCACGAAGGCGTCGCTGTCGACCGACTCGTTCATCTCCGCGGCATCGTTCCAGGAAACGACCCGCGTGCTGACCGAAGCGGCGATCATGGGCAAGCGCGACGATCTGCGCGGCCTGAAGGAAAACGTGATCGTCGGCCGTCTGATTCCGGCAGGTACGGGCCTCGCGTTCCACAAGGCGCGCAAGGCGAAGGAACTGTCGGATCGCGAACGTTTCGACCAGATCGCAGCGGAAGAGGCGTTCGAGTTCGGCACGCCGGCGGCGCCCGCCGAAGAGCCGCAGCATCCGGCGGAGTAAGCGAAGCGGCGCGAGCCGCTTTGCCAGTCTGCTGATGAAGCCGCCCGGTTTCGACCGGGCGGCTTTTTTTTCGCGAACCGTTCGGCGGCGAGTCTGCCGATCGGATAACGTGCGAACGCCGTTCTCCTTTCGCTGCGGGGACGTTGGTAAAATTCCGCCCACCGGCACTTTTCGTTGTCCTCCATCCGATCCATGTCCCGCGCGCTCGAAATTCTCAACGAAGTCTTTGGCTATCCCGCCTTCCGAGGTCAACAGGGCGAGATCGTCGAGCACGTCGCGGCGGGCGGCGACTGCCTCGTGCTGATGCCGACGGGTGGCGGCAAGTCGCTCTGCTACCAGATTCCGGCGCTCGTGCGCAACGAGGCTGGCTGCGGCGCCGGCATCGTCGTGTCGCCGCTGATCGCGCTGATGCAGGACCAGGTCGCCGCGCTTTCCGAAGTCGGCGTGCGCGCCGCGTATCTGAATTCGACGCTCTCCGGCGCCGAGGCGGCCGCGACCGAGCGCGCGCTGCGCGACGGGGACATCGATCTGCTCTATGTCGCGCCCGAGCGGCTGATGACGCCGCGCTTCCTCGATCTGCTCGAGCGCGCCCGCATCGGCCTCTTCGCAATCGACGAGGCGCACTGCGTGTCGCAGTGGGGGCACGATTTCCGGCCCGAGTACATCCAGTTGTCGGTGCTGCACGAGCGTTTCCCGGACGTGCCGCGAATCGCGCTGACGGCGACCGCCGACGCGATCACGCGCGACGAGATCGTCCAGCGGCTCGCGCTCGACGACGCGCGGATTTTCGTGTCGAGCTTCGATCGGCCGAACATCCGCTACCGGATTGTCGAGAAGGACAACGCGCGCGCGCAGCTGCTCGATTTCATCCGGGCGGAGCACACGAATGCGGACGGCACGACCGACGCGGGCGTCGTCTACTGCCTGTCGCGCCGCAAGGTCGAGGAGACGGCCGAGTGGCTGAAGGCGCAAGGGGTTCGTGCGCTGCCGTATCACGCGGGGATGGAATTCGGAATCCGGCAGAGGCACCAGGAGATGTTCCAGCGCGAGGAAGGCGTCGTCATGTGCGCGACGATCGCGTTCGGAATGGGCATCGACAAGCCGGACGTGCGCTTCGTCGCGCACCTCGATTTGCCGAAGAGCGTCGAAGGCTACTACCAGGAGACGGGTCGCGCGGGCCGCGACGGCATGCCCGCCAACGCGTGGATGGCGTACGGGCTCGGCGACGTGGTCCAGCAGCGCAAGATGATCGACGAGTCGGACGCCGACGACACGCACAAGCGCGTCCAGACGTCGAAGCTCGACGCGCTGCTCGGGCTGTGCGAGACGGCGTCGTGCCGCCGCGTCCGGCTGCTCGCGTATTTCGGCGAGACGAGCGCACCGTGCGGCAACTGCGACACCTGCATCGAGCCGCCGGCGACGTGGGATGCGACGCGCGAGGCGCGGATGGCGCTGTCGTGCGTGTTCCGTGCGCAGCGCGCGAGCGGCTTCAACTTCGGCGCGAGCCACCTGATCGAAGTGCTGCGCGGCGCGCGCAACGAGAAGGTACTGCAGCGCGGCCACGAGAATCTCAGCACGTTCGGCATCGGCGCCGAGCTGTCCGAGCCCGAATGGCGCGCGATCTTCCGGCAGCTCGTCGCGTTCGGCTACCTCGCCGTCGATCACGGCGGCTTCGGCGCGCTCGTGCTGACCGAGGCGAGCAAGCCGGTGCTCAAGGGCGAGGAGACGGTCACGCTGCGCCGCTACGTGAAGCCGGCGCGCACCCGCCAGTCGTCGGGCCGCAGCGGCGCACGCGTCGATCCGACGGCCGGCATGAATCCGCGCGAGCGCGCGTGCTGGGAGCGGCTGCGCGCGTGGCGGGCGGAGACCGCGAAGAGCGACGGCGTGCCCGCGTACGTGATCTTCCACGACGCGACGCTCGCGGAGATCGCCCGCAACGCGCCGGAGTCGATCGAAGATCTGCGCCATATTCCAGGGATCGGCGCGCGCAAGCTCGACCGCTTCGGCGACGAGATCCTCGAGGTCGTCGAAGCGGCCTGACGCGCGTCGCCGGCGACCGCATTCTGGCACCAAAAATCACGCAAGCTGTTGACTCACTTGGGATTTTCGGAATATTATGCTGGGTTCCGGTTCTCGGTGGGTTGATTCCTGGGCGCAAGCCTTGGGTCGCGTACGCGTTCCGGAGCGTCACGCATGTCGGATTTCGCTTTGCCCGAGGCCGACGTGTCGTTTTTGGTCAATTTCAGGAATAAACAATGCCAACCATCAATCAACTGGTTCGCAAAGGCCGCACGTCGGAAACGACGAAGAGCAAGAGCCCGGCCTTGCAGGACTGCCCCCAGCGTCGCGGCGTGTGCACCCGTGTGTACACGACGACGCCGAAGAAGCCGAACTCGGCACTCCGTAAGGTCGCCAAGGTTCGTCTGACGAACGGCTTCGAAGTGATTTCGTACATCGGCGGTGAAGGCCACAACCTGCAGGAACACTCGGTTGTGCTGATCCGCGGCGGCCGTGTGAAGGACTTGCCGGGTGTGCGTTACCACATGGTTCGCGGCTCGCTGGATACGCAGGGCGTCAAGGACCGTAAGCAAGCTCGTTCGAAGTACGGCGCGAAGCGTGCAAAGGCTGCGAAGTAAGCTGCCTCTGAATGGAGATCGCCTCCGGGCGGTTAAGGCGGTGGTGCCGGATTGCCGGTGCTGTCGAGTAAGTGGTCACCCGGCCAAGCTGGTTAGTCGAGCAGATGAGATCGGGTTAGTTGGTGGCCGCGGGGCTTTCGAGCTCCAACTGAACAGGTAAAGGAAGAAACATGCCGCGTCGTCGCGAAGTCCCCAAGCGGGAAGTGTTGCCGGATCCGAAGTACGGCAATGTAGATGTAGCCAAGTTCATGAACATGCTGATGCTGTCCGGCAAGAAGTCGGTCGCTGAGCGCATCGTTTATGGCGCATTCGAGCAAATCCAGACCAAGGGTGGCAAGGACCCGCTGGAAGTGTTCACGGTTGCGCTCAACAACGTGAAGCCGGTCGTCGAAGTGAAGAGCCGTCGCGTTGGTGGTGCCAACTATCAGGTTCCGGTCGAAGTGCGCCCGTCGCGTCGTATGGCATTGGCGATGCGCTGGTTGCGCGAGGCTGCGAAGAAGCGTAGCGAGAAGTCGATGGCGCTGCGTCTGGCCGGTGAGCTCTCCGAAGCGGCTGAAGGCCGCGGCGGCGCGATGAAGAAGCGCGACGAAGTTCACCGGATGGCGGAAGCCAACCGGGCGTTCTCGCACTTCCGTTTCTAAGCGCCAGGCTGGGCTGTTAGCGGAAAAATTCCGGGCGGGTGCGCTTTTCAAGCGCCTCGCCCGTTTGTGTTGAGGTGTGCTGCGACAAGGGTCGCATCGCGCCAACCAATAGAGGATCAAAGTGGCTCGTAAGACTCCTATCGAGCGCTACCGCAACATCGGTATTAGCGCTCACATCGACGCCGGCAAAACGACGACGACCGAGCGCATTCTGTTTTACACCGGTGTGAACCACAAGATCGGTGAAGTTCACGATGGCGCTGCAACGATGGACTGGATGGAGCAGGAACAGGAGCGTGGCATCACGATCACGTCCGCTGCGACCACCGCCTTCTGGAAGGGCATGGGCGGCAACTATCCGGAACACCGCATCAACATCATCGACACCCCGGGGCACGTCGACTTCACGATCGAAGTGGAGCGCTCGATGCGCGTCCTCGACGGCGCGTGCATGGTCTACTGCGCAGTGGGCGGCGTGCAGCCGCAGTCGGAAACGGTGTGGCGCCAGGCGAACAAGTACAAGGTGCCGCGTCTTGCGTTCGTCAACAAGATGGACCGCACCGGCGCGAACTTCTTCAAGGTTTATGACCAACTGAAGACCCGTCTGAAGGCGAACCCGGTGCCGGTGGTGGTGCCGATCGGCGCGGAAGAAACCTTCAAGGGCGTCGTCGACCTCATCAAGATGAAGGCGATCATTTGGGACGAGGCGTCCCAAGGCACGAAGTTCGACTACGTCGACATCCCGGCCGAACTCGTCGATACGTGCAACGAGTGGCGCGAGAAGATGGTCGAAGCGGCGGCCGAGTCGAGCGAAGACTTGATGAACAAGTATCTCGAAGCGGGCGAACTGGCTGAGGCGGAAATCGTCAAGGGTCTGCGAGATCGTACGATCGCTTGCGAAATCCAGCCGATGCTGTGCGGTACCGCGTTCAAGAACAAGGGCGTGCAGCGCATGCTCGACGCCGTGATCGACTTCCTGCCGTCGCCGGTCGATATTCCGCCGGTTACGGGCGAACTCGAAAATGGCGAGAAGACGGAACGCCGCGCTGCCGACGACGAGAAGTTCTCGGCGCTCGCGTTCAAGATCATGACCGACCCGTTCGTCGGCCAACTGATCTTCTTCCGCGTGTATTCGGGCGTGGTGAATTCGGGCGACACGCTGCTCAACGCGACCAAGGACAAGAAGGAACGTCTCGGCCGTATTCTGCAGATGCACGCGAACCAGCGCGAAGAAATCAAGGAAGTGCGCGCTGGCGACATCGCCGCAGCGGTCGGCCTGAAGGAGGCGACGACGGGCGACACGCTGTGCGATCCGGCACATCCGATCGTGCTCGAGCGCATGATTTTCCCGGAGCCGGTGATTTCGCAGGCAGTCGAGCCGAAGACGAAGGCTGACCAGGAAAAGATGGGCCTGGCGCTCAATCGTCTCGCTCAGGAAGATCCGTCGTTCCGCGTGCAGACCGACGAAGAATCGGGTCAAACGATCATTTCGGGCATGGGCGAGCTCCACCTCGAAATCCTGGTTGACCGGATGAAGCGTGAGTTCGGCGTGGAAGCGACGGTCGGCAAGCCGCAGGTGGCATACCGCGAAACCATTCGCAAGTCGGCTGCGGATGTGGAAGGCAAGTTCGTCAAGCAGTCGGGCGGCCGCGGTCAGTATGGCCATGCGGTGATTACGCTCGAGCGCAGCGAGCAAGGCAAGGGTTATGAATTCGTCGACGCGATCAAGGGCGGTGTGATTCCTCGCGAATTCATTCCTTCGGTCGACAAGGGTATTCAGGAAACCCTGAAGAGCGGCGTGATGGCAGGCTTCCCGGTGGTGGACGTCAAGGTCACGCTGACTTTCGGCTCGTACCACGACGTCGACTCGAACGAAAATGCGTTCCGCATGGCTGGTTCGATGGCGTTCAAGGAAGCAATGCGCCGCGCCGATCCGGTTCTGCTCGAGCCGATGATGGCTGTGGAAGTCGAGACGCCCGAAGATTTCATGGGCAACGTGATGGGCGATCTGTCGGGTCGTCGCGGCATCATCCAGGGCATGGATGACATGGTCGGCGGCGGCAAGATCGTTCGCGCCGAAGTGCCGCTGTCGGAAATGTTCGGCTACTCGACGTCGCTGCGTTCGCTGACGCAAGGTCGTGCAACGTACACGATGGAGTTCAAGCACTACGCTGAAGCTCCGAAGAACGTTGCTGATGCGATCATCAGCGCCAAGTCGAAGTAACTCGACAATACAACTGATTATTTTTGAAAGAAGAGAGTCATGGCAAAAGGTAAATTCGAGCGGACCAAGCCGCACGTGAACGTTGGTACGATTGGTCACGTTGACCACGGCAAGACGACGCTGACGGCAGCGATCACGACGGTGCTGACGAAGAAGTTCGGCGGCGAAGCGAAGGCATACGACCAGATCGACGCGGCGCCGGAAGAAAAGGCGCGCGGCATCACGATCAACACGGCGCACGTGGAATACGAGACGGCGAACCGCCACTACGCGCACGTCGACTGCCCGGGCCACGCTGACTACGTGAAGAACATGATCACGGGCGCGGCGCAGATGGACGGCGCGATCCTGGTGTGCTCGGCCGCGGACGGCCCGATGCCGCAAACGCGCGAGCACATCCTGCTGGCGCGTCAGGTTGGCGTTCCGTACATCATCGTGTTCCTGAACAAGTGCGACATGGTGGACGACGCCGAGCTGCTCGAGCTGGTCGAGATGGAAGTGCGCGAACTGCTGTCGAAGTACGACTTCCCGGGCGACGACACGCCGATCATCAAGGGTTCGGCGAAGCTGGCGCTGGAAGGCGACACGGGCGAGCTGGGCGAAGTGGCGATCATGAACCTGGCGGACGCGCTGGACACGTACATCCCGACGCCGGAGCGCGCGGTCGACGGTGCGTTCCTGATGCCGGTGGAAGACGTGTTCTCGATCTCGGGCCGCGGTACGGTGGTGACGGGTCGTGTCGAGCGCGGCGTGATCAAGGTGGGTGAGGAAATCGAAATCGTCGGTATCAAGCCGACGGTGAAGACGACCTGCACGGGCGTGGAAATGTTCCGCAAGCTGCTGGACCAGGGTCAGGCAGGCGACAACGTCGGTATCCTGCTGCGCGGCACGAAGCGTGAAGACGTGGAGCGCGGCCAGGTTCTGGCGAAGCCGGGTTCGATCACGCCGCACACGCACTTCACGGCTGAGGTGTACGTGCTGTCGAAGGACGAAGGCGGTCGTCATACGCCGTTCTTCAACAACTACCGTCCGCAGTTCTACTTCCGTACGACGGACGTGACGGGCTCGATCGAGCTGCCGAAGGACAAGGAAATGGTGATGCCGGGCGACAACGTGTCGATCACGGTGAAGCTGATTGCGCCGATCGCGATGGAAGAAGGTCTGCGCTTCGCAATCCGCGAAGGCGGCCGCACCGTCGGCGCCGGCGTCGTCGCCAAGATCATCGAGTAATATCGACGATCCGCAGTTTGTAGTAATATTCAGCGCCCGGGACCGGGCGCCCGCCCTCCGCGGATGTCCGGTCCTACGTTCTTTTTGTGATCTGGCGGTGCAATATCGCCTCGCTCTTTTGAAGGAATCGCCATGCAGCAGCAAAAAATCCGCATTCGCCTGAAGGCTTTCGACTATCGTCTGATCGATCAGTCGGCTGCCGAGATCGTCGACACGGCAAAGCGGACCGGCGCGATCGTCCGTGGCCCTGTGCCGCTGCCGACGCGTATCCAGCGCTTCGATATCCTCCGTTCGCCGCACGTCAACAAGACGTCGCGCGACCAGCTCGAAATCCGCACCCACCAGCGCCTGATGGACATCGTCGACCCGACCGACAAGACGGTCGATGCGCTGATGAAGCTCGATCTGCCGGCTGGCGTCGACGTGGAAATCAAGCTGCAATAAGGCTTGCAGCGGCGCCCGGCTTGCCGGACGGCGCTAAGTCTTTGATTGCTTGCAGAAAACGAAAAGCCTCGCTATAATGCAAGGCTTTTCGCGTATTTGCGTAAAAAGCTGGCGACTTGGGGGCTCCCTGGGTCACGGCGTTTTGTAAATTAGCCCCGACCAATCGCAGTCGGGAATGGAGAAAACGATGAGCCTTGGACTCGTAGGTCGCAAGGTTGGCATGACCCGTATCTTCACGGCTGAAGGGGATTCGATTCCCGTCACCGTGCTCGACGTGTCGGACAACCGCGTGACGCAGATCAAGACTGTTGAAACCGACGGCTACACGGCCGTGCAGGTTGCATTCGGCTCCCGCCGCGCATCGCGCGTGACGAAGCCGCTGGCAGGTCATCTCGCCAAAGCCGGTGTCGAAGCCGGTGAAATCCTCAAGGAATTCCGCATCGATGCGGCCAAGGCAGCCGAACTGTCGAATGGCGCCATCGTTGGCCCGGATCTGTTCGAAGTGGGCCAGAAGGTCGACGTGCAAGGCGTGTCGATCGGTAAGGGCTACGCCGGCACGATCAAGCGCTACAACTTCGGTTCCGGCCGTGCGTCGCACGGTAACTCGCGCTCGCACAACGTGCCGGGCTCGATCGGCATGGCGCAGGATCCGGGTCGTGTGTTCCCGGGCAAGCGCATGACGGGTCACATGGGTGACGAGACGGTGACGGTTCAGAACCTCGAAATCGCTCGCATCGACGCCGATCGCAAGCTGCTGCTCGTCAAGGGTGCAGTTCCGGGTGCGAAGGGCGGCAAGGTTTTCGTGACGCCGGCCGTGAAGACGCGTGCCGTGAAGGGGGCGAAATAATGGAACTCAAGCTCCTGAATTCGAATGGTCAGGAAGGTGCGGTGGTCAACGCGTCGGACGTCGTGTTCGGCCGTGACTACAACGAAGCGCTGATCCATCAGGTCGTCGTTGCTTACCAGGCGAACGCTCGCCAGGGCAACCGCGCGCAGAAGGATCGCGAGCAAGTCAAGCACACGACCAAGAAGCCGTGGCGCCAGAAGGGTACGGGCCGTGCTCGTGCCGGTATGTCGTCGAGCCCGCTGTGGCGTGGCGGTGGCCGGATCTTCCCGAACTCGCCCGACGAAAACTTCTCGCACAAGGTCAACAAGAAGATGCATCGCGCAGGTCTCTGCTCGATCTTCTCGCAGCTGGCCCGCGAAGGCCGTCTGTCGGTCGTCGAGGACATCGTTCTCGAAGCGCCGAAGACCAAGCTGCTGGCCGACAAGTTCAAGGCCATGGGTCTCGAATCCGTGCTGGTCATTACCGACACGGTCGACGAAAACCTGTACCTCGCGTCGCGCAACCTGCCGCATGTGGCGGTTGTCGAGCCGCGCTACGCTGACCCGCTGTCGCTGATCTACTTCAAGAAAGTGCTGGTCACGAAGGCTGCGGTCGCCCAGATCGAGGAGTTGCTGTCATGAGCGAGATTCGCAAGAACGATCATCGTTTGATGCAGGTCCTGCTCGCACCGGTGATCTCCGAAAAGGCGACGCTGGTTGCCGACAAGAACGAGCAAGTCGTGTTCGAAGTCGCACCGGATGCCACGAAGCAGGAAGTGAAGGCGGCTGTCGAGCTGCTGTTCAAGGTTGAAGTTGATTCGGTCAACGTGCTGGTTCAGAAGGGCAAGCAAAAGCGCTTCGGCCGCTCGATGGGTCGCCGCAAGGACGTGAAGAAGGCGTACGTCTGCCTGAAGCCCGGCCAGGAAATCAACTTTGAAGCGGAGGCCAAGTAATCATGGCAATCGTGAAAGTTAAGCCGACTTCGCCGGGTCGCCGCGCGATGGTCAAGGTGGTCAACAAGGACCTGCACAAGGGCAAGCCGCACGCAGCGCTGCTCGACACGCAGAGCTCCAAGGCTGGCCGCAACAACAACGGCCGTATCACGACGCGTCACCAGGGTGGCGGTCACAAGCAGCACTACCGCGTGATTGATTTCCGTCGCACGAAGGACGGCATTCCGGCGAAGGTCGAGCGTCTCGAATACGACCCGAACCGCAGCGCAAACATCGCGCTGGTGCTGTACGCCGACGGCGAGCGCCGCTACATCATCGCGCCGAAGGGCGTGACGGTGGGCCAGCAGCTGATGTCGGGCGCGGAAGCGCCGATCCGCGCGGGCAACACGCTGCCGATCCGCAACATTCCGGTCGGTACGACGATCCACTGCATCGAAATGCTGCCGGGCAAGGGTGCGCAGATGGCGCGTTCGGCCGGTACTTCGGCGATGCTGCTCGCGCGCGAAGGCGTGTATGCGCAGGTTCGTCTGCGTTCGGGCGAAATCCGCCGCGTGCATATCGAGTGCCGTGCGACGATCGGTGAAGTCGGTAACGAAGAGCACAGCCTCCGCCAGATCGGCAAGGCCGGTGCGAACCGCTGGCGCGGTATCCGCCCGACGGTGCGTGGCGTTGCAATGAACCCGATCGACCACCCGCACGGTGGTGGTGAGGGCCGGACCGCCGCAGGCCGCGACCCGGTGAGCCCGTGGGGCACGCCGACGAAGGGCTTCCGCACGCGTCGCAACAAGCGCACGACGACGATGATCGTCCAGCGCCGTCACAAGCGTTAAGGAGTAGGCAATGGCACGTTCTGTTAAAAAAGGTCCGTTCTGCGACGCCCATTTGCTGAAGAAAGTTGAGGCGGCTGCAGCTTCGCGCGACAAGAAGCCGATCAAGACCTGGTCGCGTCGTTCGACGATCCTTCCGGACTTCATCGGCCTGACGATCGCCGTGCACAACGGCCGTCAACACGTTCCGGTGTACATCTCGGAAAACATGGTCGGCCACAAGCTTGGCGAGTTCGCACTGACCCGTACGTTCAAGGGTCACGCGGCCGACAAGAAGGCCAAGAAATAAGGGGCTATCAAGATGGAAGTGAAAGCAATTCATCGCGGTGCCCGCATCTCGGCGCAGAAGACGCGCCTTGTGGCTGACCAGATCCGCGGTTTGCCGGTCGACAAGGCGCTGAACGTTCTGACGTTCTCGCCGAAGAAGGCGGCTGGCATCGTGAAGAAGGTCGTGCTGTCGGCGATCGCGAATGCGGAGCACAACGAAGGCGCCGATATCGACGAGCTCAAGATCAAGAGCATCTACGTCGACAAGGCTGCATCGCTCAAGCGCTTCACCGCGCGCGCCAAGGGCCGCGGCAACCGCATTGAGAAGCAATCCTGTCACATCACTGTGACGGTCGGGAATTAAGGGGTCATACGATGGGACAGAAAATTCATCCGACTGGCTTCCGTTTGGCCGTCAGCCGCAATTGGGCTTCGCGCTGGTACGCGAACAACAACAATTTCGCGGCGATGTTGCAGGAAGACATCGGTGTTCGTGAATACCTGAAGAAGAAGCTGAAGAACGCTTCGGTCGGGCGCGTCGTCATCGAGCGTCCGGCGAAGAACGCGCGCATCACGATTTTCAGCTCGCGTCCGGGTGTCGTCATCGGTAAGAAGGGCGAGGATATCGAACTGCTGAAGACGGAACTGCAACGCCGCATGGGCGTTCCGGTCCACGTCAACATCGAAGAAATCCGCAAGCCGGAAACCGATGCGCAGCTGATCGCCGATTCGATCACGCAACAGCTCGAGCGCCGGATCATGTTCCGCCGCGCGATGAAGCGTGCGATGCAGAACGCGATGCGTCTTGGCGCCCAGGGCATCAAGATCATGAGCGCCGGTCGTCTGAACGGCATCGAAATCGCCCGTACCGAGTGGTATCGCGAAGGCCGCGTGCCGCTGCACACGCTGCGCGCCGACATCGACTACGCGACGTCGGAAGCGAAGACGACGTACGGCGTCATCGGCGTCAAGGTGTGGGTGTACAAGGGCGATACGCTCGGCCGCAACGATGCGCCGGTGGTGGAAGAAGTAGCCGAAGACAAGCGTCCGCGTCGCAACGCGCGTCCGGGCGACCGTCGCCCGCGCCGTGACGGCGAAGGCGGTGCTCCGGGTGCTCGCCGTGGCGCACCGCGCCGTGGCGCCGGCAAGCCGGAAGACGGCAAGACTGGAGAATAACGATGCTGCAACCGAAACGCAGGAAGTATCGCAAAGAGCAGAAGGGGCGTAACACCGGTATCGCCACGCGCGGCAACGCCGTGTCGTTCGGTGAGTTCGGCCTGAAGGCTGTCGGTCGCGGCCGTTTGACCGCACGTCAGATCGAGGCGGCGCGTCGTGCAATGACGCGTCACATCAAGCGTGGCGGCCGCATCTGGATTCGCATCTTCCCGGACAAGCCGATTTCGCAGAAGCCGGCCGAAGTGCGGATGGGTAACGGTAAGGGTAACCCTGAGTACTACGTCGCCGAGATTCAGCCGGGCAAGATGCTGTATGAAATGGATGGCGTATCCGAAGAACTGGCGCGTGAGGCGTTCCGTCTGGCCGCAGCGAAGCTGCCGCTGAAGACGACGTTCATCGTGCGTCAGCTCGGCGCCTAAGGAGAAAACATGAAGGCTTCCGAACTTCTCCAGAAAGATCAGGCCGCGCTCAACAAGGAGCTGTCGGACCTGTTGAAGGCGCAATTCGGCCTGCGCATGCAACTCGCGACCCAGCAGCTCACGAACACGAGCCAGCTGAAGAAGGTTCGTCGCGACATCGCACGTGTGCGGACCGTCCTGACTCAGAAGGCGAACCAGAAATGAACGATAGCGTGAAAACCTCGCTGAAGCGGACGCTCGTCGGTAAGGTCGTCAGCAACAAGATGGACAAGACCGTCACCGTGCTGGTCGAGCACCGCGTCAAGCACCCGATCTACGGCAAGTATGTCGTGCGCTCGAAGAAGTACCACGCGCACGATGAAGCGAACACGTACAACGAAGGCGATCTCGTCGAAATCCAGGAAACCCGTCCTGTTTCGAAGACGAAGGCCTGGACGGTTTCGCGTCTCGTCGAGGCGGCCCGCGTGATCTGAGCGGGACAAGGCAGTAAAAAGTGCTTCAGCAGTAGAAGTGCTTGAAATCGCAAAGTTTTTGCTTGCGTGACCGGGATTGTTTGTTATAATCCCGGTCTTCCCTCTTTATGGGAGCCCCGTCGCGGGCGAAGTGACTGGTGGGGGAAGCGGACTGGCGTCAGGCCTGCTCCGAAGGATTCACCGATTTGCGATGGCGGGTTTCGTTTGCCGTCGCTGCTGTTCCAACCCAAGCAGCCGATTGGCTGACGGGACCAAGACTGACCGTATGCGCCATGGTGGCGTATCCGGATTAAGTTGGGAAAGACAAACCATGATCCAGACCGAATCTCGGCTTGAAGTGGCCGACAACACGGGTGCGCGTGAAGTCATGTGCATCAAGGTGCTCGGCGGCTCGAAGCGTCGTTATGCCAGCATTGGCGACATCATCAAGGTGAGCGTCAAAGAGGCAACGCCGCGCGGGCGCGTGAAGAAAGGCGAAATCTACAACGCCGTGGTGGTCCGCACCGCCAAGGGCGTTCGTCGTCAAGACGGCTCGCTGATCAAGTTCGACGGCAACGCCGCTGTGCTTTTGAATAACAAGCTCGAGCCGATCGGCACCCGTATCTTCGGGCCGGTCACGCGTGAGCTGCGTAGCGAACGATTCATGAAGATCGTTTCGCTGGCGCCGGAAGTGCTGTAAGGAGTCGCGATGAACAAGATTCGCAAGGGTGACGAAGTGATCGTCGTCACCGGCAAGGACAAGGGCAAGCGCGGTGTCGTGCTGGCCGTGGGCGCCGAGCATGTGACGGTCGAAGGTATCAACCTCGTCAAGAAGCATGTGAAGCCGAACCCGATGAAGGGTACGACGGGCGGCGTGGAAGCGAAGACGATGCCGCTGCATATTTCGAACGTCGCGCTGGTCGACGCGAACGGCAAGGCTTCGCGTGTTGGCATCAAGGTCGAGGATGGCAAGAAGGTTCGCTTCCTGAAGACGACCGGTGCCGTCCTGAGCGCCTGACGCTGCGGAGTAGAGAAATGGCACGTTTTCAAGAGTTTTACAAAGAGAAGGTTGTTCCCGGCCTGATCGAGAAGTTCGGCTACAAGTCGGTCATGGAAGTGCCGCGCATCACCAAGATCACCCTGAACATGGGTCTTGGCGAAGCGGTCGCCGACAAGAAGATCATCGAGAACGCCGTTGGCGATCTGACGAAGATCGCGGGTCAAAAGCCGGTCGTGACGAAGGCTCGCAAGGCAATCGCGGGCTTCAAGATCCGCCAGGGCTACCCGATCGGCGCGATGGTCACGCTGCGTGGCCGCGCAATGTATGAATTCCTCGATCGTTTCGTGACGGTTGCCCTGCCCCGCGTGCGCGACTTTCGCGGCGTGTCGGGTCGTGCTTTCGATGGCCGCGGCAACTACAACATCGGTGTGAAAGAGCAGATCATTTTCCCCGAAATCGATTACGACAAGATCGACGCGCTGCGTGGGCTGAACATCAGCATCACGACGACCGCGAAGACCGACGACGAAGCGAAGGCTCTGCTCGCCAGCTTCAAGTTCCCGTTCAGAAACTGAGGTTACCGTGGCTAAACTGGCACTGATCGAACGTGAAAAGAAGCGCGCTCGCCTTGCGCAAAAGTACGCTCCGAAGCGTGCTGAACTGAAGGCGATCATCGACGACGCGAGCAAGTCCGAAGAAGAGCGTTACGCCGCTCGTCTGGAACTGCAGCAACTGCCCCGCAACGCAAACCCGACCCGCAAGCGTAACCGCTGCGCGATCACGGGCCGTCCGCGTGGCACGTTCCGCAAGTTCGGCCTCGCGCGCAACAAGATTCGTGAAATCGCATTCCGTGGCGAGATTCCTGGCCTGACCAAGGCGAGCTGGTAATAGGAGAAACATAAATGAGCATGAGTGATCCTATCGCCGATATGCTGACTCGCATCCGCAACGCGCAGATGGTCGAGAAGGTTTCGGTGTCGATGCCCTCGTCGAAGGTCAAGGTTGCGATCGCGCAGGTCCTGAAGGACGAAGGCTATATCGACGATTTCGCCGTGAAGGCGGACGGCGCGAAGGCCGAACTGAACATCGCGCTGAAGTACTACGCAGGCCGTCCGGTCATCGAGCGCCTTGAGCGCGTGTCGAAGCCGGGTCTGCGCGTGTATCGCGGCCGTAACGAGATTCCGCAGGTCATGAACGGCCTCGGTGTGGCAATCGTGTCGACGCCGAAGGGCGTGATGACCGACCGCAAGGCGCGCGCTACGGGCGTCGGCGGCGAAGTCATCTGCTACGTCGCTTAAAGCCGAAGGGAGAGAGGAACATGTCTCGAGTAGGTAAGAGCCCGATCGCGCTGCAAGGCGCGGAAGTCAAGCTGGCCGACGGCTCCATCACCGTCAAGGGGCCGCTGGGCACGATCACGCAAGCGGTCAATCCGCTCGTGAGCGTGGCGAACAACGACGGCACGCTGAACCTGTCGCCGGTTGACGACAGCCGCGAAGCAAATGCACTGTCGGGCACGATGCGCGCGATCATCGCGAACATGGTGCACGGCGTGACCAAGGGTTTCGAGCGCAAGTTGACGCTGGTTGGCGTCGGTTATCGTGCGCAAGCGCAAGGCGACAAGCTGAACCTGTCGCTGGGTTTCTCGCACCCGGTGGTGCACCAGATGCCGGAAGGCATCAAGGCTGAAACCCCGACGCAAACCGAAATCGTGATCAAGGGGATCAACAAGCAACAAGTCGGTCAAGTGGCTGCGGAAGTCCGCGGTTACCGTCCGCCGGAGCCTTACAAGGGCAAGGGCGTGCGCTATTCCGACGAGGTTGTGATCCTCAAAGAAACGAAGAAGAAGTAAGGGTGCGCAATCATGGATAAGACTCAATCTCGCCTGCGCCGCGCTCGCCAGACGCGTATCAAGATCGCTGAGTTGCAGGTCGCGCGTCTCGCCGTGCATCGCACGAACACGCACATCTACGCGCAAGTGTTCTCGCCCTGCGGCACCAAGGTGCTCGCCAGCGCGTCGACGCTCGAAGCGGAAGTGCGTGCTCAGCTTGCCGACAAGTCGGGCAAGGGTGGCAACGTTAATGCTGCGACGCTGATCGGCAAGCGTATTGCTGAGAAGGCCAAGGCCGCCGGCATCGAATCCGTCGCCTTCGACCGCTCGGGCTTCCGCTACCACGGCCGCGTGAAGGCGCTGGCTGAGGCAGCTCGTGAAGCTGGGCTCAAGTTCTAAGGAAGGAATTCGTCATGGCAAAGATGCAAGCGAAAGTTCAGGCTGACGAGCGCGACGACGGCCTTCGCGAAAAAATGATTTCGGTCAATCGCGTGACCAAGGTCGTGAAGGGTGGCCGGATTCTCGGCTTCGCCGCGCTGACCGTGGTCGGCGACGGTGACGGCCGCATCGGTATGGGCAAGGGCAAGGCGAAGGAAGTGCCGGTCGCTGTCCAGAAGGCAATGGAACAGGCTCGCCGCAACATGTTCAAGGTGCCGCTCAAGAACGGCACGCTGCAACACGAAGTGCACGGTAAGCACGGCGCGTCGGCAGTCCTCCTCGCCCCGGCGAAGGGTGGCACGGGCGTGATCGCCGGCGGCCCGATGCGCGCGGTGTTCGACGTGATGGGCGTGCAGAACGTCGTTGCGAAGAGCCACGGTTCGACGAATCCGTACAACCTCGTTCGTGCGACGCTGGACGGTCTGCGCAAGCAGTCGACTCCGGCCGACATCGCGGCGAAGCGCGGCAAGTCCGTCGAAGATATTTTGGGCTAAGCCCAGGTGGTCACCATGTCTGAAAAAACTGTCAAGGTTCAGCTCGTGAAGAGCCTGATCGGGACCCGCGAAACGCATCGCGCCACCGTGCGCGGTCTGGGTCTGCGCCGTCTCAACTCGGTCAGCGAGCTGCAGGATACGCCGGCGGTGCGCGGGATGATCAACAAGGTCTCGTACCTTGTGAAGGTCATCGGCTAAGCGGCCGACTACGGATCAAGGAGTTGATATGGAATTGAATAACCTGAAGCCGGCCGAAGGCGCGAAGCACGCCAAGCGTCGCGTCGGTCGCGGCATCGGTTCTGGCCTCGGCAAGACGGCCGGCCGTGGCCACAAGGGTCAGAAATCGCGTTCGGGCGGCTTCCACAAGGTCGGCTTCGAAGGCGGTCAGATGCCGCTGCAGCGTCGTCTGCCGAAGCGCGGCTTCACGTCGCTGACGAAGGAATTCGTCGGTGAAGTGCGCCTCTCCGACCTCGAGAAGCTGCCGGTCGACGAAATCGATCTGCTCGCTCTGAAGCAAGCCGGCCTCGTCGGCGAACTGACGAAGAGCGCGAAGATCATCGCGACGGGCGAGCTGAAGCGCAAGATCGTCGTTAAGGGTCTGGGTGCGACGAAGGGTGCGCGCGCCGCGATCGAAGCGGCCGGCGGTTCGTTTGCCGAGTGACACGCAACGCGTGCCGTCACTAGCATTTGCATCGGAGAAGATACTTGGCTAACAGTCCGAGTCTCGCAAAACCCGGTCGAAGCACGGCGAAGTTCGGCGATCTGCGCCGGCGTGCAATGTTCTTGCTGCTGGCGCTGATCGTCTACCGCATCGGCGCGCACATTCCGGTGCCGGGCATCGACCCGGATCAACTGGCGAAGCTGTTCCAGAGCCAGGCGGGCGGCATCCTGGGCATGTTCAACATGTTCTCGGGTGGCGCGCTGTCGCGCTTCACGATCTTTGCGCTGGGGATCATGCCGTACATTTCGGCGTCGATCATCATGCAGCTGATGGCGATCGTGTCGCCGCAGCTCGAGGCGCTGAAGAAGGAAGGGCAGGCCGGACAGCGGAAGATCACGCAGTACACGCGGTACTTCACCGTGGTGCTCGCGACGTTCCAGGCTTTCGGCATCGCCGCCGCGCTGGAGAACCAGCCGGGGCTCGTGACCGATCCGGGCGCGGTGTTCCGTCTGACGACGGTCGTCACGCTGGTGACGGGCACGATGTTCCTGATGTGGCTCGGCGAGCAGATCACCGAGCGCGGTCTCGGCAACGGTATCTCGATCATCATCTTCGGCGGGATCGCAGCAGGGTTCCCGAATGCCGTCGGTGGGCTGTTCGAGCTGGTGCGCACGGGTTCGATGAGCATCATTTCGGCGATCATCATCGTCGTTCTGATTGCCGCGGTGACTTACCTGGTCGTGTTCATCGAACGCGGTCAGCGCAAGATCCTCGTGAACTACGCGAAGCGCCAGGTCGGCAACAAGATCTACGGCGGGCAGTCGTCGCACCTGCCGCTGAAGCTGAACATGTCGGGCGTGATCCCGCCGATCTTCGCGTCGTCGATCATCCTGTTCCCGGCGACGATCCTGAGCTGGTTCAGCTCGGGCGAGCGCAAGGGCTGGCTGTCCGATACGCTGCACAACGTCGCGGAAGCGCTGAAGCCGGGCCAGCCGGTGTACGTGCTGTTGTATACGCTGGCAATCGTGTTTTTCTGCTTTTTCTACACCGCGCTGGTGTTCAACAGCAGGGAAACCGCGGACAACCTGAAGAAGAGCGGCGCGTTCGTGCCGGGCATCCGTCCGGGTGACCAGACCGCGCGGTACATCGACCGGATCCTCACGCGTCTCACGCTGGCCGGTGCGGTCTACATCGTCTTCGTGTGTCTGCTGCCGGAATTCCTGGTACTGCGCTGGAACGTGCCGTTTTATTTTGGTGGAACGTCGCTGCTGATCATTGTCGTCGTCACGATGGACTTCATGGCGCAGGTGCAGTCGTACGTTATGTCGCAACAGTATGAGTCGCTGCTCAAGAAGGCCAACTTCAAGGGCGGCAACATCCCAATGCGTTAAAAAGGACCTATGGCCAAGGACGATGTAATCCAGATGCAGGGTGAGGTGATCGAAAACCTTCCGAATGCGACCTTCCGGGTGAAGCTGGAAAACGGCCATGTCGTATTGGGGCATATCTCCGGAAAGATGCGGATGCACTACATCCGTATCCTTCCCGGCGACAAGGTGACGGTTGAGTTGACGCCTTACGATCTGTCTCGTGCACGGATCGTGTTCCGGGCGAAGTGATTTAGAAAAAGGGTAATATCATGAAAGTGATGGCATCGGTTAAGCGCATTTGCCGCAATTGCAAGATCATCAAGCGCAAAGGCGTGGTTCGCGTGATCTGCAGCTCGGATCCGCGTCACAAGCAACGTCAAGGCTGACTGCGCGTTTGTTTGCGCTTTTTGTTTGAGGAACAACAATGGCTCGTATCGCAGGGGTTAACATCCCGAACCACCAGCATACCGAAATCGGTCTGACGGCGATTTTTGGTATCGGCCGCACGCGCGCGCGCAGCATTTGCGCGGCTTCTGGTGTGGCTTTCTCGAAGAAGGTCAAGGACCTGACCGACGCAGACCTCGAAAAGCTGCGTGAAGAAGTGGGCAAGTTTGTCGTCGAAGGCGATCTGCGCCGTGAAGTGACGATGAATATCAAGCGCCTGATGGATCTCGGCTGCTATCGCGGCGTGCGTCATCGCAAGGGCCTGCCCCTGCGTGGCCAGCGTACGCGTACGAACGCCCGTACTCGCAAGGGTCCGCGTCGCGCAGCGCAAGCGCTGAAGAAATAAGCGGAACTGACAGTTACAGGAAAACGTAATGGCTAAGGCTTCGAACTCCGCGGCGCAACGCGTTCGCAAAAAGGTCAAGAAGAACGTCGCTGAAGGCGTGGTTCACGTTCACGCGTCGTTCAACAACACGATCATCACGATCACCGATCGCCAGGGCAATGCGCTGGCGTGGGCGACGTCGGGCGGCCAGGGCTTCAAGGGCTCGCGCAAGTCGACGCCGTTCGCTGCACAGGTGGCTGCCGAGTCGGCCGGCCGGGTGGCGATGGAATATGGCGTGAAGAATCTGGAAGTGCGGATCAAGGGCCCCGGCCCGGGCCGCGAGTCGGCAGTGCGCGCACTGCACGGCCTCGGCATCAAGATCACCGCAATTTCGGATGTGACGCCGATTCCGCACAACGGCTGCCGTCCGCCGAAGCGTCGCCGCATCTAACGATGCGTTGGCGCCTTGCCTGTCGCCGCTATGCGTCGACGGGCTGCGCTTTTTTATTGCGCATTTGATTGATTAAGCCCACCGTTCGCCCCAAAGGGCGCGAACTAGCGCGGATTCAGGTCCGCGTGACAGATAGATAGAGGAATGCAAAGTGGCACGTTATATCGGCCCTAAAGCCAAGCTGTCCCGCCGTGAAGGCACTGATCTGTTCCTGAAGAGCGCGCGCCGCTCGCTCGCCGACAAGTGCAAGCTCGACAGCAAGCCGGGTCAGCACGGCCGCACCTCGGGTGCGCGCACGTCGGACTACGGCACGCAGCTCCGCGAAAAGCAGAAGGTCAAGCGCATCTACGGCGTGCTGGAGCGTCAGTTCCGCCGCTACTTCGCTGAAGCCGACCGCCGCAAGGGCAACACGGGTGAAAACCTGCTGCAACTGCTCGAGTCGCGTCTCGACAACGTCGTGTACCGCATGGGCTTCGGCTCGACCCGCGCTGAAGCGCGTCAGCTCGTGAGCCACAAGGCCATCACGCTGAACGGCGTCGTCGCGAATGTCCCGTCGCAGCAAGTCAAGGCTGGCGACGTGATCTCGATCCGCGAAAAGGCGAAGAAGCAGGCGCGTATCGTCGAAGCGCTGTCGCTGGCCGAGCAAGGCGGCCTGGCGAGCTGGGTTGCGGTCGATGCGAAGAAATTCGAAGGCACGTTCAAGCAAGTGCCGGAGCGCGCCGACATCGCGGGCGACATCAACGAAAGCCTGATCGTCGAATTGTATTCGCGTTAATCCGATTGATGGCCGAGGAATCCTGCTCATTGCGTCTCGCAAGGCAGGGCCTCGGCTGTTCATTTTCAGGTTGTTACCGGTCAGCCTTATCGGTGTAACGAGCCGAGGGTATTGAAAAGGAAAACCTATGCAAACCAGTTTGTTGAAACCCAAGATCATCGCCGTGGAATCGCTTGGCGAGAACCACGCGAAAGTGGTGATGGAGCCGTTCGAACGCGGTTACGGCCACACCTTGGGCAATGCGCTTCGCCGCGTGCTCCTGTCGTCGATGGTCGGCTATGCGCCGACCGAAGTGACGATCGCCGGTGTCGTGCACGAGTATTCGACGCTTGATGGTGTGCAAGAGGACGTCGTCAACCTGCTGCTGAACCTGAAGGGCGTGGTGTTCAAGCTGCATAACCGCGACGAAGTCACGGTGACGCTGCGCAAGGAAGGCGAAGGCGTCGTGACGGCCGGCGATATCGAACTGGCCCACGACTGCGAAGTCATCAACCCGAATCACGTGATCGCGCATCTGTCGAAGGGCGGCAAGCTCGACGTGCAGATCAAGGTCGAGAAGGGCCGCGGCTACGTGCCGGGCAACGTGCGCCGCTACGGCGACGAAACGGCGAAGATCATCGGCCGCATCGTCCTCGACGCGTCGTTCTCGCCGGTTCGCCGTGTGAGCTATGCAGTCGAGAGCGCGCGCGTCGAACAGCGCACCGACCTCGACAAGCTCGTGATGAACATCGAAACGAGCGGCGTCATCACGCCGGAAGAAGCGATCCGCCAATCGGCGCGCATCCTCGTCGACCAGCTGTCCGTGTTCGCGGCGCTGGAAGGCACGGAAACGGCCGCGGAAGCGCCGTCGCGCGCGCCGCAGATCGACCCGATCCTGCTGCGTCCGGTCGATGATCTCGAGCTGACCGTCCGTTCGGCGAACTGCCTGAAGGCCGAGAACATCTACTACATCGGCGACCTGATCCAGCGCACGGAAAACGAGCTGCTGAAGACGCCGAACCTCGGCCGCAAGTCGCTCAACGAGATCAAGGAAGTGCTCGCTTCGCGCGGTCTCACGCTGGGCATGAAGCTCGAGAACTGGCCGCCGGCTGGCCTCGACAAGTAATCCCGGTTATCGCTGTAACTGGTCAAGATGCGGATTTTCTTTTAAAATCCGCATCTTGCTTTTTTCCCGTACCGGCCCGTGCGCCTGATTTTCTCGCGCGATAGAAGAGCTGGATCAAAACTTTGAATCAAGGAAACTGAAATGCGTCACCGTCATGGTCTGCGGAAACTGAACCGCACGAGCAGCCACCGTCTGGCTATGCTCCGCAACATGTCCAACTCGCTGATCGAGCACGAAGTCATCAAGACGACGCTGCCGAAGGCGAAGGAACTCCGTAAAGTCGTCGAGCCGCTGATCACGCTCGGCAAGAAGCCGTCGCTCGCGAACCGCCGCCTGGCGTTCAACCGCCTGCGCGATCGCGATTCCGTCGCGAAGCTGTTCGACGTCCTCGGCCCGCGCTTCGCGAATCGTCCGGGTGGCTACCTGCGCATCCTGAAGTTTGGTTTCCGCGTCGGCGACAACGCACCGATGGCGCTCGTCGAACTGCTCGACCGTCCGGAAGTCGACGAGACCGAAAACGTCCAGGAAGCCGAATAAGCGTCTTCCGATACGTAGCACGAAGGGCCAAGCGATGCTTGGCCCTTTTTGTTTCCGTTGATCGATTCCGTGCGTCGGATTGACGCGGCGCGCATCGTCCACGCGCTTTCCCGACGTGCGATACGATATGACGTTTCAACGCAGATGACGGAGGCGCGAATGGTGATCGTGATGATGTTGACGACCGTGCCCGACGCCGCCGTCGCCCGCGCGCTCGCCGACGGCGCGCTGTCGGCCCGGCTCGCCGCGTGCGTGTCCGAGCTCGGCGCGATCCGTTCGAGCTACCATTGGCAGGGCAAGGTCGAGACGGCCACCGAGATTCAGCTACTGTTCAAGACGAGCGCCGTGCGGGCGCTGGAGCTCGAGCGGTATATCCAGTCGCACCATCCGTACGACGTCCCGGAGATCGTCTCGTGGCAGGCGACGGCGTCCGCCGCCTACGGTCAGTGGGTCGCCACCGAAACTCAGCGTTCATTTCATGTTTAACCGTAATCCGCTTCACGCGAAGTCCCGCCTCCGCTTCCTGCTCGCCGTCGTCGCAATGCTCGGCGTGCTGCTCGGCGCGTCGTTCGCGGCGCGCGCCGCAGACGACTTTCTCGATCCCGCGGTCGCGTTCAAATTCAGCGCGAGCGAGGCGCCGGGGCAGGTCGACATCCATTTCAAGATCGCCGACGGCTATTACATGTATCGCGAGCGGTTCGCGTTCGCCGTGAAAAGCGGCTCGGCGACGCTCGGCGACGCGCAACTGCCGGCCGGGCACGTGAAGTTCGATCCGACGTTCCAGAAGAACGTCGAAACCTACCGCGGCGACCTGACGATCCATCTGCCGGTCAAGCAGGCGTCGGGACCGTTCGAGCTCGCGGTGACGTCGCAAGGCTGCGCGGACGAAGGGATCTGTTATCCGCCCGCCGAGCATGTCGCGCGGATCGACGGCGCGGCGCTCGGCGCCGCCGGAGCGACGCCGGTGGCCGCCGCCGGTGCCGGCGCCGATCCGTCAGCGGCCGATGGCGGCAGCTGGTACGAGCGCGTGACGAGCGCCGACTACGCGCGCTCGCTGCTCGAAGGCCACGGGTTCCTGACGATCATCGCGCTCTATTTCGTGGCCGGCATGGTGCTGAGCCTGTTGCCGTGCTCGTACCCGATGATTCCGATCCTGTCGGCGATCATCGTCGGCGAAGGCGCGCACGCGACGCGCACGCGCGCCGTCGCGCTGTCGCTCACCTACGTGATCGGCATGGCGCTCGTCTATACGGCGCTCGGCGTCGCGGCCGCGCTGGTCGGGCAGAGCCTCGGCGCGTGGCTGCAGAATCCGTGGGTGCTCGGCGCGTTCGCGCTGCTCCTCACCGTGTTCGCGCTGCTGTTGATCGGCGGAATCGACATCGCGCTGCCGCAGCGTTGGCAGAGCGGCGCCGCGCAGACTTCCGGGCCGCGCAAGGGTGGGCGCTTTGCCGCCGTCGCAACGATGGGCGCACTGTCGGCGCTCGTTGTCGGCGCGTGTATGACCGCGCCGCTTTTCGCGGTACTCGCGTTCATCGCGCATACCGGCAACGCGTTTCTCGGCGGCGCGGCGCTCTTTTCGATGGGTATCGGCCTCGGCGTTCCGCTCCTCGTCATCGGGCTCGGCGCGGGTACGTTGCTGCCGCGCGCCGGCGCCTGGATGGACGGCGTGAAGGTGTTCTTCGGCGTCGTGCTGCTCGCTGCCGCACTGTGGATCGTCTGGCCGGTGCTGAACGCCGTGTCGCAGCTCGGCCTGGGCGCGTTGTGGCTGCTGATCGCCGCCGCTGCGCTCGGGCTCTTCACACCGCATTCGGGCTCGTCGTCAATCTGGCGCCGCCTCGGGCGCGGGCTCGGCGCCGCGCTCGCGATCTGGGCCGCGACGCTCCTCGTCGGCTTGGCGGCGGGCTCGACCGATCCGCTGCGCCCGCTCGCGGTGCTGGCGGCGCGAGCGGCGCCCAGCGGCGCGGGGGCGAATGCCGGCGGGGCCGCGCACGAAGGGCCGGCGTTCGCGCCGGTGCGTTCGGTCGCCGAGCTCGACGAGATCGTGAAGACGTCGACGCAGCCCGTGATGCTCGACTTCTATGCGGACTGGTGCGTGAGCTGCAAGGAGATGGAGCATCTGACGTTCTCCGACGCGCGCGTCGAGGTGCGGCTCGCGCAAATGCACCTCGTGCGCGCGGACGTCACGGCGAACACGCCGGACGATCAGGCGCTCTTGAAGCGTTTCGGGTTGTTCGGGCCGCCCGGCATCATCGTGTTCGATCGGAACGGGCAGGAGCACGGGCGCGTTGTCGGCTATCAGTCCGCGGATCGTTTCCTGCGCAGTCTCGATCGCATGTCGCTGCCGGCTGCGTGGTCGGCGTCGTGACGGATCGAAGCGGGCCGCGCGGTTGGGTTCGTGTCGCGCACATGGCCGTCGCCACGCTTTAATCAAGCGCAAATAAAAACGGCGAGGCTCGATGCCTCGCCGTTCTTGTTTTCACAACCGGCGCGCCCCTTTGTTCGCGGGATGCCGGCCTCGGCCGCGCGCTTACTTCTGCGCGCGCAGCAGCCGTGCCGCGTCGAGCGCGAAGTACGTGAGGACGCCGTCCGCACCTGCTCGCTTGAACGCGAGCAGCGATTCGAGCACGACCTTGTCGTGATCGAGCCAGCCGTTCTGCGAGGCGGCCTTCAGCATCGCGTACTCGCCGCTCACCTGGTAGACGTAGGTCGGGAAGCGGAATTCGTCCTTCACGCGGCGCACGATGTCGAGGTACGGCATGCCGGGCTTCACCATCACCATGTCCGCGCCTTCTTCGATGTCGAGACGCACTTCGCGCAGCGCCTCGTCACTGTTGGCCGGATCCATCTGGTAGGTCATCTTGTTGCTCTTGCCGAGATTCGACGCGGAGCCGACCGCGTCGCGGAACGGGCCGTAGAACGCGGACGCGTACTTCGCCGAGTACGCCATGATCCGCGTGTAGATGTGGCCGTCGCTCTCGAGCATCTCGCGCACCGCGCCGATGCGGCCGTCCATCATGTCCGACGGCGCGACGATGTCGACCCCCGCTTCCGCCTGCGCGCGCGCCTGCTCGACGAGGATCTCGAGCGTTTCGTCGTTGAGCACATAGCCGGACTCGTCGAGCACGCCGTCCTGGCCGTGGCTCGTGTACGGATCGAGCGCGACGTCGGTCAGCACGCCGAGCTCGGGGAAGCGGCGCTTCAGCTCGCGCACCGCGCGCGGAATCAGCCCTTCGGGGTTGGCCGCTTCGCGGCCGTCGGGCGTCTTCAGCGACGGCTCGATCGCCGGAAAGAGCGACAGGACCGGCACGCCGAGCTCGACGGACTGTTCGGCGACGCCCATCAGCAGATCGACCGACACGCGCTCGACGCCCGGCATCGATGGCACCGGCTGGCGCACGTTCGTGCCTTCGACGACGAACACGGGGTAGATCAGGTCGTTCGTGGTGAGGATGTTTTCGCGCATCAGGCGGCGCGAGAAATCGTCGCGGCGCATGCGGCGCGGACGGTACAGGGGATGGATGCTCATGGCGGAATGGCTGGAATCCGTGTTCGAAGGAAGCTTACAGTTCCCTTCGGTAAACTTTTGAGACAATGGTATATGATAGCGATCGAGCAGCGCGCTCTGCGCAATGCTCCCCGCTTCTCCTCCCTGAGCGGGTGCCTGTCGTTTTTCGATTAGGCTGTTTAACCCGCCGTTGAACGGCGGGTTTTTTTATGGGCCGCACGAATCGAATCACGACATCCGTCAGGCAGATGCGGGCTTCGCAAGGCACGCTGCACGATCGTCATTCTGCTACAGCACCGCGATCTTCGTCGGCGGCCGCGGGCCGCACCCAGCTCTCGATCAGCGCATGTGCGTCGTCGAGCCCCGTGCGCTTCAGCGCCGAGAAGAGCTGGACGGTCAGCTTGCCGGCGTAGCCGGCGTCCCGATACGCGTCGAGGCCCTTCTGCGTCGCGCGCAGCGCGTTGGTGCTCTCCTGCCGCGTCAATTTGTCGCACTTCGTCAGCAGCGTGTGAATCGGCTTGCCGGTCGGCGCGAACCACTCGATCATCCGGCGATCGAGTTCGGTGAGCGGCCGGCGCGAGTCCATCATCAGGATCATGCCGCGCAGTTGCGGGCGGGTCTGCAGATACGTCGACAGCAACTGCTCCCAGTGCGCCTTCGCGGCGCCCGGCACTTCCGCATAGCCGTAGCCCGGCAGGTCGACGAGGTTCGCGACGGGCTCCGCCGCCGGGCCGACCGAGAAATAGTTGATGTGCTGCGTGCGCCCGGGCGTCTTCGACGCGAAAGCGAGCCGCTTCTGATTGCAAAGCACGTTGATCGCCGTCGATTTGCCGGCATTCGAGCGGCCGGCGAACGCGATTTCGGGCTGCACGGTCGGCGGCAGGTCGCGCAGATGATTGACGGTCGTGAGGAAGCGGGCTTGATGGAGCAAGAAGGCCATGGGGCAGGAGGGAGACTGGCGGCGCGGGCCGCGCGGTGGAAGGCGGGGAGCCCCGAAGTAGCCCTGATGGGCACCGAGGCTTTCATCGGGGTATTGTACAATACGGCGCATTCGCCGCAGGCGGTGGAAGCTGATGAGCGCGCTTCTACGGTAGACTGGGCGCCGTCGTTTTTTGCAGAACCTCACAACTCCCACAAGACGAAACAAGGTGTGCGAATGAATCGACTGAGCAAGTCTTTGGTGGTGCTTCAGTTCGCAGTAGCAGGGCTCGTTGGTTTCATGGCGGAGGCAAAAGCGGCGGATGCGGCAAAGCCGGATCTCGACCGGGGCAAGGCGATCGCGGCGCAGGTGTGCGCGGCGTGCCATGGCGTCGACGGCAACAGCGTGACGGGCTCGTTCCCGAAGCTCGCCGGCCAGCACCCCGATTATCTGGTCAAGCAGTTGCACGATTTCAAGACGCAGCCGGGCGCGAAGGGGCCGGTGCGCGTCAATTCCGTGATGGTCGGATTCGCGAGCGCGCTGAACGATCAGGATGCGCGCAACGTCGCCGCCTATTACGGATCGCAGTCGGCCAAGCTCGGCGCCGCGCGCAACGCGGCCACGGTGCCGGTCGGGCAGAAGATCTATCGCGGCGGCATCGCCGAGAAGGGCGTGCCCGCCTGCGCGAGCTGCCACGGGCCGACGGGGCAGGGCATTCCGGTCCAGTATCCGCGGCTGTCGGGCCAGTGGGCGGACTACACGGCCGCGCAGTTGACCGCGTTCCAGCAGGGCACGCGCAACAACGAGGCGATGCATCAGATCGCGCTCCGGCTGACGGACAGCGAGGTCAAGGCCGTCGCCGATTACATCGCCGGCCTGCACTGAGCCGATTCCGGTTCGCGAGCCGAATGAACGAGCCGGCCGTCCACGCGGCGGCCGCTAAAACAAGAAAAGGGTGGGGCGCCGTCGAAGAACGGCCGCCTTACCCTTTTTTGCTGTGAGTTGGAGTTTGAATGAGCGTTACCACGTCGGGGTTGCAGTCGAGAGCGGGCCAGTCCGCGGTCAAGCGCACGGTCGAGCTGCTGAGCTCGATGCGTTTTGCGATCGCGCTGCTCGTCGTCCTGTCGATCGCGAGCATCATCGGCACGGTCCTCACGCAGGACGATCCGTATCCTAACTACGTCAATCAGTTCGGCCCGTTCTGGGCCGACATCTTCCGCTCGCTCAGCCTCTACACGGTCTACAGCGCGTGGTGGTTCATGCTGATCCTGATTTTCCTCGTCGTGTCGATCTCGCTTTGCGTGATCCGCAACGCGCCGAAGATGCTCGCCGACGCGAAGAGCTGGAAGGACAAGGTCCGCGAAGGCAGTCTGCGCGCGTTCCATCACAAGGCCGAGTTCGCGGTCGCGGGCGATCGCGCGCGCGCGGCGCAGACCATTGCCGCGTTCGTCGCGAAGGCGGGCTACCGGCACGTCGTGCGCGAATCGGAAGGCGCGACGCTCGTCGCCGCGAAGCGCGGCGCGTTGACGAAGTTCGGCTACATCGCCGCGCACGTCGCGATCGTCGTGATCTGCGTCGGCGGCCTGCTCGACAGCAACCTGCCGATCAAATTCCAGATGTGGATGTTCGGCAAGAGCCCCGTCAACTCGAGCGCGACGATCAGCGAGATCGGCGCCGAGCACCGGCTGTCCGCGTCGAACCCGACGTTCCGCGGCTACGCCTGGGTGCCGGAGGGCCAGTACGTGTCGACCGCGATCCTCAATCAGCCGACCGGCTCGCTGATCCAGGATCTGCCGTTCTCGATCCAGCTCGAGAAGTTCATCGTCGACTATTACTCGACCGGCATGCCGAAGCTCTTCGCGAGCGACATCGTCGTCGTCGATCGCGAGACCGGCAAGCGGATTCCCGCGCGCGTCGAGGTCAACAAGCCGTTCACGTACAAGGGCGTGTCGATCTATCAGTCGAGCTTCCAGGACGGCGGCTCGCTGATGGAAATGACCGCGTATCCGATGACGGGCGCGAGCGCCGCGACGTTCCCGTTCAAGGGCGCGATCGGCAACTCGGTGCCGCTGACGACGGCGGGCGCCGACGGCGAAACCGTCGAGTTCTCGGATTTCCGCGCGATCAACGTCGAGAACGTCACCGACGCGAACGGCAAGACCGACGCGCGCGGCGTCGCGGCGAACCGCTCGATCAAGGAGATCTTCGACGAGCGGCTCGGCTCCGGCGCGAAGACGTCGAAGCCGCTCGAGCTGCACAACATCGGGCCGTCGGTCCAGTACAAGGTGCGCGGCAAGGACGGCCAGGCGCGCGAATTCAACAACTACATGCTGCCCATCGACATGGGCGGCGACCGCGTGTTCCTCGCCGGCGTGCGCGCGAGCCCGAACGATCCGTTCCGTTATCTGCGGATTCCCGCCGACAGCCGCGACACGGTCGGCGAATGGATGCGGCTGCGCGCGGCGCTCGAAGATCCTGCGGTGCGCACCGAGGCGGCGCGCCGCTTCGCGCAGCATTCGCTCGGCGCCGGCGATGCCGCGCTGCGCGGCCGCCTCGACGATAGCGCGCAACGTGTCCTGACCCTTTTCGCGGGCGCGGACGGCAGCATCGGGCGCGGCGCCGACGGCAATCCGATCGGCGGTTTCCAGGCGGTCGCGACGTTCATCGACCGGTCGGTGCCGAAGGAAGAGAAGGAGAAGGCCGCCGCGCTGCTGCTGCGGATGCTCGAGGGCTCGATGTGGGAAGTCTGGCAAGTCGCGCGCGAGCGTGCGAACGAGCCGCCTGTCCAGCAGGCGCAGGACACGGTCCGCTTCGTGCAGAACGCAATCAACGCGCTGTCGGACAGCTTCCTGTACGGCGCGCCCGTCTATCTGCAGCTCGATTCGTTCAAGCAAGTGCAGGCCTCGGTGTTCCAGCTGACGCGCGCGCCGGGCAAGAATCTGGTGTATCTTGGCAGCCTGCTGCTCGTCGCCGGCATCTTCGCGATGTTCTACGTGCGCGAGCGACGCCTCTGGTTCTGGCTCAAGGATACGGGCGCGGGCGTCAGCGTGTTGATGGCGATGTCCACCGCACGCAAGACATTCGACTTCGAAAAGGAATTCGTGCAGACGCGCGATGCGGCCGGGGCCGCATTGGGCGCGCCGCCCGCCCCCCGCGCGCCCGACGGCGCCGGTTCCAAGGACTCGACTCGGTAACATCATGGATCTGACCCAAGTTTCGTCATCCCACGCGCCGCGCGCCTCCGCCGCGGCCGAGCCGGCGCTCTTCGACGACCGGCCGTTCCTGCGCCGCCTGTCGCTCGTCGACTGGCTGTTCGCGCTGGCGCTCGTGGCCGGCGCGGGCTTCGCGCTCGCGCAATACCACGCGCACATGGACTACTACGACAAGGCCGTGCTGATCGGCACCGTGCCGGCGCTCATCGTGCTCGGCTGGCGCTGGAAGCCCGCGCGGCTCCTGATGGCGGCGATCGCCGCGCTGTCGCTGCTGTCGCTGCAGATCTATCAAGGCGACCTCGCGCGAGCGGATTCGGCGTTCCTGCTCAAGTACTTCCTGTCGAGCCAGTCGGCGATCCTGTGGATGAGCGCGCTCTTCGTGCTCGCCACTCTGTTCTACTGGATCGGCATGCTGTCGCGCTCCGAGTCCGGCGGCGCGATCGGCCAGAAGCTCACGTGGGTCGCCGTGCTGATGGGCTTTACCGGCTTGATGGTGCGCTGGTACGAGTCGTATCTGATCGGCTCGGACGTCGGCCACATCCCCGTGTCGAACCTGTACGAAGTATTCGTGCTGTTCAGCCTCATCACCGCGCTCCTCTATCTGTACTACGAAGGGCATTACGGCACGCGCGCGCTGGGCGCGTTCGTGCTGCTCGTGATCAGCGCGGCGGTCGGCTTCCTGATGTGGTACTCGATCGCGCGCGACGCGCAGCAGATCCAGCCGCTCGTTCCCGCGCTGCAGAGCTGGTGGATGAAGATCCACGTGCCGGCGAACTTCATCGGCTATGGCAGCTTCGCGCTGTCGGCGATGGTCGCGGTCGCGTATCTGGTGAAGGAGCGCGGCGTGCTCGCCGATCGCCTGCCGGCGCTCGAGGTGCTCGACGACGTGATGTACAAGTCGATCGCGGTCGGCTTCGCATTCTTCACGATCGCGACGATCCTCGGCGCGCTGTGGGCGGCCGAGGCGTGGGGCGGCTACTGGAGCTGGGATCCGAAGGAAACCTGGGCGCTCATCGTTTGGCTGAACTATGCGGCGTGGCTGCACATGCGTCTGATGAAAGGGCTGCGCGGCGCGGTCGCCGCGTGGTGGGCGCTGACCGGCCTCCTCGTCACGACGTTCGCATTCCTCGGCGTCAACATGTTCCTGTCCGGCTTGCACAGCTACGGCAAGCTGTAAGATCCGCGCCGTTCGAACGACTAATAACCGCCGACGCACTATGTGCCCGGCGGTTTTTTCTTGCGCCGGACATTTGGCGGTACGCTGCCGAAACGGCCGGTGCGGAACTGGGTCCAAGGATTGTCGGGACGTGAGTGTCCCGGCTGGCAGAACGGAGCATCGACATGTTGATCAAGAAGGCGCTGCGCAAAACGCTTGCCGGCGACGATATCCCGCGCAGCGAAATCACACCGCAAGCGGTGTTCGAGAACCGCCGCCGTATCCTGCAGGCGGCGGGCGCCGCCGCGGCGGGCGGGCTCATCGGCGCGCACGGGCTCGCGCTCGCCGCTTACTCGTCGCCGGATCCGAAGGCGCGCAAGCTTGTCGCGCCGACCAATCCGAAGTTCGTCGTCCCCGAGAAGGTGACGTCGTTCAAGGACATCACGACCTACAACAACTTCTACGAATTCGGCACCGACAAGGGCGATCCGTCGCGCAACGCCGGCACGCTGCGGCCGCGTCCGTGGCGCGTGTCGGTCGAGGGCGAGATCAGGAATCCGAAGGTCTACGACATCGACGAGCTGCTGAAGCTCGCGCCGCTCGAAGAGCGCGTGTACCGGCTGCGCTGCGTCGAAGGCTGGTCGATGGTGATTCCGTGGATCGGCGTTCCGCTCGCGGAGCTCATCAAGCGTGTCGAGCCGACCGGCAACGCGAAGTACGTGCAATTCATCACGCTCGCGGATCCGTCGCAGATGACGGGGCTGTCTGCGCCGATCCTCGACTGGCCGTATTCGGAAGGACTGCGGATGGACGAGGCGATGAATCCGCTCACGCTGCTCACGATGGGCGTCTACGGGCAGGTGCTGCCGAATCAGAACGGCGCGCCGGTGCGGGTGATCGTGCCGTGGAAATACGGCTTCAAGAGCGCGAAGTCGATCGTGAAGATCCGCTTCGTCGAGCATCAGCCGCCGACGAGCTGGAACACGTATGCGCCGAACGAATACGGCTTCTATTCGAACGTCAACCCGAATGTCGACCATCCGCGCTGGAGCCAGGCGACCGAGCGGCGCATCGGCGAAGACGGGTTCTTCACGCCGAAGCGCAAGACGCTGATGTTCAACGGCTATGGCGATTGGGTCGCGTCGATGTATCGCGGCATGGATCTGAAGAAATACTTCTGAGTAACGGTGAATGGAGAACGATATGCAACCCTCGACATTCGCCGGAACCGCTGCGGGCGCCGGCGTGCGCGGCCGCGTGCCGCGCCGGGATGCCGGCCGGGCGGGCGGCGCGCCGCGCTGGCTCATGCCCGTGAAGATCGCCGTGTTCGTCGCGTCGCTGTATCCGCTCGCGCGCATCGTGTTCTTCGGGATGACCGACCGGCTCGGCGCGAATCCGATCGAGTTCATCACGCGCTCGACGGGGCTCTGGACGCTCGTGTTCCTGTGCATTACGCTCGCCGTCACGCCGCTGCGTCGGCTGACGGGCATCAACGCGCTGCTGCGGCTGCGGCGCATGCTTGGGCTCTACGCATTTTTCTACGCGGTGCTGCACTTCACGACGTACATCTGGTTCGACAAGTGGTTCGACGTGATGGATATCGCGAAGGATGTCGTGAAGCGCCCGTTCATCACCGTCGGCTTCGCCGCGTTCGTGCTGCTGATTCCGCTCGCCGCGACGTCGCCGCGCGCGATCGCGCGCCGGCTCGGCCGGCACTGGCAGACGCTGCACCGGGCGATTTATGCGATCGCGATGTTCGGCATCCTGCATTTCTGGTGGATGAAGGCGGGCAAGCACGATCTCGTGCTGCCGAAGCTGTACGGCGTGATCGTGCTCGTGCTGCTCGGCTGGCGGGTGGCCGTGTGGGCGCGGCAGCGCTGGCGCGGAGCTCTGGCAGGCGGGCGTGTGTCGTAGCGTGTCGTGTGCGGCATACGCGTTGTGCATATCGCATGGACGACAAATGTCGCATTGCGCGGCACGCAACCAAAAAGGCGATGTCCGTTCATTCGGACATCGCCTTTCTTGCTATTTGATCGGGGCTCACCGGCTGGCCGCGCACGCGAGCCGGTGTTCGCTCACTTGCCGCCGGGCAGCACCGATTCTCGTTCGAACAGGCTTTCGACCGTTTCGCGCGGACGCACGAGATACGCGTTCGCGCCGTCGACGATCACCTCGGCCGCGCGCGGCCGCGTGTTGTAGTTCGAGCTCATCGTGAAGCCGTACGCGCCCGCGGAGCGAATCGCGAGCAGATCGCCCGGCGCGATCGCGAGCGATCGCTCGCGGCCGAGCCAGTCGCCGCTTTCGCAGACCGGGCCGACGACGTCGTAGACCGCCGTCGCGATGTCCGTGCGCGGCTTCACCGGCTCGATCGCGTGAAACGCTTCATACATCGCGGGACGGGCGAGATCGTTCATCGCCGCGTCGACGATCGCGAAGTTCTTTTCGTCGCCCTGCTTCAGGAACTCGACGCGCGTGAGCAGAATGCCCGCGTTGCCCGTCAGCGAGCGGCCCGGCTCGAACCATATTTCGCGATGGCCGTGGCCGCGCGCGTCGATGCGCTCGAGCACCGCGCGCACGTAGGCGCCGATGTCGGGCGGCGTTTCGTCGTCGTACGTGATGCCGAGCCCGCCGCCGACGTCGACGTGGTGGATCTTCACGCCGTCCGCCTCGATCTGCTCGACGAGATCGAGCAGCTTGTCGATCGCGTCGAGGTACGGGCTCAGTTCGGTGATCTGCGAGCCGATGTGGCAGTCGATGCCGACCACGTCGAGGTTCGGCAGCGCGGCCGCCGCGCGGTAGGTCGCGCGCGCTTCGTCGAACGCGATGCCGAACTTGTTCGCTTTCAGCCCGGTCGAGATGTACGGATGCGTCTTCGGATCGACATCCGGATTCACGCGCAGCGACACGGGCGCGCGCTTGCCGAGTGACGCGGCGACGGCGTTCAGCCGGTCGAGTTCCGGGGTCGATTCGACGTTGAAGCATTTGACGCCCGCTTCGAGCGCGGCGCGCATTTCGTCCGCGCTCTTGCCGACGCCCGAGAACACGACGTTCTGCGCGCGGCCGCCTGCGGCGAGCACGCGGGCGAGCTCGCCGCCCGACACGATGTCGAAGCCCGCGCCAAGCCGCGCGAACACGTTCAGCACGCCGAGGTTGCTGTTCGCCTTCACGGCGACGTGAACCGACGCGCGGCGGCCCGCGCACGCTTTCGCATAAGCGTCGTAGGCCGCGGTGAGCGCGGCGCGCGAATAGACGAACAGCGGGGTGCCGAAACGCTCGGCGAGTTCGGCGGCGGCGACGCGCTCGGCGTGGAGCGTGCCGTCGACGTAGTCAAATGCAGCTTGAGTCATGCAGGATCGGTCATAGGGCGGAAGAGGCGCCGGACGCGGGCGCCGCTTGCGGCGTGCGTTGCGTCGACAGGTCGGGCGACAGCGTGAGCGGCGCGTCGGCGGCGCCGGATGCGCCGTTGTCGCGCACCGAAGCCGTTTCCGCGTCGGGCGTCACGTCCGACGGCGGCAGCGTCTGTTCAGTCGGCTTGGGCGGCAGCGGCGGCACGACCGGCATGTACAGCGGGCCGCGCTGGCCGCAGCCTGCGAGCGCCAAAGCCGCTACAATCGCGCTCATCTGGAAAACGATACGCATGACCGTCCCTAAACAATTGAATCGATAGAGTTTAGCATGTCCGATACTGATTACCTGGCCCGTGCCGAAGCCGTGCTGACGGCCGTCGAGCGGTCGGTCGACGATGCCAACGACGGCGACGCCGACATCGATCTCGAGCGCAACGGCAGCGTGCTCACGCTCACGTTCGAGAACGGCTCGAAGATCATCGTGAACCTGCAGCCGCCGATGCAGGAAGTCTGGATCGCCGCGAAAGCGGGCGGTTTCCACTACCGGTTCGTCGACGGCGCGTGGCGCGATACGCGCAGCGGCCAGGAGTTCTTCGCTGCGCTGACCGGCTACGCGACCCAGCAGGCCGGAATGCCGATCACGTTCAGCGCGTGATTCGGCTGCGGCGCGCAGGCGAGCGCACGCCGTGCGAGCGTTGCCGAGCCGAGCCCCATATGGAAAAAGCGAAAAGCGGCCCGAAGGCCGCTTTTTCGTTTGGCGAACGACGCTCAGTTGCCGCCGCGGAACAGGTTCATGATGTCCTGCTTCTCCTGTTCGTCGACATGCCCTGGCACGACGCTCGCGGAGTCGGGCGGCGCGGCCGGCAGGTTCACGCCGACCGTCGCGACGAATCCATGGCCCGGCGTGAACTGATCGAAATACAGCTCGCCGCCGAGCGTCGCGAGACCGTCGGGCATCGGCATCTTGTATTCCGGCACGTTCTTGAGCGCGGGGCCCATGTAGTCGATCCATACGGGCAGTGCGAGACCGCCGCCGGTTTCGCGATCGCCGAGGCTGCGCGGGCTGTCGTAGCCGATCCACGCGATCGCCGCGAGCGTGTGCTGATAGCCGCCGAACCACGCGTCGCGCGAGTCGTTCGTCGTACCGGTCTTGCCCGCGAGATCGGTGCGCTTCAACACGTTCGAGCGTGCGCCCGTGCCACGCTGCGCGACGCTCTGCAACAGGCTGTTCATCACATACGCGTTGCGAGGATCGATCGCGCGCGGCGCGTTCTGCTCGGCGACGAGCGGCTGCGCGCGCGCGACCATGTTGCCGCTCGAATCGGTCACTTCGGCGATCAGATACGGATTGATCCGGTAGCCGCCGTTCGCGAACACCGAGAACGCGCCCGCCATCTGCAGCGGCGTGACGAGGCCCGCGCCGAGCGCCATCGGCAGATAAGCCGGGTGACGATCCGCGTCGAAGCCGAAGTGCGTGATGTACTGCTGCGCGTATTTGGGGCCGATGTGGTTGAGGATGCGGATCGACACCAGGTTGCGCGAGCGCTGCAGCGCGGTGCGCATCGACATCGGGCCTTCGAAGCCGCCGCCGTAGTTCTTCGGCTCCCACGGCTGGCCGCCCGTTTCGGCGGCGCTGAAGTAGAGCGGGCCGTCGTTGATGATCGTCGCGGGGCCGAGCCCCTTGTCGAGCGACGCCGAGTAGATGAACGGCTTGAACGACGAGCCCGGCTGTCGCCACGCCTGCGTCACGTGGTTGAACTTGTTCTTGTTGAAATCGAAGCCGCCGATCAGCGAGCGGATCGCGCCGTCCTGCGGAACGATCGAAATGAACGCGCCTTCGACCTGCGGCAACTGCCCGATCGCCCATGAGCCGTCGTCGTTCTTGAAGACGCGCACGATCGCGCCGGGGCGGATCCGCTTGTTCGGCTGCGCGTTCGTCGACAGCGCGCTCGCGGCGAAACGCAGATCGTCGCCGCTCACCGTCGCGTCGCCGCCGTTCGAGAATACGACGCGAATCTGCCGCAGGCTCGCCTCGGTGACGACGGCCGCGATCAGCTCGCCGTTGTCCGGATGATCGACGAGCGCGTCGTCGATCGCCTGCTCGCGGTCGTCCGCGTTCGCGGGCAGCTCGATGAAGCCTTCCGGCCCGCGATAGCCGCGGCGCCGGTCGTACGTCATCAGGCCCTTGCGCAGCGCGCGGTACGCGAGCGTCTGGTCTGCGGAATCGATCGTCGTGACGACGTTCAGCCCGCGCGTGTACGCCTCGTCCTTGTATTGCGCGTACATCATCTGCCGCACCATTTCGGCGATGTATTCCGCGTGCACGCTGTATTCGCGGCTCGGGCTCTTGACGACGAGCGGCTCGGCGACCGCCTCGTCGTACTGTTCGCGCGTGATGAAGTTCAGTTCGAGCATCCGCTGCAGGATGTACTGCTGGCGGACCTTCGCGCGCTTCGGGTTGGCGACCGGGTTGTACGCGGACGGCGCTTTCGGCAGGCCGGCCAGCATCGCCGCCTCGGCGAGCGTGATGTCCTTCAGATCCTTGTTGAAGTACGCATGGGCCGCCGCGGCGAAGCCGTACGCGCGCTGCCCCAGAAAGATCTGATTCATGTAGACCTCGAGAATCTGATCCTTCGTCAGCGCGCGCTCGATCCGGTACGCGAGCAGCATCTCGTAGATCTTGCGGGTGTACGTCTTCTCGCTCGACAGGAAGAAGTTGCGCGCGACCTGCATCGTGATCGTGCTCGCGCCCTGCGTCGCATGGCCGTTCGTCAGTGCGACGATGCCGGCGCGGATGATGCCTGTCAGATCGACGCCGCCGTGTTCGTAGAAGCGCGCGTCCTCGATCGCGAGCACCGCTTTCTTCAGCGAATCGGGGACGTCCTGAAGATGGACGATGTCCCGGCGCTCCTCGCCGAACTCGCCGATCAGCACGTGATCCGCCGTGTAGATGCGCAGCGGCACCTTCGGGCGGTAGTCGGTCAGCGCGTCGAGCGACGGCATGTTCGGCGACGCGACGACGAGCGCATAGCCGAGCACGAGCCCGACGCAGGCTGCGAGCGCCACGCACACGCCTGCGACGCCGAGCACGAGCTTCAGCCACAGCGGGCGGCGGCGCGGCTCGGGCGGGGGAGGCGGGGACGCAGGATTCGTAGATTGCATAGGCACACCAAAAAAACAGTCCCGCGATTATAGCTGTCCGGTTTTGCCGGGCTCCGGAAGGTTCCGGACGGGAGGAACCGGCGCGTTGGGCCGTGCGGCGCGCCGATGACTCACTGTAGCGCGCTTGCGGCCCGGCGGCGCAGGCGTTGGCCGTTCGGCAGACTCCCGGCGCGCCGGGCGGCTTTGCAAAATGGCTCCGTATCGCGCTTCGACGGGAGGCGCGCTCATGGAGGACAGGGATGCAAGGACGTTCGTGGTGGTCGATCGGCCGGCGCTTCGCAGCGGGGATCGACGTGAACCGGCGCGCGGTGCGAATCGCAGTGCTGAGTCGGCGTGTTCGGTGCGGCACGGTGCGGCTCGAGGCGCTCGACGCGGAGCCGCTGCCGGCCGGTGTGTTCGACGAGCCGGCCGATGCCGATTGGTCGGCTGTAGCGGCGGCGATGACGGCGGCGCTCGGCCGATCGCCGCAAGCGCGGCCGGTGGGCATGGCGCGGCGGACGATGGCGGGCGTGATGGCGCTGCCGGACGGCGCATTCTCGACCGCGACGCTCGCGTGGCCGCGCGGCGAAGCCGGTGCGGCCGTCGAGCCTGCCGTGCGCGCAGCAGCCGAGCGGCTCACCGGGCTCGCGCGCGACGCGCTCGCGGTCGACTGGTGTGTCAACGACGCGGCCGCCCCGCGCGAGGTGGCGTTCGCGACGGCGGCGCACGTGCATCTCGATGTGCGGATGGAGGCCGCCGCGTCGGCCGGCGTCGAACTCGTCGCGGTCGACGGCGAGCCGCCCGCCGCGTTGCGTGCGATACGCCATGTCGCCGCGCGCGAGGTCGACGAGGGCGAGCCGTATCTCGGCGTATGGATCGGCGAGGGCGGCGTGCATGGCTGGCTCGTGTCGGCCGACGCGGTCGCCGCGCAGATCCGCTATCCGGCGCCCGAACACGCGGATCTTGCCGATGCGCTGCGTGAGCTCGCGCGGGCCGGCGCGCCGCGCTGCGCGTTCGTCGCCGGGGATCTGGAATGGCTCGGCGGCGCACGGATCTCGCTCGCCGACGTCGGCGACCTGCTCGGCTGCATCGTGCTGCCGTTCGAATGTGCGGCGTGCGGTCCGCTGGGCGCGATCGACGAGGAGTATGCCCATTCGCCGGGTTTCGCGGTGGCGTTCGGGCTCGCGCTGCGCGGGGTGTTCGAATGACGCCGAGCGCAGCGAGCGGCGCGGTGGCGCGCGATCCGCAGATCCGGCGTGCATGGCTTGGCGGCTTCAATCTGCTGCCGTACCGGGCGCGCGATGCGCGCCGTGCGCGGCGGCGCGTGCTCGGCGAGTTGGCTGCCGCCGCTTGCGCGGGGCTTGCGGGCGTTGCGCTATGGCGCGTCGGCCGCACGTTCGAGCGTGCCCGCTTCGATGCGCAGCGGGCGCTGATGGAGCGCCGGCTTGCCGTGTGGGCGCCGCAATTGAAGGAAGCGGAGCAGGCGGCGCGCTTGCGCGATGCCGAGCGCGAACGCGCGGCGTTGGCGATCGGGCGCGCCGAGCCGCGCGCGCGGACGGTCGACCTGTTCGACGCACTGCAGCAGTTGCGCTACGACGGCGTGCGGCTACGCTCGATCCGCTGCGACGGGCACGAGGCGCTGCTCGAAGCGAGCGCGCTCGATCACGCGTCGGCCGGGCGCTGGCTGCGCGAACTCGAGGCTGCGCAGCGCGGCTGGACGATGGAGGTCGCGGGCCTGCAGGCCGCGCGGATTGCATGGGGGCGCGAAGCGGGCGGTGGCCGGTCGCTTTCCTTCTCGGTGCGGATTCGCTGGCCCGGGGACCGGCAAGGCCGCGTCGCCGGCGTCGCGGCGCGTCGTGCGCGTGTGCAGGCGCACGCACGGGAGGGCGCCTGAATATGCCGGATGGACGATCGGCGGCCTGGCTCGCCTGGATGCGACTTGCCGATTTTCGCCGGGTCTCGGGCGCCGGTTGGCGGGCCGCGGCGGGAGCAGCGCTCGCAGGCGGCGTGTTCGCTTGCGGCGTCCACGCGGGCCGCGACGCGGACTGGGGCGGCGTCGAGCGAAGCAGAGTGGCGCTCGAAGCGGTTGCTTCGCGCGAGGCCCGTGCGCGGCGACTCCTTGCCGTGCCGCCGGCATCGTCTGCAGGCCATGGCCGCTCGCTGGACGAACGGCAGACGCCCGCGGACCTCGCGCTGCGAATCGCCGGCCACGCGGACGCGAGCGGGTTGCGGATGCGCAAGCTCGAACGGCTCGAAGGCGAGCGCGCCGACGATCGGCGTGACGACGGCGGTGTTTATGCGTTCGTGATGAGTGCGGAAGGCGACTTTGGTGCGCTGTCCCGCTTTTTGTCGGGGCTTGCCGCGTTGCCTGCGCTCATCGTGCCCATCGCGACGAGCGTGAAGCGCGACGGCCGCGCCACCGTGCTCGATGCCCGGCTCGACGTGTGGCCGGCGCTGCCGGCCGGTGGCGGACAGCGGCCTGCGGACGTGCGCGAGGCGCCGGTCGCCGATCCTTTTTCAACGATACCGATGCTTGCCGTCGACGACGCCGCAGACGCGGCGCGACTCGTCGGCGTGCTGCGCGACCGGCGCAGCGGGCTCGCGCTGTTCGAGCGCGGCGACGACGCATGGTCCGTCGCGCCGGGGCAGATGATCGGGGGCGATCGTCTCGCGCGGATCGAAGCCGGTGGCGTGACGCTCGCGACGCACGACGGCGGGCGTCGCGTAATGACGGTGGGGGGCGCGACGGGATGATGCAGATGCGCGGATTCGCTCAATTATTGATAGGGTGCGCGATCGGGACGGCGGGCGAGGCCGCGGCGTCGCTGCCGCCTTTGCCCGCGGGGGCGCCCGTCGGGTGGTCGGCAGTCGCATCGGTCGGGGCGGCGGGCCGCGCGCCGTTGCCGGCCGCGGCTTGGCGAACGGATTCCGCGCGCGTTTCGGTTGCGGAACAATTGCAAGACGCGGGTGACGAGGGCGGCGCAGTCGAACTCGGCGACGACGCGGCACAGGCGGCGAACGGCGTGGCGCGGGCAGCCGGGGCGTCTGTCGATTCGGCGTCGGCCGGCGCCGCATCGGCGGGCGGCATGGCGGCGGACGTCGCGCTGGAAGGGCCGCCCGTCCCGCTCGCGCCTGCGCAGCGAATGAGCGGCGAGCCTCGCTCGCTGCCGCCGGACGCCGCTTCCGACACCGCTGCAGCCATCACCCCCGCAGCCGCCGCCGCCGTCGCCGAATCCGACGACGACCGCCCAATCTCCCTCAACCTGCAGCAGGCGAGCCTCGCCGCGGTCTTCGATGCGTTCGCGCGCTTCACGGGCATCAACATAGTCGTCAGCGAGCGCGTGCATGGCACCGTGTCGTTGCGTCTGAACAATGTTCGTTGGCGCAGCGCATTCGACGCGCTGCTGGAAGCGCACGGTCTCGCGATGGCGCGGCGCGGCACCGTGATATGGATCGCGCCCGTCGCCGAACTCGCGGAGCGCGAGCGCCTGCGTTTCGACGCGCACGCACGCGCCGCGGAGCTCGAGCCGCTCGCGAGCCGTAGCTTCGTGCTCCGCTACGCGCGTGCGGCCGACGTGCAGCGCCTCCTCGCCGGCTCGGCCGGACAGCGGATCCTGTCGAAGCGCGGCTCGGTGCTCGCCGATCCTCGGACGAATCTGCTGTTCGTCACCGACCTGTCCGGGCGTCTCGTGCAGGTCGCCGATCTGATCGGCAAGCTCGATACGCCGTCTCGGCAAGTGTTGATCGAAGCGCGGATCGTCGAGGGCGACCGCGGGTTCTCGCGCAATCTCGGCGCGCGCCTCGCGCTGCGTGCGCCCGATGCGGGTGACCGCGCGACGGGCGTCGTCGCCGGCCGCAACGGCACGCTGGCCGATCTCACCGCACGGCCGATCGGCGGCTTCGACGCGGCGACCGCCGGTCTGACGCTGTTTGCCGCGCGTGCGAGCCGCTTGCTCGACGTCGAGCTGAGCGCGCTCGAGTCGGAGGGCCGGGGCCAGATCGTGTCGAGTCCGCGCGTCGTGACGGCTGACCGGACGAAGGCCGTCGTCGAGCAGGGCGCCGAGTTGCCGTACCAGGCGAAGGTCGGCAACGGCGTGTCCGGCGTCCAGTTCCGGCGTGCGACCCTCAAGCTCGAAGTCGAGCCGCAGATCACGCCCGACGGGCGCGTGATTCTCGATCTCGATATCGCGAAGGACAGCGTCGGCGAGGAAACCGCATCCGGCCCCGCGATCCATACGAAGCACGTGCAGACGCGCGTCGAGGTCGAAAACGGCGGAACCGTGTCGATCGGCGGGATTTTCGAGAGCGACGACCGCGACGATGTGACTCGGGTGCCGCTCTTGGGCAAAATACCGGTATTGGGCGCGCTTTTCAGGCACCGCGCGCTGCGTGCGCAGCGCAGCGAACTCGTCGTCTACATCACGCCGACCGTCGTGATCGGGCCCTGAACCCCGTGGGAGCCAGGCTCGACAAGGCGGGCGCTTTGCCAGTAAGCTGCGCGACACACTCATTGAAGCAGAGGAAGCCGTTGCAAGCGCGGGACCCACACGTGAACGTAATTTTCGTCGGGCTCATGGGGGCGGGTAAGACCACCGTGGGCCGGGCGGTCGCGCGCCGGCTCGACAGACCGTTCTTCGATTCGGATCACGAGATCGAGGCGCGCACGGGTGCGCGCATTCCGGTCATCTTCGAACTCGAAGGCGAGGCCGGCTTCCGCGACCGCGAGGCGCAGATGATCGCCGAGCTCACGCAGCGCGAGAACATCGTGCTGGCGACGGGCGGCGGCGCGATTTTGCGTTCCGAAAACCGCGAACTCTTGCATTCGCGCGGCCTTGTCGTCTATCTGCGCGCGAATCCGCACGACCTCTGGCTGCGCACGCGCAAGGACAAGAACCGCCCGCTGTTGCAAACCGACGATCCGAAAGCCAAGCTCGAAGCGCTGTACGAAGCGCGCGATCCGCTCTATCGCGAATGCGCGCACTTCGTCATCGAGACCGGCCGTCCGTCCGTCAACGGGCTCGTCAACATGGTGCTGATGCAGCTCGAGATGGCGGGCATCGTCGCCAAGCCAATACAAGCATGATTACCGTCAACGTCGACCTGGGCGAGCGCGCCTATCCGATTCACATCGGCGCCGATCTGATCGGCCGCACCGAACTCTTCGCGCCGCACATCGCGGGCGCGTCCGTCACGATCGTCACGAACCCGACGGTCGATCCGCTCTACGGCGACAAGCTGCGCGCGGCGCTCGCGCCGTTCGGCAAGCGCGTGTCGACCGTCGTCTTGCCCGACGGCGAAGCGTACAAGAATTGGGAAACCCTCAATCTGATCTTCGACGGACTGCTCGAGCAGCACGCCGATCGCAAGACGACGCTGATCGCGCTCGGCGGCGGCGTGATCGGCGACATGACGGGCTTTGCCGCCGCGTGCTACATGCGCGGCGTGCCGTTCATCCAGGTGCCGACGACGCTCCTGTCGCAGGTCGATTCGTCGGTCGGCGGCAAGACGGGCATCAACCATCCGCTCGGCAAGAACATGATCGGCGCGTTCTATCAGCCGCAGGCGGTGATCGCCGACATCGGCGCGCTGTCGACGCTGCCCGATCGCGAGCTCGCGGCGGGCGTCGCCGAGATCATCAAGACGGGTGCGATCGCCGACGCCGAATTCTTCGACTGGATCGAAGCGAACGTCGATTCGCTGAATCGCCGCGATCCGGGTGCGCTCGCGCACGCGGTCAAGCGCTCGTGTGAGATCAAGGCGAGCGTCGTCGCCGCGGACGAGCGCGAAGGCGGCCTGCGCGCGATCCTGAACTTCGGCCATACGTTCGGGCACGCGATCGAAGCGGGTCTCGGCTACGGCGAATGGCTGCACGGCGAAGCGGTCGGCTGCGGGATGGTGATGGCGGCCGATTTGTCGGTGCGCGTCGGCCATCTCGACGAAGCGTCGCGCGCGCGGCTGCGCAAGGTCGTCGAGGCCGCGCATCTGCCGACGCGCGCGCCGAGCCTGGGCGACGCGCGCTACGTCGAGCTGATGCGCGTCGACAAGAAGGCGGAAGCGGGCGCGATCAAGTTCATTCTGCTAAAACGCTTCGGCGAGACGATCATGACCCAGGCGCCGGACGACGCCGTTTCCGCGACGCTGGCGGCAAGCACCCAGTAACGCGGCGCGGGCCGATCCGGCGCATTTGAAGTGGAGGACACGACACGGTGAGCGAAATACCCGGCGGCATCCCACGCGAAACGCGCGACGCGCAACCCGCGCGCGCGGGCGGCGAGCAGGCGATCCCCGTCGCCGCGCCGACCACCGCCGCGCTCGAAGCGCATCTCGCGCCGTATGCGGCGCACGCGTCGCAATCGCGCGGCCGGCGCTATCCCGAGGCGCCGCCCGCGGCGCGCACCGAGTTCCAGCGCGATCGCGACCGCATCGTGCACTCCACCGCGTTCAGACGACTCGAATACAAGACGCAGGTCTTCGTGAACCACGAAGGCGACCTGTTCCGCACGCGTCTCACGCACAGTCTCGAAGTCGCGCAGATCGCCCGCTCCGTCGCGCGCAACCTGCGCCTGAACGAAGATCTCGTCGAGGCGATCTCGCTCGCGCACGATCTCGGCCACACACCGTTCGGTCACGCGGGGCAGGACGCGCTCAACGCGTGCATGCGCGATTACGGCGGCTTCGAGCACAACCTGCAGAGCCTTGCCGTCGTCGACGAGCTCGAGGAACACTACGGCGCGTTCAACGGGCTGAATCTGTGCTTCGAGACCCGCGAAGGGATCCTCAAGCACTGCTCGCGCGAGAACGCGCGCAAGCTCGGCGAACTCGGCGAGCGGTTCCTGCAGGGCAGGCAGCCGTCGCTCGAGGCGCAGCTCGCGAACATCGCGGACGAAATCGCGTACAACAATCACGATGTCGACGACGGCCTGCGCTCGGGGCTCATCACGATCGAGCAGCTCGCGGAAGTCGAGCTGTGGCAAGGCCATTACGAGGCGGCGCTCGCCGAGTACCCGCATCTCGAAGGCCGCCGCCTCGTGCACGAGACGGTGCGCCGGATCATCAACACGCTGATCGTCGATCTGATCGATGCGACGACGCGCAATCTCGCGCGCCACGCGCCGACGTCGCTCGACGACGTGCGCGCGGCGCCGCCGCTTGTCGCGCACGGCGAGCGGATCGCCGCGCAGGCGGCGGCGCTCAAGCGCTTCCTGTTCAAGAACCTGTACCGTCACTACCGCGTGATGCGGATGGCGAGCAAGGCGCAACGGGTCGTCACCGGCCTTTTCAACGCGTTCACGGGTGACCCGCGCCTGCTGCCGCCCGACTATCAGGCGGCGGACGCCGCGCAGCAGCCGCGCCTCGTCGCGCACTACATCGCCGGCATGACCGATCGTTTCGCATTGAAAGAGTATCAACGCTTGTTTGTCATGGACGAAAACTAAACTGGCCGGCTTGCCGTGTCCGGCGCGGACGGGCGGCGGTGCGGCGCGTGTTGCCCGGACCGAGGAGAAAAGGAGAGAGTCGATGAAATACAAGACGCTGGTTCGTTCGCTCGCGTTCGGGAGCGTGCTTTGGCTCGGCGCGCAGCAGGCGGCGTGCGCGGCCACCGAGATCCAGTTCTGGCATGCGATGGAGGCGGCGCTCGGCGAGCGCGTGAACGAGATCGCCGCGCAGTTCAACGCATCGCAAAGCGACTACAAGATCGTGCCGGTCTTCAAGGGCGCCTACGACCAGGCGCTCGCGGCGGGCATCGCCGCCTACCGCAGCGGCAACGCGCCGGCGATCCTGCAGGTGTACGAAGTGGGCACGGCGACGATGATGCAGGCGAAGAAGGCGGTGCTGCCCGTGTCCGACGTGTTCCGCCAGGCGGGTGTGCCGCTCGACGAGAAGGCGTTCGTGCCGACGGTCGCGAGCTATTACAGCGATGCGAAGACGGGGCACCTCGTGTCGATGCCGTTCAACAGCTCGACGCCCGTGCTGTATTACAACAAGGACGCGTTCAAGAAGGCGGGGCTCGATCCGAACCAGCCGCCGAAGACGTGGGCCGACGTGAAGGCCGACGCGGAAAAGCTGAGGAAAGCGGGCTACGCGTGCGGCTACACGACGGGCTGGCAGGGCTGGATCCAGCTCGAGAACTACAGCGCGTGGCACGGCCTGCCGTTCGCGACGCGCAACAACGGCTTCGACGGCGCCGACGCGACGCTCGACTTCAACAAGCCGCAGCAGATCGCGCACATCCAGTTCCTGCAGGACATGGCGAAGGACGGCACGTTCACGTACGTCGGCCGCAAGGACGAGGCGACCGCGAAGTTCTACAGCGGCGACTGCGCGATCATGACGACGTCGTCGGGCGCGCTCGCGACGATCCGCAAGTACGCGAAGTTCGACTTCGGCACGGGGATGATGCCGTACGACGCGAACGTGAAGGGCGCGCCGCAGAACGCGATCATCGGCGGCGCGAGCCTGTGGGTGCTCGCGGGCAAGGATCCGGCCACGTACAAGGGCGTCGCGAAATTCCTCGCGTATCTGAGCTCGCCCGCCGTCGCCGCGAAGTGGCACGAGGACACGGGCTATCTGCCCGTGACGACGGCCGCGTACGATCTCGCGCGCGAGCAGGGCTTCTACGCGAAGCACCCGGGCGCGGACACCGCGATCAAGCAGATGATGAACAAGCCGCCGCTGCCGTACACGAAGGGGCTGCGGCTCGGCAACATGCCGCAGATCCGCACGATCGTCGACGAGGAGCTCGAGCAGGTGTGGGCGCAGAAGAAGACGCCGAAGGCGGCGCTCGATTCGGCCGCCACGCGCGGCGACGAGCTGCTGCGCCGCTTCGAGAAGTCGGGCGGTTGAGCGCTCGCCGCCGCGCGTCGCGGCCGTCACCGCCCGCCCGCACCGCAGCGCTTCGCGTGCGGGCGGGCGGCGACGGCGGCCGCGGGCGGCGGCATTCGTCTGACGTCTGTTCGGAATCCTGCCGATGACACCCCGTTCCCGTTTCGGCGCGAGCGCCTTGCCGTACATGCTCGTCGCGCCGCAGCTCGCGATCACCGCGATCTTCTTCCTATGGCCGGCGGGCGTCGCGCTCTGGCAGTCGACGCAGATGCAGGATGCGTTCGGCACGTCGAGCGAGTTCGTCGGCTTCGGCAACTTCGCGCACCTGTTTGCCGATCCGCTCTACGTCGAGTCGTTCAAGACGACGCTCGCGTTCAGCGCGAGCGTGACCGTCTGCGGGCTCGTCGTGTCGCTGCTGCTCGCCGCGTGCGCCGATCGCGTGATCCGCGGCGGGCGCGCGTACCGGACGCTCCTCATCTGGCCGTACGCGGTCGCGCCGACGATCGCCGCCGTGCTGTGGGCGTTCCTGTTCAACCCGAGCATCGGCGTGATCACGTATGCGCTCGCGCACTTCGGCATCGTCTGGAATCACGCGCTGAACGGCGGCCAGGCGATGCTGCTCGTCGTGATCGCATCGGTGTGGAAGCAGGTCAGCTACAACTTCCTGTTCTTCTATGCAGGACTGCAGGCGATTCCGCGCTCGCTGATCGAGGCGGCCGCGATCGACGGCGCGGGCCCCGTGCGGCGCTTCTTTCACATCGCGCTGCCGCTGCTGTCGCCGACGAGCTTCTTCCTGCTCGTCGTCAATCTCGTCTACGCGTTCTTCGACACGTTCCCGGTGATCGACGCCGCCACCGCGGGCGGCCCGGGGCAGAGCACGAAGACGCTGATCTACAAGATCTACGCGGAAGGTTTTCAGGGGCTCGACATCGGCAGCTCGGGCGCGCAATCGGTCGTGCTGATGGCGATCGTCGTCGCGCTGACGGTCGTCCAGTTCCGCTTCGTCGAGCGCAGGGTGCAATACGCATGATCGAGAATCGCAAGGGCTTCGACCTGTTCTGCCACGCGATGCTGATCGCCGGGATCGCGGTCATCGTGTTTCCGGTGTACGTCGGCTTCTGCGCGGCGACGATGAACGCGCACGAAGTGTTCACGGTGCCGCTGCGGCTCGTGCCGAGCACGCATCTCGTCGAGAACGTCGCGGCCGTCTGGCAGCGCGGCAGCGGCGGGATGACGACGCCGTTCGGCACGCTGCTCGTGAACAGCATCGTGATGGCGCTCGTGATCGCGGTGGGCAAGATCGCGGTATCGATCCTGTCCGCGTACGCGATCGTCTATTTCCGCTTTCCGCTGCGCAATGCCGCGTTCTGGCTGATCTTCGTCACGCTGATGCTGCCCGTCGAGGTGCGGATCTTTCCGACCGTGCAGGTCGTGTCGACGCTGCATCTGACGAATAGCTACGCCGGCCTGACGCTGCCCCTCATCGCATCGGCGACGGCGACGTTCCTGTTCAGGCAGTTCTTCATGACGCTGCCGGACGAGCTCGTCGATGCCGCGCGCATCGACGGCGCGGGGCCGCTGCGCTTCTTCTGGGACGTCGTGCTGCCGCTGTCGAAGACGAGCATCGCGGCGCTTTTCGTGATCACGTTCATCTATGGCTGGAATCAGTATCTGTGGCCGATCCTGATCACGACCGATGCGTCGCTGACGACGGCCGTCGTCGGCATCAAGTCGATGATCGCGAGCGGCGACGCCGCGACCGAGTGGCATCTCGTGATGGCGGCGACGCTCGTCGCGATGCTGCCGCCGCTCGTCGTCGTGCTCGCGATGCAGCGCTGGTTCGTGCGCGGTCTCGTCGATTCGGAAAAATGAAACGCAATCTGGAGGATGTCGAAGCATGGCCGCGCTGAGCTTGAAGGGCGTCAGGAAAAGTTACGACGGCGCGCAATACGTGCTGCACGGGATCGACGTCGATATCGCCGACGGCGAGTTCGTCGTGCTCGTCGGGCCGTCCGGCTGCGGGAAGTCGACGCTGCTGCGGATGATCGCCGGCCTCGAGACGGTGACGGAAGGCGAGATCGAGATCGGCGGCCGGGTCGTCAACGCGCTCGAGCCGAAGGATCGCGACATCGCGATGGTGTTCCAGAACTACGCGCTGTATCCGCACATGACGGTCGCGCAGAACATGGGCTACGGGCTCAAGATCCGCGGCGTCGACCGCGCGCTGATCGACGCGCGCGTTCAGACGGCCGCGCAGATTCTCGAGCTCGGGCCGCTGTTGCCGCGGCGGCCGCGCGAGCTGTCGGGCGGGCAGCGGCAGCGCGTCGCGATGGGGCGCGCGATCGTGCGCGAGCCGTCGGTGTTCCTGTTCGACGAGCCGCTGTCGAACCTCGACGCGAAGCTGCGCGTGCAGATGCGTCTCGAAATACAGCGGCTGCACGCGCGCCTCGCGACGACGAGCGTCTACGTGACGCATGACCAGATCGAAGCGATGACGCTCGCGCAGCGCGTGATCGTGATGAATCGCGGCTACGCGGAGCAGATCGGCGCGCCCGTCGACGTGTACGAGAAACCGGCGACGACGTTCGTCGCGAGCTTCATCGGCTCGCCGGCGATGAACCTGATGCACGGGCGGCTTTCCGAAGACGGCGCGACGTTCGACGTCGCGGACGGCGGCCCCAGGCTGCCGGTCGCGGGCGCGGCGGGCGTCGGCCGCGAGATCGCGCTCGGGCGCGAATGGATACTCGGCGTGCGGCCCGAGCACATGACGCCGCAGCCGGGCGCGGCGCCAGCATCGCTCGCGGTCGATTCGTGCGAGCTGCTCGGCGCGGACAACCTCGCGCACGGCCGCTGGGGCGCGCACGACGTCGCGGTGCGGCTGCCGCATGCGATGCGCCCGGCGCGCGACGAGACGCTGCCCGTCGCGCTGCCCGCGCGGCATCTGCATTTCTTCGATCCGGCGACGGGCAAGCGCGCCGGCTGATTCGACCCACCGCTTCCGACGAGACTGCGATGACGATCCTGCAAACCTGGCCTTATCCGCGCGTGGTCGCGCACCGGGGCGGCGGCGCGCTCGCGCCGGAAAACACGCTGGCCGCGCTCGACACGGGCGCGCGCTACGGACACAAGATGGTCGAATTCGACGCGAAGCTGTCGGCGGACGGCGTCGCGTTCCTGCTGCACGACGACACGGTCGAGCGCACGTCGAGCGGAACGGGGCCCGCGCGCGAGATGCGCTACGCGGCGCTCGAGGCGCTCGACGCCGGCGCGTGGTTCGACGCGCGCTTTTCGGGTGAGCGGATGCCGACGCTCGCGCAGGCGGCGGCGCGCTGCCTCGCGCTCGGTCTGGCGGCGAACGTCGAGATCAAGCCGTGCCTGGAGCGCGACGAAGAGACGGGCCGCGTCGTCGCGGCGGAAGCGGCCGCGCTGTGGCGCGCTGCCGCCGTGCCGCCGCTGCTGTCGTCGTTCTCGGCGGCGGCACTCGGCGCCGCGCGCGCGGCGGCGCCGGACCTGCCGCGCGGGATGCTGTACGAGGAGATTCCGGCCGATTGGCTGGAGGAGACGCAAAGGCTCGGCTGCGTGTCGCTGCACGCGTATCACGCGCAATTCAACGAGGCGCTCGTGCGCGACGTGAAAGCGGCGGGGCTGCGCATTCTCGCGTACACGGTGAACGATCCCGCGCGGGCCCGCGAGCTCATGCAGTGGGGCGTGGACGTCATTTGCACGGACCGGATCGACCTGATCGGGCCGGGCTTCGCCGATCGCGAAGGATGAAATCGACGGTTTGCGTGCAATGCGCGAACGAAACCGCTCCGGCGGGTCGCCGCCGGAGCAAGAGGCGATGGTCGTCTCGTAACCTCAAGAAAATTCCGCTACAAATTGCAGCGGAATTAACCATTCCCCAAATATTCGACTACGCTTAGAAACGGTAGCCGATGTTCAGGTAGGTCACGATCGGGTTCAGTCGGATCTTCGCCTGCGAGGTTTGCGTGAGCGTACCGATCGGCGTCGGGCGTTGCGTCGTCAGCGTAGCCGTCAGGCTCACCGGAATATACGACACGGAAAGCCCGCCGAACCAGTGGTCGGTGAAGTTGTAAGTGAAGCCTGCGTTGAGGACGGGCGCCCACTGATTGCTGGTCGTCACGCTGGTCGGGCCGCCGAGCACACCGCGCTCGAATGCGCTATTGGAGATCTTCGCACCGGTAAACCAGATGTACGAAGCACCGACGCCGACGTAAGGCCGGAACTTCGCCTTTGCGTCGTTGAAGTAGTACTTGAGGAGGAGCGCCGGGCTCCATTGGTACGCATGGCCGAGCACGCCGAACTGTTCGAGCGAGCCTTTGCCGTTCAGATTGAACCTTGGCGGGATCCCGGCGACCAATTCAGTGGCGATGTGATCCGTCAGGAAGTAGCCCGCGGCGAAGCCGATGGTATCCGCATTGTCGATGCCCGCGCCCGTGTTGGGCACCTCGTGATTGACGGGCGTGCCGCCGACGTTCATGACTTTGAGCGGATCGCTGCTGTCCTGAGGCGCGAGGTGGAACCAGCCGGTCGTGACGTAGAAGCTACCTGCGGATTGCGCGTGCGCTGCGGTCGCGGCTGCCGCGAAGGCGAGCGCAACGGCCCCCGTAATGGCCATTTTTTGTTTCATCCTTTGTCTCCTCCGATAAAAGGGCGTGCTCATTATGACGACGGTGTTTCAAACAGAACAGAGTTGTAAGCTAGAGCATTTTCCCTAGAATTCGCACGACCGTGCGTATTCCCGCACCGCGACGGGCTTTGACGCGGACGCACTTATACGAGCCTTCGGGTATTTCCTAACGCGATCAAACGGACATTCAGCATGGCACGGCTAGCACGACTTTACGTTCCCGATCAGCCGCAGCACGTGATTCTACGCGGCCTGGATCAGCAACCGGCGTTCGTCGACGACCAGGATTACGAATTATTCATCGATTGCCTGAAGGCGGCGGCGCGCGATCATCATCTGGCGGTGCATGCATACGTGCTGCTGCCGCGCCAGGTCCAGCTTCTTGTGACGCCGAGCGACGAGGCCAGCCTGCCGAAAGCGATGCAGGCGGTCGGCCGCCGCTACGTCGCGCATTTCAACCGGCGCTACTCGCGGCGCGGCACGTTGTGGGAAGGGCGCTATCGCGCGACCGTCATCGAGGGCGAGCGCTACTTCCTGCTCGCGAGCCGGGTCGTCGAGATAAGCCCCGTGCGCGCGCAGCTCGTGACGAGCCCCGAAGCGTACCGCTGGTCGAGCTATCGGCATCACGTCGGCCTCACCGTCGACAGCCTGATCACCGACCATCCGCTGTACTGGGCGCTCGGCAACACGCCGTTCGAGCGGCAGCGTGCGTACAAGGAGCTGTGCGAGCAGCCGCTCGACGAGCGCCAGGCCGATCAGCTCCAGCAGGCGACGCTGAAGGGCTGGGTGCTGGGCGGCGAGACCTACCGCGAGTGGGCTGCGCGCACGGCGAACCGGCGCGTGTCGCCGCTGCCGCGCGGGCGGCCTCGCAAGGTGCGCGAGAACACGCCGCCCATCCAGCAGTGAGCGCGTCGGCGGTGGCGCGCGAGGCGGCGCCCGAGGGTGCCGCTTGTTTTTGCCCCATTTTGATGCGGCCCCAATAAAACGGCGTGATCGCGCACCAAGATGATAATTAGGGGCAAATCATTGGCATTAATTTGCTATTCCATTGATTCGTCGCGTATATTCCGAGTTCCGGCGGTCCCGGGCGCGGTGCGCTCCGTCCCGGCCGGCCGCGTTGCGCTCCACCGGGAGGCGGGGGCGACGGGCAACAAGCAAATGGTTCAACGGCCGTTAGGCCCTTTACAGACGGTGTCCCCATGATCGACCACCAGCAGCCGCAGAGCGCGATTCCCGCCGCGCAAGGTCTGTACGACCCGCAAAACGAGCACGACGCCTGTGGCGTCGGCTTCGTCGCTCACATCAAGGGCAAGAAGACCCACGAAATCGTCGAGCAGGGTCTGAAGATCCTCGAGAATCTCGATCACCGCGGCGCGGTCGGCGCCGATCCGCTGATGGGCGACGGCGCGGGCATCCTGATCCAGATCCCCGACGCGTTCTATCGCGAGGAGATGGCGAAGCAGAGCGTGACGCTGCCGCCCGCCGGCGAATATGGGGTCGGCATGATCTTCCTGCCGAAGGAGAGCGCGTCGCGGATCGCGTGCGAGCAGGAGCTCGAGCGCACGGTGAAGGCGGAAGGCCAGGTCGTGCTCGGCTGGCGCGACGTGCCGGTCGATCACGCGATGCCGATCTCGCCCGCGGTGAAGGCGAGCGAGCCCGTGATCCGCCAGATCTTCATCGGCCGGGGCAAGGACGTGATGGTGACGGACGCGCTCGAGCGCAAGCTCTACGTGATCCGCAAGACCGCGAGCCACCGGATCCAGGCGCTCAAGCTCAAGCACGGCAAGGAATACTTCGTGCCGTCGATGTCGGCGCGCACGGTCGTCTACAAGGGCCTGCTGCTCGCCGGCCAGGTCGGCGTGTACTACCGCGATCTGCAGGACGGGCGCGTCGTCTCCGCGCTCGCGCTCGTGCACCAGCGCTTCTCGACGAACACATTCCCCGCGTGGGAGCTGGCGCACCCGTACCGGATGATCGCGCACAACGGCGAAATCAACACGGTGAAGGGCAACGTCAACTGGCTGAACGCGCGTACCGGCGCGATCGCGTCGCACGTGCTCGGCGACGACCTGCCGAAGCTCTGGCCGCTGATCTATCCGGGCCAGTCGGATACGGCTTCGTTCGACAACTGCCTCGAGCTGCTCGTGATGGCGGGCTATCCGCTCGTGCACGCGGTGATGATGATGATTCCGGAAGCGTGGGAACAGCACACGTTGATGGACGACAACCGCCGCGCGTTCTACGAATACCACGCCGCGATGATGGAGCCGTGGGACGGCCCCGCCGCGATCGCGTTCACCGACGGCCGCCAGATCGGCGCGACGCTCGACCGCAACGGCCTGCGTCCGGCGCGCTACATCATCACCGACGACGATCTCGTGATCATGGCGTCGGAATCGGGCGTGCTGCCGATTCCCGAATCGAAGATCGTCAAGAAGTGGCGCCTGCAGCCGGGCAAGATGTTCCTGATCGACATGGAGCACGGCCGGATCATCGACGACAAGGAACTGAAGGACAACCTCGCGAACGCGAAGCCGTACAAGAGCTGGATCGACGCGGTCCGCATCAAGCTCGACGAGATCGAGCCGGAGGACGCGGATGTCGCGGCCGAGCGCCGCGCGTCGGCGGTGCTGCTCGATCGCCAGCAGGCGTTCGGCTATACGCAGGAAGACCTCAAGTTCCTGATGGCGCCGATGGCGCAGCAGGGCGAGGAAGCGGTCGGCTCGATGGGCAACGATTCGCCGCTGGCCGTCATGTCGAACAAGAACAAGACGCTCTATCACTACTTCAAGCAGCTGTTCGCGCAGGTGACGAACCCGCCGATCGACCCGATCCGCGAGAACATGGTGATGTCGCTCGTGTCGTTCATCGGCCCGAAGCCGAACCTGCTCGACACGAACAACATCAACCCGCCGATGCGTCTCGAAGTGTCGCAGCCCGTGCTCGACTTCAAGGACATCGCGAAGATCCGCTCGATCGATCGCTACACGGGCGGCAAGTTCAGCGCGTACGAGCTGAACATCTGCTATCCGGTCGCGTGGGGCAAGGAAGGCATCGAGGCGCGCCTCGCGTCGCTGTGCGCGGAAGCCGTCGACGCGGTGAAGTCAGGCTACAACATCCTCATCGTGTCGGACCGCAAGACGGACGCCGAGAACGTCGCGATCCCGGCGCTCCTCGCGACGTCGGCGATCCACACGCACCTCGTGCAGCAGGGGCTGCGCACGAGCACGGGCCTCGTCGTCGAGACGGGCTCCGCGCGCGAGACGCACCACTTCGCGCTGCTCGCGGGCTACGGCGCGGAAGCCGTGCACCCGTACCTCGCGATGGAAACGCTCGCGAAGATGGCGGAAGGCCTGCCGGGCGACCTGTCGCCGGAGAAGGCGGTCTACAACTTCACGAAGGCGGTCGGCAAGGGCCTGCAGAAGGTGATGTCGAAGATGGGCATCTCCACCTACATGTCGTACACCGGCGCGCAGATCTTCGAAGCGCTCGGCCTGTCGACCGATCTCGTCGAGAAGTACTTCAAGGGCACGGCGTCGAAGGTGGGCGGCATCGGCCTCTTCGACGTGGCCGATGAAGCGATCCGCCTGCACCGCGACGCGTTCGGCGACAACCCGGTGCTCGCCGACATGCTCGACGCGGGCGGCGAGTACGCGTTCCGCGTGCGCGGCGAAGACCACATGTGGACGCCCGATTCGATCGCGAAGCTGCAGCACGCGACGCGCGGCAATTCGTACCAGACGTACAAGGAATACGCACACCTGATCAACGATCAGACGAAGCGTCACATGACGCTGCGCGGCCTGTTCGAGTTCAAGGTCGATCCGGCGAAGGCGATTTCGATCGACGAAGTCGAGCCGGCGAAGGACATCGTCAAGCGCTTCGCGACGGGCGCGATGTCGCTCGGCTCGATCAGCACGGAAGCGCACACGACGCTCGCGATCGCGATGAACCGGATCGGCGGCAAGTCGAACACCGGCGAAGGCGGCGAGGACGAGCACCGCTATCGCAACGAGCTGCGCGGCATCCCGATCAAGGTCGGCGACACGCTGAAGTCGGTGATCGGCGACGAAATCGTCCGCGACATTCCGCTCAAGGAAGGCGATTCGCTGCGCTCGAAGATCAAGCAGGTCGCGTCGGGCCGCTTCGGCGTGACGGCCGAGTACCTCGCGTCGGCCGACCAGATCCAGATCAAGATGGCGCAGGGCGCGAAGCCGGGCGAAGGCGGCCAGCTGCCGGGCCACAAGGTGTCCGAATACATCGGCAAGCTGCGCTACTCGGTGCCGGGCGTCGGTCTCATCTCGCCGCCGCCGCACCATGACATCTATTCGATCGAGGATCTCGCGCAGCTGATCCACGACCTGAAGAACGTCAACCCGGTCGCGAGCATCTCGGTGAAGCTCGTGTCGGAAGTGGGCGTCGGCACGGTCGCGGCGGGCGTCGCGAAGGCGAAGGCCGATCACGTCGTGATCGCGGGTCATGACGGCGGCACGGGCGCATCGCCGCTGTCGTCGATCAAGCACGCGGGCACGCCGTGGGAGCTCGGCCTCGCCGAGACGCAGCAGACGCTCGTGCTGAACCGCCTGCGCGGCCGCATCCGCGTGCAGGCCGATGGCCAGATGAAGACGGGCCGCGACATCGTGATCGGCGCGCTCCTCGGCGCGGACGAATTCGGCTTCGCGACGGCGCCGCTCGTCGTCGAAGGCTGCATCATGATGCGCAAGTGCCATCTGAACACGTGCCCGGTCGGCGTCGCGACGCAGGATCCGGTGCTGCGCGCGAAGTTCTCGGGCCAGCCCGAGCACGTCGTCAACTACTTCTTCTTCGTCGCCGAGGAAGCGCGCGAGATCATGGCGCAGCTCGGCATCGCGAAGTTCGACGATCTCGTCGGCCGCGCCGATCTGCTCGACATGCGCCGCGGCGTCGAGCACTGGAAGGCGAAGGGCCTCGACTTCACGCGCGTGTTCTATCAGCCGGAAGGCTGCGAGGGGATTGCGCGCCGCCACCTCGAGTCGCAGGACCACGGCCTCGAGCGCGCGCTCGACCACACGCTGATCGAGAAGGCGAAGGCCGCGATCGAGAACGGCGAGCACGTGTCGTTCATCCAGCCGGTGCGCAACGTGAACCGCACGGTCGGCGCGATGCTGTCCGGCGCGATCGCGAAGAAGCACGGCCATGACGGCCTCGCCGACGACGCGGTGCACATCCAGCTGAAGGGCACGGCGGGCCAGAGCTTCGGCGCGTTCCTCGCGAAGGGCGTGACGCTCGACCTCGTCGGCGACGGCAACGACTACGTCGGCAAGGGCCTGTCGGGCGGCCGGATCATCATCCGTCCGACCAACGATTTCCGCGGCAAGTCCGAGGAGAACATCATCTGCGGCAACACGGTGATGTACGGCGCGCTCGAAGGCGAGGCGTTCTTCCGCGGCGTCGCGGGCGAGCGCTTCTGCGTGCGCAACTCGGGCGCGACGGCGGTCGTCGAGGGTACGGGCGACCACGGCTGCGAATACATGACGGGCGGCACGGTCGTCGTGCTCGGCGAGACCGGGCGCAACTTCGCCGCGGGCATGTCGGGCGGCGTCGCATACGTGTACGACCCGGACGGCGCATTCGCCGCGAAGTGCAACAAGTCGATGGTCGCGCTCGATCCGGTGCTGCAGCAGGCCGAGCAGGAGCGCACGGTCGATCCCGCGCTCTGGCACGGCGGCGCGACGGACGAAGCGCTCCTCAAGGGGCTCGTCGAGCGCCACTTCCAGTTCACCGGCTCGCCGCGCGCGAAGTCGCTGCTCGAAAACTGGGATGCGGCGCGTCGCCAGTTCGTGAAGGTGTTCCCGCACGAATACAAGCGCGCGCTCGGCGAAATCGGCGCGAAGAAGAAAGCCAACGAGGTGCTCGCCGCCTGATGCAGGGCGGCTCGACGACATAGCGAACGCGCCCGTCCGATGGCGGGCGCGGGTCCCCCTTACTCGATTCAACAGATTCAGAAGAGAACCTTATGGGCAAGGCAACCGGTTTTCTGGAGTTCGAACGCCGCCACGAGGCGTACGAAGCACCGCTCACGCGCGTGAAGCACTACAAGGAGTTCGTCGCGGCACTCACCGACGAGGACGCGAAGATCCAGGGCGCGCGCTGCATGGATTGCGGCATCCCGTTCTGCAACAGCGGGTGCCCCGTCAACAACATCATTCCGGACTTCAACGATCTCGTGTATCGCCAGGATTGGCGGCAGGCGATCGAAGTGCTGCACTCGACGAACAACTTCCCCGAGTTCACGGGCCGCATCTGCCCGGCGCCGTGCGAAGCGGCGTGCACGCTCGGGATCAACGACGATCCCGTCGGCATCAAGTCGATCGAGCACGCGATCATCGACAAGGCGTGGACGGAAGGCTGGGTCGAGCCGCAGCCGGCGGCGCACAAGACGGGCAAGAAGGTCGCGGTCGTCGGCTCCGGCCCCGCGGGCCTCGCCGCCGCGCAGCAGCTCGCGCGCGCGGGGCACGACGTGACGGTGTTCGAGAAGAGCGACCGGATCGGCGGCCTGCTGCGCTACGGGATCCCCGACTTCAAGCTCGAGAAGTGGCTGATCGACCGCCGGATGCGCCAGATGGAGGCGGAAGGCGTGACGTTCCGCACGAGCGTGTTCATCGGCCGCGAGCCGCTGCCCGAGTCGATCGGCAACATGGCGAAGGAGACGATCTCGCCCGACGCGCTGAAGGACGAGTTCGACGCGGTCGTGATCGCGGGCGGCTCGGAAACGCCGCGCGATCTGCCGGTGCCGGGCCGCGAGCTCGCGGGCATCCATTACGCGATGGATTTCCTGCCGCAGCAGAACAAGGTGAACGCTGGCGACAAGGTGCCCGATCAGCTGCTCGCGAAGGGCAAGCACGTCGTCGTGATCGGCGGCGGCGATACGGGCTCGGACTGCGTCGGCACGTCGAACCGCCACGGCGCGAAGCACATCACGCAGTTCGAGCTGCTGCCGCAGCCGCCCGAAGCGGAGAACAAGCCGCTCGTGTGGCCGTACTGGCCGATCAAGCTGCGCACGTCGTCGTCGCACGACGAAGGCTGCGAGCGCGACTGGGCGGTCGCGACGAAGCGCTTCGAAGGCAAGAACGGCAAGGTCGAGAAGCTGATCGCGGTGCGCGTCGCGTGGGTCGACGGCAAGATGCAGGAAGTGCCGAATTCCGAGTTCGAGATCAAGGCCGATCTCGTGCTGCTCGCGATGGGCTTCACGCAGCCGGCCGCACCCGTGCTCGACGCGTTCGGCGTCGCGAAGGACGCGCGCGGCAACGCGCGTGCGGGCACCGAAGGCGATCGCGCGTACTACACGTCGGTCGACAAGGTGTTCGCCGCGGGCGACATGCGCCGTGGCCAGTCGCTCGTCGTCTGGGCGATCCGCGAAGGCCGCCAGTGCGCGCGCTCGGTCGACGCGTACCTGATGGGCAGTTCGGAACTGCCGCGCTGAGCGAGCATCGTTCGCCAGAGCGTCGTTTCGACGAACCGGGCGTCCATTAGGGCGCCCGGTTTTTTTATGCGCGATCGTCCGGCCGCGGGCACGGCGCGGGTATCGCGCGGCTCGCGACGGCTTCGTCGACGCGCGCTGCACGCAGCGCCCATCCTTTCATCTTTCTCTGCAAAAATTTCATTTTGTAAGCGTCGGCGAAACCTGTCATATCATGTCGGCCCTCAGCCGGCTATGACCGGAATCAAGAATAATCCGACCCCAAATCAGGAGATGATGGATGGAAGGCTTTGTGCATGCGTTGATCGACGGGATCAACGGCATTCTCTGGAACTACGTGCTGATTGCGCTGCTGCTCGGCGCGGGCGTGTGGTTCACGCTGCGCTTCAGGATGATCCAGCTGCGCGCGCTGTTCCTCAGCATGCGCCTCGTCGGCAGCAAGGGCGAGCCGGGCAGCATCTCGTCGTTCCAGGCGTTCGCGACCGGGCTCGCGAGCCGCGTCGGCACGGGCAACATCGCCGGCGTCGCGGTCGCGATGACGGTGGGCGGCCCGGGCGCGATCTTCTGGATGTGGATGACGGCGCTCGTCGGGATGTCGTCCGCGTTCGTCGAAGCGACGCTCGCGCAAATCTTCAAGGTGTCGCATCATGACGGCACGTATCGCGGCGGTCCCGCGTACTACATCCAGATCGGGCTGCGCTCGCGCGGCTTCGGCGTGCTGTTCTCGCTGTCGCTGATTCTCGCGTTCGGCTTCGTGTTCAACGCGGTGCAGGCGAATGCGATCGCCGAGGCGTTCAACACGTCGTTCGGCTTCAGCCGCGCCGCGGTCGGGCTCGGGCTCGTCGCGCTGACGGCGCCGATCATCTTCGGCGGCATTCGCCGGATCGCGCACGTCGCGCAGGTGATCGTGCCCGTGATGGCGATCGGCTATCTCGCGCTCGCCGTCTACGCGGTCGCGACGCACGTCGCGCTCGTGCCGGAGATGATCGTGCTCATCGTGAAGAGCGCGTTCGGCCTCGAGCAGGCGGCGGGCGGCTTCGCCGGCTATGCGGTGAGCCAGGCGGTGTCGATCGGCGTGAAGCGCGGCCTGTTCTCGAACGAAGCGGGGATGGGCAGCGCGCCGAACGCGGCCGCGACCGCGAGCACGCGGCATCCGGTCACGCAGGGCCTGATCCAGATGCTCGGCGTGTTCGTCGACACGATCGTGATCTGCAGCGCGACCGCGTTCGTGATCCTGTTGTCGGGGCAGTACGAGCCGGGCACGTCGATGGAAGGCGCGGCGCTCACGCAGCGCGCGATCTCGAGCCACGTCGGCGACTGGGGAGGCATCTACATGGCGGTGGCGATCTTCTTCCTCGCATTTTCGTCGGTGATCGGCAACTACGCGTATGCGGAAGGCAACGTCGAATTCGTCACGAGCCGGCGCGGCGCGCTGCTGATTTTCCGTCTCGCGGTGCTCGGGATGGTGATGTTCGGCAGCGTCGGCCAACTGCCGCTCGTGTGGGCGATGGCCGACACGAGCATGGGCCTGATGGCGCTCATCAACCTGATCGCGATCCTGATGCTCGGCAAGTACGCGCTCGCCGCATGGCGCGATTACCAGCGCCAGCGCGCGGCGGGCGTGGCCGATCCGGTGTTTACGCGCAAGACGATTCCCGCGCTCGCCAAGGTGCTCCCGGAAGACGTGTGGGGCGATCACGGGCCGCTGCCGCAGGGCGACAAGCTCGCGGCGGCGCGCGGCGCGGGTGCCGCGGGCGCGACTCAGGCCGCGGGGCCGCTCGGCTCCGCGCGGTGACGATGGCGGGCGACCGGCTGCGCTGCTTCGTCGCGCTCACGCTCGATCGGGCGTCGCGCGACGCGCTCGCGGCGCTGCCCGTCGCCGCCGGCGCGCGGCGTACGTCGCGCGATCAATTGCACGTGACGATCGCGTTCCTCGGCGCGGTCGAGCGGGCGAAGAGCGAGCAGCTCGGCGCGCGCCTCGCCGAACTCGCGGCGGTCGACGCGGTGCCGACCGTCGACGTCGAGCGCGTCGTCTGCTGGCCGAGCACCGCGCATGCGCGGCTCGTCGTCGCGGAGCTCGCGCCGCAGCCCCAGTTGCTCGCGCTCGGCGATCGGGTGGGCGGCGCGTTGCGCGAGCTCGGCTTGCCGCCCGACAGCCGTGCGTTCAAGCCGCACGTGACGATCGCGCGGTTTCCGCGCGATGCGCGTCGCGTGGCGGTCGACAGCGCGAACGATGCCGCAAGCGGCATGCCGCTCGCGTTGCGGTTCGAAACGCTCACGCTCTACGAGAGCATTCTCGCGCGCCCGGGCGCCGAGCATCGGGTGCTCGCGTCGGCGGCGCTGCGTGGATGACGGCGGGGCGAGCATAGCGCGGGGGCCTTGTTGTTGAGCGGCATTTCGCCGAACGCTCAGGCTCCCGAAGCGATCGCGGCGTCGGCCGCTCGTCGTTCGATGTCCTTTCTTTCGCTCGTCTGACGAAATGACCGGCTGCGTCGCCGATCGGCATTCGGCGACGCTGCTCGGCCTCGGCGCTTCTCTCCGTGCCGCTTCCGCTTGCGGTTCTCTTGTTGTCCGCGGCTTGCGCCATCCGCACGTCGGGTGGGCAATCAATCGTCGATGGCCTTGATGGGGCGGTCGTCATTCGATGCTCATTTCGCGACATCGAGCGGCTTTCTGGTTCGATCGGGCGGCTATCTTCTGATTCGTTTGATTCGTTCCCGCATTCGCGCCGTGATTCTCCGTCGCGCGCCGATCGCTTTGGGCGGGCGCGGCGTCGGCAATTGTCATCGGGACGCGCCCCGATGATCGCCGCGCCCATTCGGCAGCGCTCGTCGAGGTGAATGCCGTCCTCGCGCATGATCGCTTGCGGCGCTCGCGCCTCGCGCGCGACGATTGCTTCAACTTCGCGCGCGTCGTCGACATGCATTCCCGATCGTCGGCGAGTGTGGCCGCGATCCGCGGCCGCGCGTCCCGCTGGCGCGTCGCCAGCCGCCACCCACCGGCCGCTCACCGCCCGCCGCCGTACCGCGCGAGCGTCAACCCGTCGAGATCGATCTCCGGCTCGCGCCCGGCGACGAGATCGGCGACCACCTTTCCCGAACCCATCGACATCGCCCAGCCGGTCGAGCCGTGGCCGACGTTCAGCCATAAGCCGTCGATGCCGGACGGGCCGAGCAAAGGCGCGCCATCGGGCGTCATCGGCCGACGGCCGACCCAGAACTGCGCGTCGGCGGCGCGCGCCGCATGCGGGAACCAGTCGTCGAGCACCTTCATCAGCGTGCGGAGCGCCTGCTCGCGCAGCGTCGCGCGACGGTCGCCGAGTTCGGCCGTGCCCGCGACGCGCAGCGTCGGCCCGAAGCGCGTGATCGCGGTCTTCAGCGATTCGTCCATCAGCGCGGCGCGCGGCGCTTTTTCTTCGTCGACGATCGGCAGCGTCGCCGAATAGCCTTTGACCGGATAGAGCGGCACGTGGACGCCGACGCGCGCGAGCAGCGCCGCGCTGTCGACGCCGAGCGAGACGACGACCGCATCCGCCGCGAGCCGCTCTTCCTGCGCGGGCCGCCCTTGCCGCCGCTGCGGCGCGTCCGCGCGCGCGATCGTCACGCCGCACGTGCGACCGCGTTCGATTTGCAGCGCGCGCACGTCGGTGCCGAAGCGAAACCGGACGCCGTTCGCTTCGCAGATCGCACGAAGCCGACGCGTGAAGCGCGCGCAGTCGCCCGCCTCGTCGTCGGGCAGATAGAGCCCGCCGACGGGCCGCGCGTTCGCCCAGCGCAGGCCGGGTTCGATCTGCATGCATTCGTCGGCGCCGACCTCGCGATGCCCGATGCCCGCGTCGCGCAGCACCGCGAGCGCGGGCATCGCGAGCTGCACGTCGAACTCGCTGCGAAAGAGCTGCAGATAGCCGCGGCTCGCGCCGTAGTCGAACGGATGCCGGTCGCGGAATGCGCGCAGGCAACTGCGGCTGTAATATGCGACGCGCTGCATCCGCTGCTTGTTCACGCGAAACCGCGCGAGCTCGCACTCGCGCAGCCAGCGCGCGATCCAGCGCCATTGCGCGAGGTCGAGCGTCGGCCGGAAGATGAGCGGCGACGCGGGCTTGAACAGGTACTTGAGGATCTTCGCGGGCATGCCCGGCGCGGCCCACGGCGTCACGTAGCCGGGCGCGATGATGCCGGCGTTGCCGCGGCTCGTCGCGAGCGCAACGTCGGCCTCGCGCTCGATCACGGTGACGTCGAATCCCGCTTCGCGCAGATGGAACGCGGTGGCGACGCCGATCACGCCGGCGCCGAGAACGATCGTATGCATGTCGGTTCGAAATGATGCGCGCGGTCAGCGCGCGGCCTCGGCGTGCTCGACGAGCGACTTGCCCTTCGTCTCCGGCAGCACGAGCGCCGCGACGATCACGAGCAGATAGCCGCTGCCCGCGACGAGGCCGATCGCCTTCACGAGCGACATCGATTGCGACAGCGAGCCGACGAGAATCGGAAAGAACGAGCCAATTCCGCGGCCGAGGTTGTAGCAGAAGCCTTGGCCGGAGCCGCGGATCGCACCCGGATACAGCTCGGACAAGTATGCGCCGACGCCCGCGAAGATGCCCTGCACGACGATGCCGAGCGGAAAGCCGAGCAGCAGCATTGCGGCGTCGGTGATCGGCAGCATCGTGTACGCCATCCCGAGCGAGAACGAGCCGGCCGCGAACAGGACGAACGACGCGCGCCGCCCGATCCGGTCGGACAGGCACGCGCCGACGAGATAGCCGACGAACGACCCGACGATCAGCACGATCAGATAGCCGCTCGTGTTGAACACCGACAGATGCCGGACCGTCTTCAGATAGGTCGGCAACCACGTCGTGATCGCGTAGTACCCGCCGAGCATGCCGGTGCAGAGCGCGCTGCCGAACAGCGTTGTCCTCAGGTGCGCGCGGTCGAAGATCTGCAGGAAGTGCGCGCGGTCGATGCCGCGCTCGCGCGCGCGGCGCGCAGCGACGTAGATGTCTGGATCGCTCACGTTGCGGCGAATGTAGAGGATCCACAGCGCGGGAACGATGCCGATCCAGAAGCACGCGCGCCATGCGTATTGCTCGGGCAGCAGCGCGAAGAACGCCCAGTACAGCACGGCGGCGGCGGCCCAGCCGAACGACCAGCTGCTCTGCACGGTGCCCACCGCCTTCGCGCGATGCTCTGATGAGCGGATCGTCTCGGCCATCATGATCGTGACGACCGACCATTCGCCGCCGAAGCCGAAGCCTTGCAGCGTGCGCGTCGCGAGCAGCTGCCAGAACGAGTGTGTGTAGCCGGACAGGAACGTGAACAGCGCGAACGTCGCGATCGTCCATTGCAGCACGCGCACGCGGCCGTAGCGGTCGGCGAGGATGCCGGCTAGCCAGCCGCCGACGGCGGACGAGATCAGCGAACTCGTCGCGATCATCCCCGCTTCGCTTTTCGACATCCCCCACGCGGCGATCAGCGACGGGATCAGGAACGAATAGATCATGAAGTCGAACGCGTCGACGGCGTAGAGCGTGCGCCGCTCGCGTGCCGACAGCTCGTGGAACCACTGGAATGCCTGCATGCGCGCCGCTCCTCTCGCTCCGCCGTTGTCGTCGTCGCGCCCGCGTCGCGCGCGACGCGGGCCATTGTACGGGGGCTGTGACGGCAGAAAAAATTGCAATGGGGGGCGCGCGTAGCATGGGGCGCGCGTCGCGCATCATGCGTTGACGGCGGACAGCGGACGCCGACACCGATGCCGATGCCGATGCCGATGCCGATGCCGATGCCGATGCCGATGCCGATGCCGATGCCGATGCCGATGCCGATGCCGATGCCGATGCCGATGCCGATGCCGATGCCGATGCCGATGCCGATGCCGATGCCGATGCCGATGCCGATGCCGATGCCGATGCCGATGCCGATGCCGATGCCGGCCGAACCGGTCCGTTAATCGGACGATGCGTTCAACCGGGCGTCAGGCCGCCGTCGACGCGAATCACCTGTCCGGTGACGTGGCGCGCCATCGGAGCGCAGAAATGCGATGAGCGCCGCGCCGATCCCCGAGCCCGTGATCAGCACGACGCGAGAATGCGCGTCGCTCACGCGGCGACCCTCGCTTCGTCGCGGCGCACGTCGAGCGTCTGCTCATGGAACGACGCGACCGATTCGCGGTGCGCGATGCTGACGATCGCCGCCTTCGGCAGCCGCTCGTCGAAGAGCCGGTAGAGGCGCGCTTCGTTGTCGGCGTCGAGCGCGCTCGTCGCTTCGTCGAGGAACAGGTAGTCGGGCTTGTGCAGCAGCACGCGCGCGCCCGCGAGACGCTGCTGCTCGCCGGGCGACAGGATGCGCGTCCAGTGGCCGGTCTCGCCGAGCCGCTCGGCATAGTCGCTGAGACCGCATGCGCGCAGCGCGTCGCGGCATGCGTCGTCGCTGAACGTGTCGACGGCCGACGGATACGCGAGCGCCGCCTTCAGCGTGCCGATCGGCAGATAGCTCTGCTGCGGGACGAACATCATCCGCGCGTCGACGGGCGCGTCGATCGCGCCGTCGCCGAACGGCCAGAGGCCCGCGAGCGCGCGCATCAGCGTGCTCTTGCCGGAGCCGGACGGCCCGCGCACGAGCCAGCGCGAGCCGGGCTGGATCGCGACGTCGCCGATCGACGCGAGCGCCGCGCCGTTCGGCAGCGCGAGCTTCAGGCCCGACGTCGTGATTTCGGCCGTGTCGACGTAGTGCAGGTTGATGCCGCCGTGCTCGGTCGCGGGCGACATCGCTTCCTTCAGGTGCGACGCGCCCATCACGCGCTTGAATTCGCGCAGACGGTTGACGGTCGCGCGCCATTCGGCGAGCGTGCCGTAACTGTTGATGAACCACGAGAACGAGTCGCTGACGGTGCTGAACGCACGGCTGATCTGAATCAGCACGCCGAACGTGAACGCGCCCGCGAAGTAGCGGGGCGCGGCGACCGCGATCGGAAAGAGGCTCGCGAGCTGCGCGTAGAAGTTCAGCACGAACGTGAGGCGCTTCGTGTAGCGCATCACGCGCCACCAGTTCTCGCGGATTCGCTGGAACAGGTTCTGCTCGTGCGCGGTCTCGACGGGCTCGCCGTCGTAGAACGCGATCTGCTCGGCGTTCTCGCGGATGCGGATCAGGCTGAAGCGGAAGTCCGCCTCGACGCGCTGCTGCTGATAGTTGATCGACACGAGCGGATGGCCGAAGCGGTGCATCACGTACGAGCCGGCGATCGCGTAGATCATCGCGACCCACACCATGTAGCCCGGGATCGTGATCGCGTGGCCGCCGAGCGTGATCGTCGCCGCGCCGGCGATCGACCAGAGGATCGTCGCGAACGAGATCAGCGTGACGACCGTCGACAGCAGGTCGAGCGACAGCGACAGCGTCGTCGACGCGAGCGACTGCAGGTCGTCGGCGATCCGCTGGTCGGGGTTGTCGGCGAGCCGGTCGCGCTCGATCCGGTAGAAGTTGCGGTCGCCGAGCCATTCGTGCAGGAAGCGCGTCGTCAGCCACTGGCGCCAGCGGAAGCCGAGCATCTGCCGCAGGTAGAGGCTGTACACCGCGAGGATGATGAACGCGAACGCGAGCACCGCGAACGTGATCAGCAGGCTCGGGAAGTCGCGCACGTCCTTCGATTGCAGCGCGTTGTAGAACGACGCGCTCCACGAGTTGATCCGCACGTTGATCCACACGAGCGTCAGGTTGATCGCGACGATCGTGATGAGCAGTCCCCACGCGACCTTCCACTCTTCGGAAACCCAATAGGGCTTGATGAGGCTCCACGTGGATATCGGAGACGGATGTCGCGACGGGTCGTCCGGAACGGGGGCGAGGGCTTGCATCGATTGAGTCATGAGCTTCCTGATGTGGGGCCGGCGACGCCGGGCGGACGGCTGCGCCGCGCCCGGCGCGCCCGTTCGGCGCCGCCGCGCGGCGCTCGTGCCGCGGATTCTGGCGAGCATGCCTTAAACGGCGCTTAACGCCGGGAGCGACATGGGCGCGCCGCCGCGATACCGCTCGTGCGCCGCGCCCAGCGGGCATTGTGCCAGCGCCGCAGTGCGGCAGGCGAATTTGCCGCAGTGCGAGGTTTGCGGCGGTTTCCGCTTTTATGGTCTAATGGCCGTCGACGAAACAGGGGTGCTTCGCGCGCCTCGGCCCTGCCGATCGGCAGGCCGGATGCGCGGCGAGGCTGAGAGAGACCCTTCGCACCCGATCCGGGTAATACCGGCGCGGGAAGTTTCCGATCCCGCCGGGCCGCGCCCGCCGCCGTCGCTTTGTCGAGCTGCGCGCCGCATGGTTCCGGCCGGCCTCAGTCGCCGGTTTCGTCCTTTTGGGTGCGCATCTTCGCGCGTGACGGAAGGTATCGATGACCGTGCAATCTTCAGTTCTTTTGCTTCGCTGCGAGCCGTCGGCCGCGGCGGCTTCCCCGGCCCGCCTTTCGGGCCGTCTCTTGGTGACGAACACGACAGGCGGATGCGATGAACCTGCGCGCGTCTGAACCCGATTTCGCGGTGCTGGGCGGCGGCCTCGTCGGCCGCCTGATCGCGTGGCGCCTCGCGGGCGCCGGTCACCGCGTCGCGCTCTACGAGCGCGGCGATGCGGCGGGCTCGGGCTCCGCCGCTTGGGTCGCGGCGGCGATGCTCGCGCCGGTCGCCGAAGCGGCGAGCGCCGAGCGCTTCATCACCGATCTCGGCGTCGCGTCGTTCGACCTGTGGCCGAGCTGGCTCGCCGAGCTGCCCGAGCCCGTGTTCTTCCAGCGCAACGGCACGCTCGTCGTCTGGCATCACGCGGACCGCGCGGAAGCGCCGCTCTTCGAGCGCCGCGTGCGCGCGAACGCGAGCGCCGAGCTGCTCGACGGCGGCCTCGTCGCGCTCGCGGGCGCACAGGTCGACGCGGCCGAGCCGGCGCTCGCCGGGCGCTTCGCGCACGGCCTCCTGCTGCCGCGCGAAGGCCAGCTCGACAACCGCCAGGTGCTGCGCGCGCTCGCCGCGGGCCTTGCCGAGCGAGGCGTCGACGCGCACTGGAACGCCGCAATCGAGCCGCAGGCGGCGCCCGCCGCGCGCATCACGATCGACTGCCGCGGGCTCGGCGCGAAGGCGCAGATGCCGACGCTGCGCGGGATCCGCGGCGAGGTCGCGCGCGTGCACGCGCCGGGCATCGGCCTCACGCGCCCCGTGCGGCTTCTGCATCCGCGCTATCCGCTCTACGTCGCGCCGAAGGAGAACGATCTCTACGTGATCGGCGCGACCGAGATCGAAGGCGAGGACATGTCGCCCGTCAGCGTACGCTCGGCGCTCGAGCTGCTGAGCGCCGCGTTCTCGGTGCATCCGGCGTTCGGCGAGGCGCGCATCCTCGAGCTGAATGCACAATGCCGGCCGACGCTGCCCGACCATCGCCCGGCGCTCGTCTGGGACGGCGGCGCGACGCTCGCGGTCAACGGCCTGTACCGGCACGGCTTCATGATCGCGCCGGAAGTCGCCGACACCGCGGCCCGCTTCGCAGGCGCGCTCATCGAGCGTACGGTGAAGGATGCCGACACGTTCGCCGCGTGGCGGCACGATGCGCGCTGGCCGGCGCTGCTGCAGCACGGCGCGGCGCACGCGCCCGCGTGAAGCGCGGCCCGCCGATCCGATCAATCGATATCGACAGCATCATGGACATCCAGATCAATCAACAGACGCTTTCGCTGCCCGACGGCGCGACGGTCGCCGATGCGCTCGCCGCATACGGCGCGCAGCCGCCGTTCGCGGTCGCGATCAACGGCGCGTTCGTCGCGCGCACGCAGCACGCGGCACGCGCGCTCGCCGCGGGCGACAAGCTCGACATCGTGCATCCGGTCGCAGGCGGCTGACGCGTTGACGCGCCGGCTTCGTCCCCGCACCCGTTCCCACAGGATCTTCCGATGACGCCTCTTTCTTCCGCCGACACGCTCACGCTCCACGGCACAACCTTCGCAAGCCGCGTGCTGCTCGGCACGTCGCGCTATCCGTCGCTGCAGTCGCTGTCCGATTCGATCGCGGCCGCGCGGCCGGGCATGGTGACGGTCGCGCTGCGGCGCCAGATGAACGCCGGCGCGGCCGAGGCCGGCTTCTTCGAACTGCTCAAGCGCCACGACGTGCCGCTGTTGCCGAACACGGCCGGCTGCCAGACGGTCGCCGAGGCGGTGACGACCGCGCAGATGGCGCGCGAAGTGTTCGAGACCGACTGGATCAAGCTCGAGCTGATCGGCGACGACTACACGCTGCAGCCGGACCCGGTCGGCCTCATCGAGGCGGCGACGCTGCTCGTGAAGGACGGCTTCAAGGTGCTGCCGTACTGCACCGAGGATCTCGTGATCGGCCGGCGCCTGCTCGACGCGGGCTGCGAGGCGCTGATGCCGTGGGGCGCGCCGATCGGCACCGGCAAGGGCGTCGTGAACCCGTACGGGCTGCGGGTGCTGCGCGAGCGGCTGCCGGACGTGCCGCTCATCGTCGACGCGGGGCTCGGCGTGCCGTCGCACGCGTGCCAGGTGATGGAGTGGGGCTTCGACGGCGTGCTGCTCAACACCGCCGTGTCGCAGGCGACGCATCCGGAGATCATGGCGCGCGCGTTCGCGCAGGGCGTCGAGGCGGGGCGCGCCGCGTACCTGGCCGGGCCGATGGACGCGCGCGAGACCGCGCACGCGAGCACGCCCGTCGTCGGGATGCCGTTCTGGCATCAGGACGGGAGCCACGCATGAGCGCCGCGCTGCCCGACGCGTTCTGGCCGCCCGCCGACGAGCTCACCGAGGCCGCCGAGCGGATTCGCGCGACGCTCGGCGTGTGGCCGCAGCCCGCGGCGCGCTCGCGGATCTGCCTCGCGCCGCCCGAGCGGCCGCGCGCGGGCGACCTGTGGGTCGCGACCGCGGGCGACGCCGATGCCGACGCCGCGCATCTCGCGCGGCTGACTGCGGCGGGCGCGGAGGCGATCGTCATCGACGACACGTCGGCGACGCTGTACGCCGGCGCGGCGCGCCATGCGCTCGCCGCGCGCGCGCCGCTCGCCGAAGACTGGATCGCCGCGCTCGCCGCGTTCCTCGATTGCGGCTTTGCGGCGCCCGACGCGCTCGTGCTCGCGCTCGCGTGGCGCGACGGCGACGAGGCGCGCGGCGACGATCCCTGGCCCGTCGATCCGGCACGCTTTCCGCGCGCGCTCGATGCGGCCGCGTCGCCCGAGCCCGCGTTCCCGGCGTGCCCGCAGCGGCTCGGCCTGTATCCGGTGCTGCCGAGCGCCGAATGGGTCGAGCGGGTGCTCGACTGCGGCGTGAAGACGGTGCAGCTGCGCGTGAAGGATGCGTCGCCCGACGCGCTGCGCGCGGAAATCGAGCGGGCCGTCGCCGCGGGCCGCCGTCATCCGGACGCGCGCGTGTTCATCAACGATCACTGGCGGCTCGCGCTCGACGCGGGCGCGTACGGCGTCCACCTCGGCCAGGAAGACCTCGAGACCGCCGATCTCGCGGCGATCGCGCAGGCCGGCGCGCGGCTCGGGCTGTCGAGCCACGGATATTACGAAATGCTCGTCGCGCTGCAGGTGAAGGCGAGCTACCTCGCGCTCGGCCCGGTGTTCGCGACCGCGACGAAGGCGGTCGCCGCGCCGCCGCAGGGCTTGGCGCGGCTCGCGCGCTACGCGCGCTTCGCGGGGCCGCAGGCGCCGCTCGTCGCGATCGGCGGAATCACCGTCGACACGCTCGGCGCCGTGCTGGCGGCGGGCGTCGGCAGCGCGGCCGTCGTCAGCGCGATCACGGCCGCAGCCGACTATCGGGCGGCGATCATTGCGATGCAGCAAATATTCGGACGATAATTTGACAATCTCTGACTGGAACGCCTGAGAGGCCTTCACGACATCATTCGGATGCAGGCCCTATAATTCGGCGTTCTGCGTATAAGGATTGTCAGCTCCGTGAGCTCCTCCTCCGAGTCCCTGCTAGAGCTTCGCGACGTCGCTTTCGGCTACGGCGAGCGTCTCGTCCTGTCGAACCTGAACATGCGCTTCGCGCGCGGCCAGGTGGTCGCGGTGATGGGCGGTTCCGGCTGCGGCAAGACCACCGTGCTGCGCCTGATCGGCGGCCTCGTGCGCGCGCGCCGCGGCCAGGTGCTGTTCGACGGCGCCGACGTCGGCGCGCAGACGCGCGACGGCCTGTACGCGCTGCGCCGAAAGATGGGCATGCTGTTCCAGTTCGGCGCGCTCTTCACCGACATGTCGGTGTTCGACAACGTCGCATTCGCGCTGCGCGAGCACACGAACCTGCCGGAAGACCTGATCCGCGATCTCGTGCTGATGAAGCTCAACGCGGTGGGCCTGCGCGGCGCGCGCAACCTGATGCCGTCCGAGGTGTCGGGCGGGATGGCGCGGCGCATCGCGCTCGCGCGCGCGATCGCGCTCGATCCGCAGCTCATCATGTACGACGAGCCGTTCGCGGGCCTCGATCCGATTTCGCTCGGCATCACCGCGAACCTGATCCGCACGCTGAACCACGCGCTCGGCGCGACGTCGATCCTCGTCACGCACGACGTGCCGGAGTCGTTCGCGATCGCCGACTACGTCTACTTCCTCGCGAACGGCGGCGTCCTCGCCGAGGGCACGCCCGACGAGCTTCGGGCGTCGACCGATCCGAGCGTGCGCCAGTTCATCGACGGCGCGCCGGACGGCCCGTTCAAATTTCACTACATGAGCCAGCCGCTCGCGGCGGATTTCGGCCTTGGCGGAGGGCGCAGATGATCAGCGCGATCGGTCGTTTCGTGCTCGGCGGACTCGAGCGCACGGGCTACGCGACCCGGATGTTCGTGCGCGTCGTGCTCGAGTTCTTCTCGCTGCTGAGGCGGCCGCGGCTCGTCACGAAGCAGGTCCACTTCCTCGGCAATTATTCGTTCGTGATCATCGCCGTGTCGGGCCTCTTCGTCGGCTTCGTGCTCGGCCTGCAGGGCTACTACACGCTGAACCGCTACGGCTCCGAGCAGGCGCTCGGCCTCCTCGTCGCGCTGTCGCTCGTGCGCGAGCTCGGCCCCGTCGTGTCGGCGCTCCTGTTCGCGGGCCGCGCGGGCACGTCGCTCACGGCCGAGATCGGCCTCATGAAGGCGGGCGAGCAGCTCACCGCGCTCGAGATGATGGCGGTCGACCCGCTCAAGAACGTGATCGCGCCGCGCATGTGGGCGGGCGTCATCGCGATGCCGCTCCTCGCCGCGATCTTCAGCGCGGTCGGCGTGCTCGGCGGCTACGTCGTCGGCGTGCTGCTGATCGGCGTCGACCCCGGCGCGTTCTGGTCGCAGATGCAAGGCGGCGTCGAAGTGTGGGCCGACGTCGGCAACGGCGTGCTGAAGAGCGTCGTGTTCGGCTTCGCCGTCACGTTTATCGCATTGTTTCAGGGTTACGAAGCGAAGCCGACGCCCGAGGGCGTGTCGCACGCGACGACCAAGACTGTCGTGTACGCATCGCTCGCCGTACTCGGCCTCGATTTCCTGCTGACCGCGTTGATGTTCAGCTAAGCCTTTTCTGGGATGACGATGAAAAAGACTGCTCTCGACTTCTGGGTCGGCCTCTTCGTAGTGTTGGGCTTTCTCGCGTTGCTGTTCCTCGCGCTGAAGGTCGGCAACATGAGTTCGCTGTCGTTTCAGCCGACTTACGCGGTCAAGCTGAAGTTCGACAACATCGGCGGCCTGAAGCCGCGCGCGCCCGTGAAGAGCGCGGGCGTCGTCGTCGGCCGCGTCGGCTCGATCGGCTTCGACACGAACACCTACCAGGCGCTCGTCACGATCGATCTCGACAAGCAGTATCAGTTTCCGAAGGATTCGTCGGCGAAGATCCTGACGTCGGGCCTGCTCGGCGAGCAGTACATCGGCCTCGAGCCGGGCGGCGACACGGAAATGCTGAAGGCGGGCGACACGATCACGATGACGCAATCGGCGATCGTGCTCGAGAACCTGATCGGCCAGTTCCTGTACAGCAAGGCCGCGGACGCGGGCGGCGCGAAGCCGGCCGCCGCGGCGTCGGGGGCGCCTGCGCCGGCTGCGTCGGGCGCGGCGGCGCAATGAACGTCGCGCTAGCGGAACACGACAGAAGAAACGAGGGGAAGAACATCATGCAGACGATCCGCATCAGCCAGGCGGTGCTGGCGATCACGGCGGCCGCGGCATTGAGCGGTTGCGCGACCGTGCAGACGCCGACGAAGGGCGATCCGTTCGAAGGCTTCAACCGGACGATGTACACGTTCAACGACAAGGTTGACCAGTACGCGCTCAAGCCCGTCGCGCGCGGCTATCAATGGGCGGTGCCGCAGCCGATGCGCGACAGCGTGACGAACTTCTTCTCGAACATCGGCGACGTCTACATCGCGGCGAACAACCTCGTGCAGCTGAAGATCGCCGACGGCGTCGGCGACATCATGCGGGTCGTGATCAACACGGTGTTCGGCGTCGGCGGCCTGTTCGACGTCGCGACGCTCGCGAACCTGCCGAAGCATGCGAACGACTTCGGCATCACGCTCGGCCACTACGGCGTGCCGAGCGGCCCGTACCTCGTGCTGCCGCTGCTCGGCCCGAGCACCATGCGCGACACGGCGGGTCTTGCCGTCGACTATGCCGGCAATCCGCTCACCTACGTGCGGCCCGACAGCGTGAGCTGGGGCCTGTTCGGCCTGAACCTCGTCAACACGCGCGCGAATCTGCTCGGCGCGGGCGATGTGCTCGAGGCGGCCGCGATCGACAAGTATTCGTTCGTGCGCAACGCGTACCTGCAGCGCCGCCAGGCGCTGATCGGCGGCGGCACGGCCGCGCAGTCGAACCTGCCGAATTACGGCAACGAAGCGCCGCCGCCGAATTACGAGATGCCGGAAGAGGGCGCCGCGGCGCCCGCGAGCGGCGCGGCTGCGGCTTCCGCACCGGCTGCGGCTTCCGGCGCGGCCCCGGCATCGGCAGCGGCAGCGCCCGCATCGGCCGCGGCGCCGAACCCGAGCAGCGCGACCAACGTGCCCGCGCAGCAGGTCGTGCCGCCGTCGCCGGGCGGCATCCGCTTCCCGAGCATCCGGCTGCACTGATCCGGCACTTACATTCGTTACAGCCGGAAACGATTCTGACGGCGGCCGGCGCGAACTTGCGCCGCCGTCGACGGTTCCAAGTCAGGCATCGACTCACATAAGCAGGTCATACCTATGAAGAAACTGTTTCTGATCCCCGTCTTTGCTGCGCTGTTCTCGTTCGGCGCGGCAGCCGCGCACGCGGAAGTCGACCAGTCGAATCCGCAGGCGCTCATCAAGTCCGCGACGCAGCAGGTGCTCGACGAAGTGCGCACGCAGACGATCAAGCAGGGCGATACCGCCCGCATCATCACGATCGTCAACAAGGACATCCTGCCGTACACCGATTTCCGCCGCACGACGCAGCTCGCGATGGGCCGCAACTGGCGCACCGCGACGCCCGCGCAGCAGCAGCAGGTGATCGAGCAGTTCAAGCAGTTGCTGATCCGCACGTATTCGGGCGCGCTCGCTCAGTTGAAGCCGGATCAGCAGATCCAGTACCCGCCGTTCCGCGCCGATGCGGATGCGACCGACGTCGTCGTGCGCACGGTTGCGATGAACAACGGCCAGCCGGTGCAGATCGACTATCGCCTGTACAAGACGGCGCAGGGCTGGCGCGTGTATGACCTGAACGTGCTGGGCGCATGGCTGATCCAGACCTACCAGCAGCAGTTCAACGAGAAGATCCAGCAAAGCGGCGTCGACGGTCTGATCCAGTTCCTGACCGAGCGCAACCAGCAGCTTGCCTCGGGCAAGCAGGCATCGTGAGCCGCTTCGACTCCGGTGCGACGCTGACCCACGCGAGCGCGAAGGCCGCGCTCGCGGAGGGGCTCGCGCGCATCGACGCGGGCGCGACGGCCGTCGATTGCGGGGCGCTCGCGCAATTCGATTCGTCGGCGCTCGCGGTGCTGCTCGCCTGGCAGCGCGCCGCGCGTGCGCGCGGCGTGACGCTCGACATCCTCAATCTGCCGCCGAAGCTTGCGAGTCTTGCGCAGGCGTACGGCATCGACACGCTTCTCTCCGGGCGACATTGACGCTCGCGTCCGGGCCCGCCGCCGGCTGCCACGCCGCCCGCGGGCCTATGGCCCGTTCACGCCGATAACGGGCTTGCGCTCCAGGGTTCCGGCTCCGGGTTCCCCGCGCCGGCCGGCCTCGCCGGTTTGCCCTATAATCAACCGTTTTGCGGGACTGCCGAACGGTCCCCATTTCCCCATTCGCATCGAGCATAAAGAAGGCGTCGCGGCCGTCGTGCCGCGCTCAGTCATGTCAGCCATAGAAATCCGTCACGTCAAGAAGCGCTACAAGTCGCTTCAGGCGCTCAAGGGCGTCAGCCTGTCGGTCGAGGAAGGCGAGTTTTTCGGTCTGCTCGGCCCGAACGGCGCAGGCAAGACCACACTCATCAGCATTCTCGCCGGCCTCGCGCGCGCCGACGAAGGCACCGTCACCGTGCGCGGCCACGACGTCGTCAAGGATTTCCGGGCGGCGCGGCGCGCGCTCGGCGTCGTTCCGCAGGAACTGGTGTTCGATCCGTTCTTCACGGTTCGCGAGACGCTGCGGATCCAGTCCGGCTATTTCGGACTGCACCGCAACGACGACTGGATCGACGAAGTGATGGCGAACCTCGATCTCACCGAAAAGGCCGATGCGAACATGCGCGCGCTGTCGGGCGGGATGAAGCGGCGCGTGCTCGTCGCGCAGGCGCTCGTGCACCGGCCGCCCGTGATCGTGCTCGACGAGCCGACGGCGGGCGTCGACGTCGAGCTGCGCCAGACGCTGTGGAAGTTCATCTCGCGGCTGAACCGCGAGGGCCACACGATCGTGCTGACGACCCACTATCTCGAAGAAGCGGAATCGCTCTGCGATCGCATCGCGATGCTCAGGCGCGGCGAAGTCGTCGCGCTCGACCACACGCGCGCGCTGCTTCAGCGTTTCTCGGGGCTGCAACTGTTCGTGCGGCTGTCGCATGGCGCGCTGCCCGCCGAGCTGCGCGCGCTCGAAGCCGAGCCCGCGCCGGCCGCCGCGCCCGAGCATCTGCTGCGGCTCACCGATTACGACGAGGTCGAGCGGATCCTGTCGCTGTGCCGCGCGGCCGGCTGCGGCTTCGATGAGATCGAGATCCGCAAGGCCGATCTGGAGGATGTGTTCGTGCAGGTGATGAACGGCGCCGATGTGATCGAGGGGTTGGCATGAGCGGGTTTCGCACGCTGTTCTACAAGGAAATTCTGCGGTTCTGGAAGGTGTCGTTCCAGACGGTGCTCGCGCCCGTCGTCACGGCGCTCCTCTATCTGACGATCTTCGGCCACGCGCTCACGGGCCGCGTCGAGGTGTATCCGGGCGTCGCGTACGTGAGCTTCCTCGTGCCCGGCCTCGTGATGATGAGCGTGCTGCAGAACGCGTTCGCGAACAGCTCGTCGTCGCTGATCCAGTCGAAGATCACGGGCAACCTCGTGTTCATGCTGCTGCCGCCGCTGTCGCACGCGGACATCTTCGGCGCGTACGTGCTCGCGTCCGTCGTGCGCGGGCTCGCGGTCGGCGCGGGCGTGTTCGTCGTCACGGCCTGGTTCATTCCGATGAGCTTCGCCGCGCCGTTCTACATCATCGCGTTCGCGCTGTTCGGCTCGGCGATCCTCGGCACGCTCGGCCTGATCGCGGGGATCTGGGCCGAGAAGTTCGATCAGCTCGCCGCGTTCCAGAACTTCCTCATCATGCCGCTCACGTTCCTGTCGGGCGTGTTCTATTCGACGCACTCGCTGCCGCCCGTGTGGCGCGAAGTGTCGCGGCTCAATCCGTTTTTCTACATGATCGACGGCTTCCGCTACGGGTTCTTCGGCGTCGCCGACGTGGATCCGCTCGCAAGCCTCGCGGTCGTCGCCGGGTTCTTCGTGTTGCTCGCGTTGATCGCGATGCGGCTCCTCGCCACCGGCTACAAACTGCGTCATTGATATGAAACGATCGCCGCTCGCTGCGTTCGCCGCCGCCCGTGGGCGCGCGTCGATTCACGTCGGGCGGCCCGGCGCGTACTGACAGGAGCATTTCATGTTGCCGACTCCCGAACTGGTCAAGCAATACATCGAGGCGGGCCTTGCCTGCACTCATCTGGAAGTCGAAGGCGACGGCCAGCACTTCTTCGCGACGATCGTCTCGCCCGCATTCGAGGGCAAGCGGCCGATCCAGCGGCATCAGCTCGTCTATGCGGCGCTCGGCGACCGCATGAAGCAGGAAATCCACGCGCTCAGCATGAAGACGCTGACGCCCGCCGAATGGCAGAACGCATAACCGGAAACAGTCAGTGCAAGTCACCGTCAACGAACGCGACGCCGTCGAACGCGTCGCCACGGCAACCCCGGCCGGCAATCGGGATGCGCACGCGCACGCAACGGACAAGCTCGTGATCGAGGGCGGCCGCCGCTTGGCGGGCGAGATCGCCGTGTCGGGCGCGAAGAACGCCGCGCTGCCGATCCTCTGCGCGGGTCTCTTGACCGCCGAGCCCGTCCATCTCGACAACGTGCCGAACCTGAAGGACGTGCGCACGACGCTCAAGCTGCTCGACCAGATGGGCATGCGCGAGGAGACGGACGGCGCGCGCGTGGTGCTCGACGCGTCGCGCGTCGACAATCCGGTTGCGCCGTACGAGCTCGTGAAGACGATGCGCGCGTCGATCCTCGTGCTCGGCCCGCTGCTTGCGCGCTTCGGCTACGCGAAGGTATCGCTGCCGGGCGGCTGCGCGATCGGCGCGCGGCCCGTCGACCAGCACATCAAGGGCCTGCAGGCGATGGGCGCCGAGATCCACATCGAGCACGGCTACATCGAGGCGCGCGCGAAGCGCCTGAAGGGTGCGCGGATCGTGACCGACATGGTCACCGTGACGGGCACCGAGAACCTGCTGATGGCGGCGACGCTCGCGGACGGCGAGACGGTGATCGAGAACGCCGCGCGCGAGCCCGAAGTGTCGGATCTCGCGCACCTGCTCGTCGCGATGGGCGCGAAGATCGACGGGATCAGCACCGACCGGCTCGTGATCCAGGGTGTCGACAGGCTGCACGGCGCGACGCATGCGGTGATCCCGGACCGGATCGAGGCGGGCACGTTCCTGTGCGCGGTCGCGGCGGCGGGCGGCGACGTGACGTTGACCGGCATGCGCGCGCAGATCCTCGACGCGGTGATCGACAAGCTGCGCGAAGCGGGCGTGACGATCGAGGAGGGCGGCGACCGGCTGCGCGTGAAGATGGACCGCCGGCCGGGCGCGGTCGCGATCCGCACGTCCGAATACCCGGCGTTCCCGACCGACATGCAGGCGCAGTTCATGGCGCTGAACGCGGTCGCGGACGGCTCCGCGCAGGTGATCGAGACGATTTTCGAGAACCGCTTCATGCACGTGCAGGAGCTGAACCGCCTCGGCGCGAGCATCGCGGTCGACGGCAACACGGCGCTCGTCACGGGCGTGCCCAAGCTGTCCGGCGCGAACGTGATGGCGACCGACCTGCGCGCATCGGCGAGCCTCGTGATCGCTGGCCTTTGCGCGGAAGGCGAGACGCTCGTCGACCGCATCTATCATTTGGACCGCGGCTACGACCGGATGGAAACGAAGCTGACGGCCGTCGGCGCGAACGTGCGCCGCATTTCAGGGAGCGAAGCATGACCGCACCGCTGACGCTGGCGCTGTCGAAAGGGCGTATCTTCGAGGAGACCGTGCCGCTCCTCGCGGCGGCGGGCGTGACGGTCGCCGAGGATCCGGAGACGTCGCGCAAGCTGATCCTGCCGACCACCGACCCGAACCTGCGCGTGATCGTCGTGCGTGCGACCGACGTGCCGACCTACGTCGAGTACGGCGCAGCCGACTTCGGCGTCGCCGGCAAGGACGTGCTGCTCGAGCACGGCGGCGGCGGGCTGTACCAGCCGATCGATCTGAACATCGCGCGCTGCCGGATGTCGGTTGCGGTGCCGGCGGGCTTCGACTACGCGAACGCGGTGCGCCAGGGCGCGCGGCTGCGCGTCGCGACGAAATACGTCGAGACCGCCCGCGAGCACTTCGCCGCGAAGGGCGTGCACGTCGATCTGATCAAGCTGTACGGCTCGATGGAGCTGGCGCCGCTCGTGGGCCTGGCCGACGCGATCGTCGACCTCGTCAGCTCGGGCGGCACGCTGAAGGCGAACAATCTGGTCGAGGTCGAGGAGATCATGCCGATCTCGTCGCGCCTCGTCGTGAACCAGGCCGCGCTGAAGCTGAAGCGCGCCGCGCTGAAGCCGTTCCTCGACGCGTTCGAACGCGCGTCGCAGCGGAGCGGAGTCTGACCCTTGCGGTTTTCGGCGCATTACCGGAACGGATGACAGCATGGCTATCAAGATTCGCAAACTCGATTCGGCAAGCGAAGGATTCGCGGCCGAATTGCGCGCGGTGCTCGCGTTCGAGGCGAGCGAAGACGACGCGATCGAGCGTTCGGTCGCGCAGATCCTCGCGGACGTGAAGGCGCGCGGCGACGCCGCGGTGCTCGACTACACGAACCGCTTCGACCGGCTGAACGCGGACAGCGTCGCGGCGCTCGAGCTGCCGCAGGACGCGCTGGAGGCGGCGCTCGAAAGCCTCGAGCCGAAGCGCCGCGCGGCGCTGGAGGCGGCGGCGGCGCGCGTGCGCGGCTACCACGAGAAGCAGAAGATCGAGTGCGGCAGCCACAGCTGGCAGTACACGGAAGCCGACGGCACCGTGCTCGGCCAGAAGGTCACACCGCTCGACCGCGTCGGTCTGTACGTGCCGGGCGGCAAGGCGGCGTATCCGTCGTCGGTGTTGATGAACGCGATTCCCGCGCGCGTCGCGGGCGTCGGCGAGATCGTGATGGTCGTGCCGACGCCGGACGGCGTGAAGAACGAGCTCGTGCTCGCCGCCGCGTTCCTGGGCGGCGTCGACCGCGTGTTCACGATCGGCGGCGCGCAGGCGGTGGCCGCGCTCGCGTACGGCACGGCGACGGTGCCCGCCGTCGACAAGATCTGCGGCCCGGGCAACGCGTACGTTGCGTCGGCGAAGCGCCGCGTGTTCGGCACGGTCGGCATCGACATGATCGCCGGGCCGTCCGAGATCCTCGTGCTGTGCGACGGCACGACCGATCCGTCGTGGGTCGCGATGGACCTGTTCTCGCAGGCCGAGCACGACGAGCTCGCGCAGTCGATCCTGCTGTGCCCGGACGATGCGTTCATCGAGCGCGTCCAGAAGGCGATCGACGAGCTGCTGCCGACGATGCCGCGCCAGGACGTGATCCGCGCGTCGCTCGAAGGCCGCGGCGCGCTCGTCAAGGTGCGCGACATGAGCGAGGCGTGCAAGATCGCGAACGACATCGCGCCCGAGCACCTCGAAATCTCCGCGCTCGAGCCGCAGCAATGGGGCAAGCAGATCCGCCACGCGGGCGCGATCTTCCTCGGCCGCTACACGAGCGAGAGCCTCGGCGACTACTGCGCGGGCCCGAACCACGTGCTGCCGACGTCGCGCACCGCGCGCTTTTCGTCGCCGCTCGGCGTCTACGATTTCTTCAAGCGCTCGAGCCTGATCGAGGTGAGCGCCGAAGGCGCGCACACGCTCGGCGAGATCGCGTCCGAGCTCGCCTACGGGGAAGGATTGCAGGCGCACGCGAAGAGCGCCGAGTACCGGATGAAGGGGGCGGGCGACCGCCAGAAAGGCTAAGGGTAAGCCCAGCGCGGCGGAAGCGCGAGACGAGACCAGCCCAAAAAGACGACAACCCGAGACCGCCCGGCGAAGCGGCTCCCGCGCGACGCATGTGTCGCGCGAGGGCGCTTTGGCCGGAGCCATGCCGGCGCCGTGCGCCGTTGCCACCATGACTACGCCAGAAGACATCATCCGCCGCGACGTGCTCGCGATGACGAGCTACCCGGTGCCGGATGCGACGGGCTTCGTGAAGCTCGACGCGATGGAGAACCCGTATTCGCTGCCCGCGCCGCTCGCGGCCGAGCTCGGCGAGCGGCTCGCGCACGTCGCGCTGAACCGCTATCCGGCGCCGCGTCCCGCCGTGCTGATCGACAAGCTGCGCACCGCGATGGGCGTGCCCGCCGCATGCGACGTGCTGCTCGGCAACGGCTCGGACGAGATCATCGGCATGCTCGCGATGGCGTGCGCGAAGCCGGGCGCGAAGGTGCTCGCGCCGGTGCCGGGTTTCGTGATGTACGAGCTGTCGGCGAAGTTCGCGCAGCTCGAGTTCGTCGGCGTGCCGCTCGCGGCCGACCTGACGCTCGACGTCGACGCGATGCTCGCGGCGCTCGCCGAGCATCGGCCGGCGCTCGTCTATCTCGCCTATCCGAACAACCCGACGGGCACGCTGTATCCGGACGAGGGCGTCGAGCGGATCATCGCGGCCGCGGAGGCGAGCCTCGTCGTGATCGACGAGGCGTACCAGCCGTTCGCGCAGCGCAGCTGGCTGCCGCGCGCGGCGGAGTTCGACAACGTCGTCGTGATGCGCACGATGTCGAAGCTCGGCCTGGCCGGCATCCGCTTGGGCTACCTCGTCGGGCTGCCCGCGTGGCTCGCGCAGTTCGACAAGGTGCGTCCGCCGTACAACGTGAACGTGCTGACGCAGGCGGCGGCCGAGTTCCTGCTCGAGCGTCTCGACGTGCTCGATACGCAGGCCGCGCAGCTGCGCGACGCGCGCACCGGGCTCGCGCGTGCGATCGGCGCGCTGCCGGGCGCGACGGTGTTCCCGAGCGCCGGCAATTTCCTGCTCGTGCGTGTGCCGGACGCGGCCGCCGTGTTCGACGTACTTTTGACCGAGCGGGTCTTGATCAAAAACGTGAGTAAAATGCACCCATTGCTCGCCAATTGCGTGCGCGTAACGGTTGGGTCTCCCGAAGAAAACGCGCGTCTTCTGGCCGCACTGCAGCTGGCGCTGCCCTGACGGGCCACCCCGGGGCGCCGCCTTTCTCGTCCCCATTTACATCAGTCAATTCAAGGAATCACCATGCGCGTGGCGGAAGTCGTTCGCAACACCAGCGAAACGCAGATCCGTGTGAAGATCGACCTCGACGGCACCGGCAAGCAGAAGCTCGCGACCGGCGTTCCGTTCCTCGACCATATGCTCGACCAGATCGCGCGCCATGGTCTCGTCGATCTCGACATCGAAGCGCATGGAGACACGCATATCGACGATCACCATACCGTCGAGGACGTCGGCATCTCGCTCGGCCAGGCCGTCGCGAAGGCGATCGGCGACAAGAAGGGCATCCGCCGCTACGGGCATTCGTACGTGCCGCTCGACGAGGCGCTGTCGCGCGTCGTGATCGATTTCTCCGGGCGTCCGGGCCTCGAATTCCACGTGCCGTTCACGCGCGCGCGGATCGGCACGTTCGACGTCGACCTGTCGATCGAATTCTTCCGCGGCTTCGTCAATCATGCGGGCGTGACGCTGCATGTCGACAACCTGCGCGGCGTCAACGCGCACCATCAGCTCGAGACGGTGTTCAAGGCGTTCGGCCGCGCGCTGCGGATGGCGGTGGAGCTCGACGAGCGTGCGGCGGGGCAGATCCCGTCGACGAAGGGCAGCCTCTGATTCCCGGCCGGAGCGAAAACGACCCCACTGGCCGCGGCGGCTGCGCCGGCTTGCGATGGATCTGCTCAAATCGTTCATTTCCCTGCTCGCGCTGATCAATCCGCTCGGCGCGGTGCCGTTTTTCCTGAGCCTGACGGCCCAGCAGGCGGAAGCCGAGCGGCGGCACACGATCCGCATCGCGGCGATCTCGGTGTTCTGCGTGATCGCGGTGACGACGCTGCTCGGCCAGCAGATCATCGATTTCTTCGGGATCTCGGTGGGTTCGCTGGAGGTCGGCGGCGGGATCATCATGCTGCTGATGGCGATCTCGATGCTGAACGCGCAGATCGGCAACACGCGCTCGACGCCCGAGGAGCGCGACGAGGCGGAGTCGAAGAACAGCGTCGCCGTCGTGCCGCTCGCGATTCCGCTCCTGACGGGGCCGGGCTCGATCAGCACGGTGATCGTCTACGCGGCGAACGCCCGGCACTGGTACGACCGGCTCGGGCTCGTCGCGATCGGCGCGGCGCTCGCGCTCATCTGTTTCATTGCGATGCGGCTCGCCGAGCCGATCGCGCACTGGATCGGCCGCACCGGCATCAACATCGTCACGCGTCTGATGGGATTGATGCTGTCGGCGCTGGCGGTGGAATTCATCGTCGATGGACTGAAGGCATTGTTGCCTGCACTGACATGAAAACTTCGATTGCGATTGTGGATTATGGAATGGGCAACCTGCGCTCGGTCGCGCAGGCGCTCATGAAGGCGGAACCCGCCGCCGACGTGAAGATCGTCGACCGGCCCGAGGCGATTCGCGCGGCGGACCGCGTCGTGCTGCCGGGCCAGGGGGCGATGCCCGACTGCATGCGCTGCCTCGGCGAGTCTGGGCTGCAGGAGGCGGTGATCGAGGCGTCGCGCGCGAAGCCGCTCCTCGGCGTGTGCGTCGGCGAGCAGATGCTGTTCGACTGGAGCGCGGAAGGCGACACGAAGGGCCTCGGCCTGCTGCCGGGCAAGGTGCTGCGCTTCGAGCTCGAAGGCCGGCTGCAGGACGACGGCTCGCGCTTCAAGGTGCCGCAGATGGGCTGGAACCGCGTGCGCCAGGCGCAGCCGCACCCGCTATGGGAGGGGGTGCCGGACAACGCGTATTTCTATTTCGTGCACAGTTATTACGTGGTGCCGGACAACCCGGCGCACATTGCGGGCGAGACCGAATACGGCGGCGTTTTTACGTCCGCGGTCGCGCGCGACAACCTCTTCGCGACCCAATTTCACCCGGAAAAGAGCGCGGAAGCAGGATTGCGGCTATACCGGAATTTTGTCCATTGGAACCCTTGAACGTGGCGCGAGAGCCACAGCCGGCGTGCGCAAGTCGCCCGCCGCACGGGCCTTGCGAGCGGTTACGCAGAAAGAGTTGTACTAAACTAGCGAGACGGCATCGCGCCGGATGGGCCGGCGCGCGCCTTTTGATCTCTTCATTTTTCCCTGACAACACCCGATTGCTATGCTGCTGATTCCGGCCATCGATCTTAAAGACGGTCAGTGTGTGCGCCTCAAACAAGGCGATATGGACCAGGTGACGATTTTTTCCGAGGATCCTGCGGCGATGGCCCGTAAATGGGTCGATCTCGGCGCGCGGCGTTTGCATCTCGTCGACCTGAACGGCGCGTTCGCCGGCAAGCCGAAGAATCTCGAGGCGATCGAGGCGATTCTCGGAGAGGTCGGCGACGAAATCCCGGTGCAACTGGGCGGCGGCATCCGCAGCCTCGAGACGATCGAGAAGTATCTGGACGCCGGGCTGTCGTACGTGATCATCGGCACGGCGGCGGTGAAGGATCCGGGCTTCCTGCAGGACGCGTGCAGCGCGTTCGCGGGCAACATCATCGTCGGCCTCGACGCGAAGGACGGCAAGGTCGCCACCGACGGCTGGAGCAAGCTCACGGGCCACGAAGTGATCGACCTCGCGCAGAAGTTCGAGGACTACGGCGTCGAGTCGATCGTGTATACCGACATCGGCCGCGACGGGATGCTGCAAGGCGTCAACATCGAGGCGACGGTGAAGCTCGCGCAGGCGGTCGGCATTCCGGTGATCGCGAGCGGCGGCCTGTCGAACATCGGCGACATCGAGAAGCTCTGCAAAGTGGAAGACGAAGGTGTCGAAGGCGTGATCTGCGGCCGGGCGATCTACTCGGGCGACCTCGATTTCGCCGCCGCGCAGAAACGCGCGGACGAACTGAACGGCGAGCTCGACAACGCCTGACGCGCCGCGTCGGCACTACGCCTTTTCGCCAAGCCGTCCGCCGCGTGCGGGCGGCATTACCCGCGGCATGCCGCGCAACATCATGGCTCTAGCTAAACGCATCATCCCCTGTCTCGACGTGACCGCCGGGCGCGTCGTCAAGGGCGTCAATTTTGTCGAGCTGCGCGACGCGGGCGATCCCGTCGAGATCGCGCGGCGCTACGACGAGCAGGGCGCCGACGAACTCACGTTCCTCGACATCACGGCGACGTCGGACGGCCGCGACCTGATCCTGCCGATCATCGAGGCGGTCGCGTCGCAGGTGTTCATTCCGCTCACGGTGGGCGGCGGCGTGCGCGCGGTCGAGGACGTGCGGCGCCTCCTGAACGCCGGCGCGGACAAGGTCGGCATGAACTCGGCGGCGGTCGCGAATCCGCAGCTCGTGCGCGATGCGGCCGACAAGTACGGCTCGCAGTGCATCGTCGTCGCGATCGACGCGAAGCGCGTGTCGGGCGAAGGCGAGGCGCCGCGCTGGGAAGTGTTCACGCACGGCGGCCGCAAGGGCACGGGCCTCGATGCCGTCGAATGGGCGCGCAAGATGGCCGAGCTCGGCGCGGGCGAGATCCTGCTCACGAGCATGGACCGCGACGGCACGAAGGCGGGCTTCGATCTCGCGTTGACGCGCGCGGTGTCGGACGCGGTGTCCGTGCCCGTGATCGCGTCGGGCGGCGTCGGCTCGCTCGAGCACCTCGCGGCGGGCATCACCGAAGGCGGCGCGGACGCGGTGCTGGCCGCGAGCATCTTCCACTACGGCGAGCACACGGTCGGCGAGGCGAAGCGCTTCATGGCCGAGCGCGGCATTCCTGTGAGGTTGTGATGAGCGATGCACTGAAGCCGGGCGACTGGCTCGACAAGGTCCGCTGGGACGCGAACGGCCTCGTGCCGGCGATCGCGCAGGACGCGGCGACGAACGACGTGCTGATGTTCGCGTGGATGAACCGCGAGGCGCTGGCGAAGACGATCGAATTGAAGCGCGCGGTGTACTACTCGCGCTCGCGGCAGCGCCTGTGGTTCAAGGGCGAGGAGTCGGGCCACGTGCAGCACGTGCGCGAAGTGCGGATCGACTGCGACGAGGACGTCGTGCTGCTGAAGGTCGAGCAGGTCGAGGGCATCGCGTGCCACACCGGCCGGCGCTCGTGCTTTTTCCAGAAATTCGAGGGCACCGTCGACGACGGCGAATGGGTCGCGGTCGATCCGGTGCTCAAAGATCCCGAACATATCTACAAATGACGCAATCGATGATCGAAGACACGCTGCTGCGCCTCGCCGCCGTGATCGACAGCCGCAAGGGCGGCGACCCCGAGCAATCGTACGTGTCGCGCCTCTTCCACAAGGGCGACGACGCGGTCCTGAAGAAGATCGGCGAGGAAGCGACCGAAGTGGTGCTCGCCGCGAAGGACGTGCGCCAGGGCGGCGCGCCGTCCGCGCTCGTGGGCGAGGTCGCGGATCTGTGGTTCCACTGCCTCGTCGCGCTGTCGCACTTCGACCTGAGCCCCGCCGACGTGATCGCCGAGCTCGAGCGCCGCGAAGGGTTGTCGGGCATCGAGGAAAAGGCGCTGCGCAAGCGCCGCGAGCGCGAAGAAAACGGCGGATGAGCCGATGCGACCACACGCCGCGCAAGATTTGTCATCAAAAGGGGAATAGCATCATGTCAGAGTCGCCGAACCAATTTCCGCCGTCGTACCAGAACGCGACCGATAGCGAGCGCCAGCAGTCGTTGCGCACGCTGACGCACATCCTCTACCTGCTGTACGCGATTCACTGGCTGACGGGCGGCATCACGGGCATCGTCGCGATCATCATCAACTACGTGAAGCGCGACGATACGCTCGGCACCGCGTATCAGGCCCATTTCGAATGGCAGATCCGCACATTCTGGCGCGCGCTGATCGCGTATCTGATCGGCTTCGCGCTGCTGCTCGTCGGGATCGGCTTCGTCGTGCTGGGCGCGGTGTGGATCTGGACGCTGTACCGTATCATCAAAGGCTGGCTGTACTTGAACGACAACAAGACGCTCGATCCGCAGGCATGGTTCTGACGCCTTGCGGGACGCGTCGGGGAACACGATGAGTCATGACCCGAACTGCCTGTTCTGCAAGATCGCGGCAGGCGAGATCCCGAGCACGAGGGTGCACGAGGACGACGAGTTCGTTGCCTTCAGGGACATCCGGCCCGCGGCCGATACGCACGTGCTCGTCATTCCGCGCAAGCACGTGCCGACGCTGTCCGCCGTCACCGAGGAAGACGCGCCGCTGCTTGGTAGAATGATGGTTCTCGTCGCGCGGCTCGCCGAGCAGCTGGGCTGCGCGTATACGGGCGGCGAAACCGGGTTCCGGACGGTGATCAATACCGGGCCGGGCGGCGGGCAGGAGGTTTATCACCTGCACGCGCATATTCTGGCCGGGCCGCGTCCGTGGCGCCGGATGGGATGAGATGACGGATGCCCGTCATCCGAACGAAGCCGGCGCGGGGCCGGCGATTTGCGCCGCGAGACCGGCGAGGTTTAGGAGAGTTTCATCATGGGCGGATTGAGTATTTGGCATTGGCTGATCGTGTTGCTGATCGTCGCGCTGGTGTTCGGCACGAAGAAGCTGCGCAACATCGGCAACGATCTCGGCAGTGCGGTCAAGGGTTTCAAGGATGGCATGAAGGAGAGCGAGACCCCCGCTGACGCGCAGCAGCTGCCGCGCTCGGGATCGGTCGACGTCGACGCGAAGGAAGCCGCGCCGCGCTCGTCCGATTCGCACAAAGCGTAAGACGCGCTGACGGACTGCCGCGATGCTCGACCTCGGTCTTTCGAAGATGGCGCTGATCGGCGTCGTCGCGCTCGTCGTGCTCGGCCCCGAGCGGCTGCCGCGCGTCGCGCGGACGGCGGGCGCGCTCTTCGGGCGCGCGCAGCGCTACATCAACGACGTGAAGGCGGAAGTCTCGCGCGAGATCGAGCTCGATGCGCTGCGCTCGATGAAGGGCGATTTCGAGCAGGCCGCGCGCAACGTCGAGAACACGATCCACGACAACCTGCGCGAGCACGAGCGCGATCTCAACGCCGTGTGGAACTCGGCGGTGTCGCCGGGCGATCCGGCGGCCGCCGACACGTCGGACGGCCCGGCTGCGCCGTTCGGCGAGCCGTCGTGGCGCGGCGTCGCCGCCGCGTCGGCGAAGCGCCGCAACTGGCGGGTGAGGAAGACGGCGACGCCCGTCTGGTATAAGCGCGCAACGATGCGCCGCACGCAGGTGCAGTCGGGCGCCGCGCGCGTCGCGCGGCACCAGCCGGCGAGTCTGCGCCGTCCCGCGCGTTTCTTCTGATCGATGATTCGCGCTAGTCATTTCAACCGAGGGCCGGTGTGAGCGACCCCCAGCACAATCCGGACGAAGGTCCGGAAGAGACCTTCATCTCCCATCTCGTCGAGCTGCGTGACCGCATCATCCGGGCGGGCGTGGCGGTGATCGTCGTGTTTCTCGGGCTCGTCTACTGGGCGCCCGACATCTTCCGGCTGCTCGCGCGGCCGCTGATGCAGAACCTGCCGAAGGGCGGCAAGATGATCGTGACCGACGTCACCGGCTCGTTCTTCGTGCCGATGAAGGTGACGATGCTCGTCGCGCTCGTGATCGCGCTGCCGATCGTGCTGTACCAGATCTGGGCGTTCGTCGCGCCGGGGCTGTACCAGCACGAGAAGAAGCTCGTCGCGCCGCTCGTGGGCAGCAGCTACTTCCTGTTCCTGTGCGGGATGGCGTTCGCGTACTTCCTCGTGTTTCCGACGATCTTCCGCGTGATGGCGCACTACAACGCGCCGCTCGGCGCCGAGATGTCGACCGACATCGACAATTACCTGAGCTTCGTGCTCGGCATGTTCGTCGCGTTCGGGGTGACGTTCGAGGTGCCGGTCGTCGTCGTGCTGCTCGTGCGGATGGGCGTGCTGACCGTGCAGAAGCTCAAGGAGATCCGGCCGTACGTGATCGTCGGCGCGTTCGTCGTCGCGGCCGTGGTGACGCCGCCCGACGTGTTCTCGCAACTGATGCTCGCGCTGCCGCTCGTGCTGTTGTACGAGGCGGGGATCGTCGCGGCGCGGCTCTTCGTCAAGCCGCCGCCGAAGGAAGAAGACCAGGGCAAGACCGCGGCGAGCTGAGCGGGCGGCGGCCAAGCGGCGGGCCGGGCTTGCCGGCGCGTGGCTGCCGGGTCGCTGAAAGGCCATCGACAGGCCCCGGCGGGCCGTAGAGCGGGCGGCAAGCGCCGTTTCCGATTTCGCGTCGGGCGGTTGGTTCGATCAGGCGAAGCAGAAGCAAACAAGCCCCCCGTCTTTGAACCGGCCCCAGGAAGCTGGACACCGATCCAACCTTTGGGGCAGCTCACTTAGGTTGCTATTTTGTTTGCCGTCACGCCGGAAGGCGGCGAAGCGTGCGTCGCGGGCGTTGTTTCGGCCGCCTGACGCCTGCTTACTCCTCCTCGTCGCTGTTCTGCTCGTCGAGCGCCTGCTTCGGCGGCGGCGGCCGCTTGCCGATCACGACCGTCACGTCGAGCTCCTTGCCCTTGCGCACGACGTGCACCTTTGTCGGCGTGCCCGGCTTGATCTGCGCGATGACGTTCAGGAGCTTCGTCGTATCGGTGATTTCCTCGCCGTCGACCGACACGAGGATGTCGCCCGGCTTGATCCCCGCCTTGTCGGCCGGGCCGCCCTGCAGCACGCCCGCGACGATCGCGCCCGATTTTTGTGCGAGGCTGAACGACTCGGCGATCTCGGGCGTCACGTCCTGCGGCTCGACGCCGATCCAGCCGCGCGTGACGGCGCCCGTCGTGATGATGCTCTCGAGCACGTTGCGCGCGGTCGAGACGGGGATCGCGAAGCCGATGCCGAGCGAGCCGCCCGAGCGCGAGTAGATCGCCGTGTTGATGCCGAGCAGGTTGCCGTTCACGTCGACGAGCGCGCCGCCCGAGTTGCCCGGGTTGATCGGCGCGTCGGTCTGGATGAAGTTCTCGAACGTGTTGATGCCGAGATGATTGCGCCCGAGCGCGCTGATGATCCCCATCGTGACCGTCTGGCCGACGCCGAACGGATTGCCGATCGCGAGCACGACGTCGCCGACGCGCGCCTGGTCCGAGCGGCCGAGCGTGATCGTCGGCAGGTTCGTCATGTTGATCTTGAGCACCGCGAGATCGGTCTCGGGATCGCTGCCGATCACCTTCGCGGTCGCGGTGCGGCCGTCGGCGAGCGCGACTTCGATCTGGTCCGCGCCGTCGACGACGTGCTGGTTCGTTAGAATGTAACCCTCCGAGCTTACGATGACGCCCGACCCCAGATTGGCCGCGGGCTCATCCTGCTGCCGCCGCGCGTTGCGATCGCCGAAGAAATAGCGAAAGAGCGGATCCTTCGCGCGCGGATCGGGCGGCAGCGAACCGTCCTTGCTGGAGAATACGTTGACGACCGCGGGCATCGCCTTCTGCGCGGCGTCCGCATACGAGGATTGAGCGGGCGCGCCGCCGACGCCGGGCGCGACTTCCCGCAGCGCGACGATCGGCGCCGCGAGCTGTTTGCCGAGTTGTCCTTGCCGTTGGAGCCATTGCGGCTTGAGCGTCGCCACGATGAACATCAGCGCGAGCAGCACCGTCACCGCCTGGGCGAAGAACAGCCAGAAGCGTCTAAGCATTTGAAGATATTAGAGGTTTATATGGATCGGATCGAACTTGAATTGTACTTGAACAATACCCTCGAAATTGAGCGGTTCAAGGACTACAGCCCGAACGGCCTCCAGGTGGAGGGCCGTCGCAAGATTGAAAAAATCGCCACCGGCGTGACGGCTTCGCTCGCGTTTCTCGATCGCGCACTCGAATGGGGCGCGGACGCGGTGCTCGTCCATCACGGCTACTTCTGGCGCAACGAGGCGCCGCAAATCACGGGCCGCAAGTACCAGCGCCTGAAGCGCCTGCTCGCGAACGACCTGAACCTGTTCGCGTTCCACCTGCCGCTCGACGCGCACCCCGAGCTCGGCAACAACGCGCAGCTCGGCGAACGCCTCGGCCTGATCGGCGACGCCCGCTTCGGCGACCAGGACCTCGGCTGGCTCGCGACGCTGCCGATGCCCGTCACGCTCGAGCACTTCACGGCGAAGGTCGAGAACACGCTCGGCCGCACGCCGCTCGTGCTCGGCGATGAGGACCAGCAGCTTCGCCGCGTCGCATGGTGCACGGGCGGCGCGCAAAGCTATTTCGACGCGGCGATCGAAGCGGGTGCCGACGTGTTCCTGACGGGCGAAGTGTCCGAGTACGTGACGCACGCGTCGGCCGAGAGCGGCGTCGCGTTCGTTGCGGCGGGGCACCATGCGACCGAGCGCTTCGGCATCCAGGCGCTCGGCCAGCATTTATCGGAACGATTTGATCTCGAGCATATTTTTATCGACATTCATAACCCGGTTTAACCGCGCAAATTGTCGCGCTGCATCCAAAGAAAAACATGATGCGGTGCGCATTGCGTCGATTATCGGCCCGGAAATTTCGATAGCACGGGGAAACCCTTGATTAATAATGGCTTCCGAAGGTATTTAACGTTCGGGTCTTGTAAATGCCGACTCCATTCGAGCAAACTAGCGGCGGTGTGAAATGTCGTGACGGAAATCCAACTCGTAATTGGGGCGTGTAATGCGAGACAAAGAAGAGGAACACGTCGACAGCGGCCGCCGGACATGGCTGATTGCGACATCCGTAGCAGGTGGCGTAGGAGGCGTCGCCACCGTAATACCTTTCGCGGCGTCGTTGGCGCCGTCTGCCCGGGCCAAGGCGGCGGGCGCACCCATCGAGGTCGATATCGGCGCGCTCAAGCCGGGCGAAATGCTCACGGTCGCCTGGCGCGGCAAGCCGGTCTGGGTGCTGAACCGCACCGACTCGATGCTCACCGACGTCGTCAAGGCCGACAAGGAAGTCGCCGATCCGCAGTCGAAATCCCCATACTCGATGCCGTTGCCCGCGTATTGCGCGAACGAGTACCGGTCGAGGGCCGACCACAAGAACATTCTCGTCGTGATGGCGGTGTGCACGCACCTCGGCTGCACGCCGACCCAGCGCTTCACGCCGGGGCCGCAGCCGAACCTGCCCGACGACTGGCCGGGCGGCTTCCTGTGCCCGTGCCACGGCTCGACCTACGACCTGGCCGGCCGGGTCTTCAAGAACAAGCCGGCGCCGCAGAATCTGGACGTCCCGCCTTACATGTTCACGTCGGCCACGACGCTCGTGATCGGCAAGGACGAGAAAGGAGAAGCGTAAATGGCGACCGATAACAAAGAGATCTCCACGACAGGCTTGCTCGGCTGGGTCGACCGGCGCTTTCCCCTCACTTCCACCTGGAAGCAGCATCTTTCCGAGTACTACGCACCGAAGAATTTCAACGTCTGGTATTTCTTCGGATCGCTCGCGCTGCTCGTGCTCGTCAACCAGATCGTCACGGGCATCTTCCTGACGATGAACTACAAGCCCGACTCGACGCTCGCGTTCGCGTCGGTCGAGTACATCATGCGCGAGGTGCCGTGGGGCTGGCTGATCCGCTACATGCACTCGACGGGCGCGTCGATGTTCTTCGTCGTCGTCTACCTGCACATGTTCCGCGGCCTGCTGTACGGCTCGTACCGCAAGCCGCGCGAGCTCGTGTGGATCTTCGGCTGCGCGATCTTCCTGTGCCTGATGGCCGAGGCGTTCTTCGGCTACCTGCTGCCATGGGGGCAGATGTCGTTCTGGGGCGCGCAAGTGATCGTGAACCTGTTCTCGGCGATTCCGTTCATCGGTCCGGACCTGTCGCTGTGGATTCGCGGCGACTACGTCGTGTCCGACGTCACGCTGAACCGCTTCTTCGCGTTCCACGTGATCGCGATTCCGCTCGTCCTGCTCGGGCTCGTCGTTGCGCACCTGATCGCGCTGCACGAAGTGGGGTCGAACAACCCGGACGGCATCGAGATCAAGGAGAAGAAGGACGAGAAGGGCGTGCCGCTCGACGGCATTCCGTTCCACCCGTACTACTCGGTGCACGATTTCTTCGGCGTGTGCGTGTTCCTGATGGTGTTCGCGGCGATCCTGTTCTTCATGCCGGAGATGGGCGGCTACTTCCTCGAGGCGAATAATTTCATCCCGGCGAATCCGCTGCAGACGCCGCCCGAGATCGCGCCCGTCTGGTACTTCACCGCCTTCTACGCGATGCTTCGCGCGACCACCGACCCGTTCAAGATCGTGCTGATGATCGTGCTCGTGGCGCTCGGCCTCTTGGCGCTCGTGCGCGCGCGCGGCAAGTGGAAGATCGCGCTGCCCGCGCTCGCCGCGGCGCTCGTCGTCTTCATGTACTTCACCGAATCGAAGTTCTGGGGCGTCGTCGTGATGGGTGCGGCCGTCGTCACGCTGTTCTTCCTGCCGTGGCTCGACCGCAGCCCGGTGAAGTCGATCCGCTACCGGCCGTTTTTCCACAAGGTGTTCTTCGGGATCTTCGTCATCGTGTTCCTGACGCTCGCGTTCCTCGGCACGCGGCCGCCTTCGCCCGCCGCGACGCTGATCGCGCAGGTGTGCGCGCTCGTGTACTTCGCGTTCTTCCTCGGCATGCCGTTCTGGACGCCGCTCGGCAAATTCAAGCAACCGCCCGAACGCGTGCGGTTCAAACCCCATTGACGTGAGCGAGGAGGAATAAGTATGAAGAAATTGCTTTCGACGCTCGCAATGTTTATTGTGTCGGCATGTCTGCTGACGAGCGTCCCCGTGCGGGCCGAGGAGGGCGAATTTCCGCTCGACCGTGCGCCCGACAACGCGGAGAATCTCGTCTCTTTGCAGCATGGCGCGCAGTTGTTTGTAAACTATTGCCTGAATTGCCATAGTGCGAACCTGATGCGCTACAACCGGCTGACGGATCTCGGCATCTCGCAGAAGGAGATCGAGGCGAATCTCCTGTTCACGACCGACAAGGTCGGCAACACGATGAGTGTCGCGATGCGGCCGGAAGACGCGAAGACCTGGCTCGGCGTCGCGCCGCCGGATCTGTCCGTCGAAGCGCGCGCCCGCAGCCGTGATTGGCTCTATACGTATCTGCGCACTTTCTACCGCGACGATACGCGGCCGACGGGCTGGAACAACGCCGTGTTCCCGAACGTCGGCATGCCTCACGTGCTGTGGCAGCTTCAAGGGGAGCGCATTGCGAAATTCGAGGAAAAGAAGGACGAGGAAACGGGCGAGAAGGTGCACACGCTCGTCGGGTTCCAGCAGGTGACGCCCGGGACGCTTTCGCCGGTGGATTATGATGCTGCCGTCGGCGATCTGGTCGCATACCTGAGCTGGATGTCCGAGCCGGCGCAACAGACCCGCAAACGTCTCGGCGTGTGGGTGCTGCTGTTCCTCGGGGTCCTGACCTTCTTCGCCTGGCGGCTCAATGCCGCCTACTGGAAAGATATCAAGTAATCACGCCGTGACTGGCGTGGGGCCAGCGCAAGGAAGAGCCTGTGGGATGGCTTTTCCGCGCGCTGGCCCTCAGCTTTTTGAGGAAACGCAAACATGATGGTTCTGTATTCCGGCACGACTTGTCCGTTCTCCCAGCGTTGCCGGCTGGTGTTGTTCGAAAAGGGCATGGATTTCGAGATCCGCGACGTCGACCTGTTCAACAAGCCGGAAGACATCGCGGTGATGAATCCGTACGGACAGGTGCCGATTCTCGTCGAACGCGATCTGATCCTGTACGAATCGAACATCATCAACGAGTACATCGACGAGCGCTTCCCGCATCCGCAACTGATGCCGGCCGACCCGGTGCAGCGCGCGCGCGCGCGCCTGTTCCTGCTCAACTTCGAGAAGGAACTGTTCGTGCACGTGAGCACGCTCGAGAACGAGAAGGGCAAGGCGGCGGAGAAGAGCCACGAGAAGGCGCGCCTCGCGATCCGCGATCGCCTGACGCAGCTCGCGCCGATCTTCCTGAAGAACAAGTACATGCTCGGCGAAGAGTTCTCGATGCTCGACGTCGCGATCGCGCCGCTGCTGTGGCGTCTCGACCACTACGGGATCGATCTGTCGAAGAACGCCGCGCCGCTGATGAAGTATGCAGAGCGGATCTTCAGCCGTCCTGCCTATATCGAAGCGCTGACGCCGTCCGAAAAGGTCATGCGTCGTTAAGCTGTATGTGACTGGGGCGCGGATGCGGCGGCGCGACGTCGCCGCATCCGCTTCCGTTCGAGGATGGCGATGCAAGAGATTTCCACGAAGCCGTATTTGCTGCGCGCGCTGTACGAGTGGTGCACGGATAACGGATATACGCCGCACATCGCGGTGCGGGTCGACAAGTCGACGCGCGTGCCGCGCCAGTTCGTGCGCGACGGCGAGATCGTGTTGAACATCAGCTTCGAGGCGACGAGCCAGTTGCAGATGGGCAACGAATGGATCGAGTTCACTGCGCGGTTCTCGGGCAAGGCGCACAAGATCGAGGTGCCGATTGCGAATGTGCTCGCGATCTATGCGCGCGAGAACGGGCAGGGGATGGCGTTTCAGGTCGACGTCGTCGCGGAGGCTGGCGACGATGACGGCGGCGAGGCGCTTGCTGCGGCGGACGATGGCGACGACGGCGGTGGGCAGGCCGCGGCGGCCGATGCCGCGCGGGGCGCGGCGGAAGCGGCGCCGGAATCCGGCGATCGCGCGGACGAACCGCCGAAGTCCGATGGCGACGGCGATGGCGCGAAAGGCGGCCGGGCTCGCCTCAAGATCGTGAAATGAGGTAGAATTTTGAGTTCAACGCCGGCTTAGCTCATCTGGTAGAGCAGTTGATTTGTAATCATCAGGTGGCGGGTTCGAGTCCTGCAGCCGGCACCATATAAATCAAGGGGTTACGTGAGGTTTGCGTAACCCCTTGACGTTTCCAAAACACCCTTCACGTTTCCAAAACTCATCAGCGCGACGGTTTGACCGGGCGTGTGCCGCGCACGTAGCGCGCTGTCATGCCGGGGCCGCTATGCCCCGCCAAGCGCTGTCCAGCCTCCAATCCTTCGTCAATCGTTTTGTGCGTCACGCCGCGCGCGCGCAGGTCGCGGAACTGAAATTTCGCCTTGTTGATGCCAGCCTTTTCGCGCGCTTTGTCGAACCGCGATCGTAGCTGGCCTTTTGTGAGGGGATAGCCTTCCTCGTCACGCAGCAGATACGGGGAGACATCAACCTTTGACCCGCGCCAAGCGAGCAAGCGCTCAATCAGTTTCGCCAGCTCGCCCGTTATCTGAATGGTGACGAAAGCTCTGGTCTTGCGCGTGCGGAAGATGAGGTTGCCCTTCACGATGTTCGATCGTTGCACGCCGAGGATGTCCGCCGGGCGTTGCGCGCAGAGGTCAGCCAAATCCATCGCATTACGGAGGGGCTCATCGGCGACGGCGTAGACGGACGCATACAGCTCGTCATCGATGAGGATGTCCTGTCGGCCAGTCTCTTTCTTGCCGCGCACGCCCGCGCATGGGTTCGCGATCGTCATCATGTCCCACAGCCGGCCGCAGTTCAGGACAAGCGATAGCACAGCTTTCGTGCGGTTCGCCGTCACGACGCCGCGCTTCTCGGCCGTGGCCCGCCAGATGGACGCCACGTCAGCGGGTGTGAGCGTGTCTAACTCGCGGTCACCGATGACGGCCGCGAGTCGTGTCAGGAAAAGGTCGTACATGCGCCGCGTCGCCAGTGATTTATGCGGAAGCTCACGCTGGCGGTACGCGCGATCAAGCATCGCGAACGTATGCCGCGTCGTTTCGGCCGAAGGCACACGCTTTCCTTCGAGCTCGGCCCATCGTTGGAGTGCGACGACGCGATCGGTGCCGAGGGGCTCGAGAAAGCGCCGGCCCTCGATTGCGCCGTGGTCGTAGTAGTAACGCTTGGTGCCGTCTGCGTTCGTGCGCGACCGAAAGCGCGGGATCGCTCCAGCGGTTTGTGCTCTGCGACCCATCACACAGCTCGGAGGTTGAGCGATGCGGGCGTGGTGAGCTGTAGCGAGCGCGTTTGCTTCGATTCGATGATGCCCATCTGTTTGTCGTGGTAAGCGCGTGCGACCAACACGCGGCCGTGCACGTCGACGACGTGCGGCCAACCCTGTTGAGCAAGCCACAGGATTTGGCGCGCGCGTTGCGGCGTGCCGGTCAATTCGCGCAGTTCTTGGCGGCCGAGATATGCGCCTGCGCCGCGCTGCGGACCGCGGCGTGGATATTCTTGCATGGTGATTTTCAACGCGTAAAGGGGGGACACGCAGAACAACTAGTGGACTCGTGGTTTCCACCCAAATCTCTCATAACTCTTTGATTTTTAAGGTGTGCGAGTGCCATCAATTGCCATCATTCAGGCATGGCGACACCGAAAAACTCGTGGCCTAAAAAATAGGCAGCGTCCGTAACTGATGGCAAAACGCACTCAACTCGTGGCAGTCCGTTTTGGCCTATGCCTTGCCCTTCCTCGCTTTCTTTCTCTTTCTTTTTCAATGAAATAGAGAGAGAAGAGAGAAGGGCGACGGCGGCCGGCGCGAAAACCGGACTCGTGGCAAAAGCGGCTCGACTAATGGCAAATAGACGGAGACTCGCGGCGGCAGTCCTCTCAACAATCAAGGACTTACGAGTGGACACGCCCGAAATCCACGATTCGCGTGCGCTGCGTGCCCGGTCGCTGTGGAAAAATCCGCGCGCGCGGCCCCGCTCCCTCTCGGCTCGCGCTGTTGCCCGGCCGTTTCGACTCGCGGGGGGGACGGGGGGAAGCGAACGAAGCGGCGGCCGCGGGTTGGCGTGCGCCGACTGCTGCGCGCATCGGCGCACGCAGCGGAAACCCGAATCCAGGGCCGCTACGCGGCCGGAAAGAATGGGGGAAGGGGTACGGCCGCGCGGCGGCCGCATGGGCTGAGAGCGGGTCATGCTCGGCCTCCTTGCTGCGCGTCCGTCGCCAAGTCTTCGCGTACCGACACGTGGAGGCCGAACGCGGCCAAGCGGTCGAGCGAAATCGGCGTGAGGTAGGGCACGCGACGGGTGTAAATGCGGCGCTTGGAGCAGCCCCCGCGAAAACCGGACACGTGGTAACGCTTAAATTATGAGGTAGTCTTCTGCCTATGTTTAAGCCTAACCACAACGTAGAACCGGTCGAAGTTCTGACCCAGCCGGAGCAGCGCCGCCGGCGTTCTGTCGAGGAGAAGCTCGCGATAGTGCGCGAGACGTTCGAGCCCGGCGCGACAGTTTCCGGTGTTGCCCGTCGCCATCAGGTGAATGCCAACCAGGTCTTCGCCTGGCGCAAGCTCTATCAGGATGGAAGCCTGTCGGCCGTCAGTGCTGGCGAACAGGTGGTTCCGGCATCGGACCTGGCCGAAGCGATGAAGCAGATTCGCGAACTTCAGCGGCTGTTGGGCAAAAAAACGATGGAAGTGGAAATTCTCCGCGAAGCAGTGGAGTACGGTCGAGCAAAAAAGTTGATTGCGCGCTCACCATTGCTGCCGGGGGACGACCGTTGAAGACGGTCTGTGAAGTCCTGGGTGTGTCGCGCGCGAATCTCGCGGTCAAGTCGAAGCGTCCTGCTGAGTGGGTCGACCGGCGCAAGACGCCCGTTCTGGATGACATGCCGCTCGTCACCGAACTGCGAGAGCTGGTTGCCGACCTGCCCACGTACGGCTACCGGCGCGCATGGGCGCTGCTGAGGCGAAGCCGGGACGCGCTGGGCCAACCTCGCGTCAATGCAAAGCGGGTGTATCGCGTCATGCGTCGCCACGGCCTGCTGCTCGAACGCCGACCTCGTCATGTCCCATCGACGCGTCGGCACGATGGCAAGGTCGCGGTGGACAGAAGCAACGTGCGCTGGTGCTCGGACGGTTTCGAATTCCGCTGCGACGACGGTGCCCCTTTGCGCGTCGTCTTCGCACTGGACTGCTGCGACCGGGAAGCCATGAGCTGGGCTGCGACCACCGGTGGTTACACCGGTGACATGGTGCGCGACGTGATGCTTCAGGCGGTCGAAAACCGTTTCGCCGGTGCGTTGAAGGCTGACAGCGAAATCGAGTGGTTGAGCGACAACGGTTCCTGCTACATTGCCGACGAGACAATGACGTTCTCGCGTGAAATCGGCCTGAAGCCGGTCACGACACCCGTCAGAAGTCCGCAGAGCAACGGGATGGCCGAGAGCTTCGTCAAAACGATGAAGCGCGATTACGTTTCGTGGATGCCCAAGCCCGACGCCCGAACGGCGCTGCAGAACCTGGCCATTGCGTTCGACCACTACAACGAGTCGCATCCGCACAGCGCCTTGAAATACTGCTCGCCGCGCGAGTTTCGCCAGCAAGCAAATTCTCCAACCTAAGCGTGACCGCGTGTCCGGTCATGCAGGGGCAAGTCCAGGGACTCGATGCCGAACACGGTGGTTAATCGCGGTGCCCGAACTGTTTTCGGTTGCGAATCACCCGTAATCCGACATTACGCCGATGCTACGATCACGAAGGCAAATAGGACGATCGTTGGTATCGCAGTGAAAGGCGGCAACGACGAGTCTTGGACCAATCAACAGAAGGGTAAATGAGTGGGAAGAAGTGCGATGCGGCGTGGAGGTCGCGCAGCGTTGACGAAAGAGATGCTGCTGCCTCAAGGGGTTGCATGAATTTCACGTAATCCCTTGTGCTTTCTGCTGGACGCTGAAAAGTACATTTTCGGCACGGTCAGCTCTCAGAACAGGTGCATGGCAACCATCGTCAAGACGACTTCCGGCACGTGGAAGGCGGTCATGCTCATCGCTGCTTTCGTGCTGATGTATCTCACAAACAAGATACCGCCGAGCATCTCAGGCATCGTTGGCGTTGGCGGTGTTGGCTCGATCGGTGGTGTCGGCGTTGGTTCAGTCATGGCAGCGGCCGCCATGACGGCGAGCGCAGCCGCATCGGTCGGTTCCTCGGTATTGGCCGGCGCGACCAATGGCGCAGGTGGAGCGTCGGCCCTGCAGGTTGCGTTCCAGAGGGCGCAACGAAATATGACCGAGGGAAGGCCGAGGGAACGGGCATGTTTAGCGGCGGCAGCAGCGGCTCCGGCAGTCTCGGGGGCGGTAGTGCTGGCGTCAGCAGTTTTTCTGGCAGCAGTGGTGGTTTCAGCTGATTCATGAGCGACACTGGTCGCTTTGCGGCCGGCATGGGCGCCAATCTCGCGAAGGGCATCGGCCGGGTCGCGACGGACAAGGCTGCGTCGATGATGGATTTGGCCAAAGAACGCGTGATGCAAACCACAGGAGGAAAGACAGACCTTCCAGCAAGTCGGCCATTTCGGTTTCCTCCGGCGGGCGGTGAACGGGCAATCCAAAGGATGCCCGTTATCCCTGATGGCTGACATTCTGCATGTACTACGGTCCGGAGTTCGTGTCGCGGGCCATCCTGAAGTGGGCGGCGGATAGCGGGATGGAAATGGCGTTCAGCGATCCCGGCAAGCCTTGGCAAAATGGCGCGGACGAGAGCTTCAACGGCAAGCTCCGCGACGAATGCCTGAGCTTTGCATGGTTCCGCACGCGTACGGAAGCGAACGTTGTGATCGCCCAATGGAGGCGGCACTACAATGCTGTTCGTCCACATTCAAGTCTGGCCTACCTGACGCCCAACGAGTTCAAGCAGCGGCATTGTTCAACTGAAGCAACCGAGGCTGTTCTCCAAGATTGAAGTGGTCCGAAGAAATCAGGCAGATCAGTGCCTACTGCACTCCGGGATCGAATCCATGGACGATTAACTTGGAGCGTCGCGACTCGCCCTTCGGCGAGTCGGAGATCGCGCGATTACCCATGGCGTACGGTACCTGCCGCCGTTGACTCGGTTCGGTCCTCTTCGCTAGACGAAAGCGAACGCGCGACCATCGCCCGTTCGACTGACGCTCGCGAGTAGAATTGCAAGGCCAATCCGTCTGGCGCCGACGCTCTGGGAATTGTGAGCGAAAAAAGGACCGCCAGATGCCTCAGCAAAAATCAAGACATCGAAGAACTCAGATGAAGCGATTCACCGTGCGCAGGTCGCGCATTCACGGACGGGGTGTGTTCGCGCTGCGGCCGATTAAGGCGGGCGAGTTGTTGCTCGAGTACAAGGGACAAGTCATCGCGTGGCGAACAGCCACGCAGGCGCATCGCTGCAACGGACAAGCCGGACATACGTTCTACTTCGGGCTTTCCAACGGGCGCGTCATCGACGGTAGCAGTGGGGGGAACAGTGCACGGTGGCTCAACCACGCATGTGAACCAAACTGCCACGCCGTCGAGTTAAACAATCGCATCTTCATCGAGTCGATTCGGAGCATCGCGCTGGGCGACGAACTGTTCCTCGACTATGGCCTGGAGGTCGCCGGATCGAACTTACAGGAGGTACGTCAAGAATATGCATGCCATTGCGGCGGTGCGCGCTGCCGCGGTACTATGATGGCCGCCAGTTAAATAGGAACAAATCCGATCAGTCCGTCGTGAGCTTTGACCAACGCTTCATTGCACGGCTGAATGCCGAGGTATTTTTGTATCCCAGTCTCGCTGCTATCTCCTTGATCGACTTGTTTTCGGAAATATATCGTGAAGCGATATCGCGTCGCACCAGATCATGTAGAGCACTGAAGGATGTGCCCATCTCCTTTAATTTACGCTGTAAGCTCCGCGGCGACATTCCGAGCCTTTCAGTGAATTTCATAACATCCTGACACATCGGATTATCGTACATTATCCCAAGGAGCCGTCCAACAAGGTCCGCCGGGATCCAATGCGATAATTCGAATTCACGTTTTTCACACGCTCTCTTTGATATTTCGAATTCGAGAGAATGTGCGAGAGGTAGTCTAGTGGCTAGCAAGTCGGCATCAAACTCCAAGAAATTTTCCTTGGCATCAAATATAATTTCACAGTTAAATATCTCCGAATAGACATGGGCATGAATAGGTGGCGGAAACGCAAGCCCCAGCCGCCTAAACGCCGGAACTCTCCCGATAAGGTCGACTATTTCACGTCTAACTGCAGCGAGGCACATATCCGTATTGAGAATCAGCAGATCCGCCCGATAGGTGTACCCACCGACGGTAACGCGAGCCAGATCGGCATTCACCCCTAAAGTGATCTGGAAATAGCTGATCGCCAGTAGCGGATGCTCATACGCAAGGCGCATCGCGTCACCCAGCGTTGGACTCACTAGCATCGCATGCCCCCGGAGGCCATATGCCGTTACGGGAATTGAGTTCCCAATATGAAGTCCGATAGCCGAATTTCCCGTCGCCTCAAGAGCATTGGCGAACAAGACCATTTCCTGAGCATGCGTTACCATCGCGTTGGCTTGCTCGACCTCCTTCGGCGAAATACCCGTGCCTTTCAATATCACTTCGGCCGACACTCCCATTTCTTTCATCACATTGAGCGCGATGACGATGGTATGGAGCGACGCGGGGCGCTGCGCAGCAGTATGACTGAACACATTGGCTACCGGCTTCATCTGAACTTGCTCTGGATCAATTTGCCAACAGTTTCGTGAACACAACTTGGCATCCATATTCGTCGAGTCCGCCGCGTTTCCAGCCAAGTTGCTGATAGAAACCGTCCGCTCGCGAACCCGGGTCCGTGACTAGCTTAACCCGATTTACGCCTTTGCCTTCCAGCCATTTGACCGCGCGCTCGAGTAGCTCGCGTCCAATGCCGTACCCATGGAACGATGGTTTCACGAACAGCGCACAAATAAATGGCGTATCCGTAACGACCGGTAAGCAAACGCCTACCGCCTCGCCCCCGCACTCGCAGATCCAACCACCTCCTTGATGGATTTGTTCCACCAGAAGATCGCGATCAAGTAGATGGATCTGATGCGGATGTATCCGATTTTCTTTCACCGAGAAGCGAATTTCGTAAAACGCCCCTATGTCGGTTACGCTCATCGGGCGATATTCTAGTCTGTAGGCCATTGTCATATTGACTATCTTCTCTCTGTTTTACATCGTAAAATGTGCTGACGCCCTACAACCCAATATCGACGACAGCATCACAATTGTTGCATATTTCGCATCTCGCTCCATATCGTCCTCTTCGCCGATGTTCGCGGTCCAGAGCCCAATGCATAATGACGAAGGCAGATTGAGAATTGCGTGGGCAATACGTACGTCATGCTGCGCATGCTTTCAGAAATCAAACAATGCACAGTCTGTTAATAATTGAGCTGTTATTGGCTAATGGCCATACCTATTGGCTATAATCGGTGCTCGAATATTCCGGCATGCGAAATTGCGGGGGGCGTTTGATGCGAGCCTGTAACAAACTTGGCGCTTTGAGATAACAGATTGTCGCGTTTAGTACGCGAGCGATCTGTAAAATATGGCAACCAATTTGTTACGCATTCTTCCCAGTGAACTGACCGATTCGAGGCAATTGGTGACTTTTCGAGTTTCCATTCTAAAGAAACTTAACTCATGGAGCGCGGTTTGCGAACCGACCTCCTTGGTCATGATTTTAGGCGTAATACTCCCACTCGCGGTCCTCGCGATCATATCATTGAGCACGCCGCTCGAATTCGGTGGTGTTTCATGGGGAGATTTCACGATTCGCGCCTATGAGCGTGTAGTGTTCGATCGGGATTGGGACGGTTCATTGGTGCTTCAACAGGGTTACGTGAGCATCTTTCTACGGTCCACGGTCATGGCGTTCCTGGCGACCACCGGATGCGTGTTATTCGGGTTTCCCACGGCTTTATTTATCGCAACCCGTGCTCCGATGTGGAGGGCCATCTTGTTGGTGCTCGTAACCATACCGTTCTGGACCTGCGTCGTGGTACAGATGTGCGGTTGGATTATCGTCATGGCGGACAATGGCTTACTTAGTCGGGCCCTCAGCATATTCGGCCTACTTCGGGGGCCGCTTGCTCTGCTTTACACCGACATTGCGACTCTCATCGGCCTCGTCTACGCATTCACTCCTTTTATGGTCTTACCGATTTTCGCAGCACTCGACGAATTTGACTGGCGATTGGTCGAGGCGGCTTACGATCTTGGTGCCAATAAGGGGGGGGCGCTTCTGCAAGTGATCGTCCCTGGCTGTCGTCCCGGCATCATGGCCGGTATTGGGCTCGTCTTCGTGCCAGCACTAGGTTCGTACGCGATTCCCAGCTTGCTTGGTGGCAATCACGCATTCATGGTCGGGAACCTGATCGATTTCCAATTCGCAGGTGGCCGCGATTGGCCGTTGGGCGCAGCTATGTCGTTTGTCCTCCTCGCGGTCGTTCTTCTGGCCATGCTCACGCTGCGGCTGACATCCACCCTCCAGCGACGGGAACTTGCCCATGACCTCGCGTGAACTGCGCCACTTTCCGATGACGGTAGAACTCGCGATTGCTGTCCTCTTGTTTCTCTATCTGCCGCTGGTGGTTGTCGCATGGATGAGTTTCAATCGGGGGCCATCGGCCCTTGTTTGGGAAGGTTGGAGTATCCAGGGATACCTCGAAGCATGGTCTGATCCGACGCTCATCCGTGCGACGCAAAACTCCCTGGTCTTAGCCTTGTCGTCTATGGTTCTTTCGACCGCACTCGCAACGAGTGCGGCGGTTGCTGCGTGGTCACGACAGGAGACGCACAGCTTCGATCTGCGCGGAACTGTAATTGCTTTGCCGCTCGTCATACCGGAGGTTGTTCTCGCGATCGCTACTGTGATGGTGTTCTCGATGTTTGCGTTCGAAATCGGGTTCGTTGCCGTCCTGTTTGCGCATGTGGTGTTTTGTGTCCCACTCGCATATCTCCCGATCAACGCGCGTCTGAAGACAATTGACCGCACATTGCTTGAGGCAGCAGCGGACTTGTCAGCCCCGCCATGGGCTGCATTTCGTCAAATCACGGTTCCTTTGGCATTGCCCGGTATCGCCGCCGGTGCGCTGCTTGCCTTCGTCGCGTCCATGAACGACTACGTCACCAGCTACTTCTTGGCTGGTGCCGGCATGACCACCTTGCCCATGTACATCTTCAGCGCATTGAAGATTGGAATTACGCCAAAGGTGAGTGCGATCTCGACAGCCGTCATTGGGCTATCGTCGATTCAACTACTGACGGTCTGGGTTCTCGGCAGGAAGGGGGCAGGGCAGACTGCCACGCCGGGGCAATCCGAGTTGTATCACTCGAACATTCAAACGATAGGAACCGTATGAAAAAAGTAGTCGGAGTGATGCTGTTGCTTGCTGTCGGTAATGCCGTCTCGGCCGAACTCCATATCGGCAGCTGGCCGGATTACTTGCCCGATACGCTGATCAAGAAGTTCCAGGCGGAAACCGGCATCAAGACAACGCTCGACACCTACGCGAGCGATGCAGCCCTGACTCAAAAGTTGCAGTCGGGCGGAGGTGGCTACGACGTTGTGATCGCAGGGGACTATTACGTTCCGGTGCTTGTGAAGTCCGGACTCCTGCAAAAGCTCGACAAGAACAAGCTGCCGAATATCGCCAACATCAAACCCGAGTATCGCCATCCGTCATTCGATCCGAAACGGGACTACGCAATGCCATACACCGTCGTGCTGACTGGCTTCGCGTACGATAGTGCGCGCGTTTCCGGTGGGAAACTCGACGAGAGTTGGAAGTCGTTCTTCGATCCGCCGGCGGAGTTGCGCGGACAGATCGGCGACCTGGATGTCGAAGAAGAGCTGTATATGGCCGCGAGTTGGTATCTGGGACAGGATGAATGCACAGAAAATCCTGCTGATGCGAAGCGGGTGCTCGACGTTCTGCAAAAACAGAAACCGTTCGTGAAGACGTACAGCAATGATGGGACCATAGATCGTCTCGCATCCAAGCAGATCGTAGTGCAGCATATCTGGAGCGGCGCCGCTGCGCGTGCACAGGACCGCCTTCCCAGCATCACGTTTGTATACCCGAAGGAGGGCGTCCGTCTGTTCATGGATAGCTTGCTTATCCCGGCAAAGGCACGAAACACCGACTCGGCATATCAATTCGTCAACTGGATGATGCGCCCGGAGAACATCGCACAGGTTACAAATGCCGTTCGCTACAACAACGAGATCATCGGCTCCGAGCGGTATATCGATGCCGCACTATTGAAGAACCCCGCAATCAAAACCCCGGAGCAATACAAAGCAAGGCTCCGTCCTTACAAAATGTGTTCGCCAACGGCGATTCAGTTACGAAACAAAGTCTGGCTAAAGTTGAAGGGAAATCGCTGACACACCATAGACCCAACAAGTTCCAAACCGGCAAGTAGTTGAAGGTAGGAAAAATACAAGCTTAAGACGGCATGCCTGGTTGTTCGGGAAAGGGCCGTCGAGCCTGGCGTATTGAAATGATGCGGCCGCGGGCAATGCTGCGAACATTACCCACGGCCTGACCTAGGTGTACACATTGAGAGACCACCATGGCTGACTCTATTCTACGGGAACATCGGGACACTTGTCGTTTCGATATCTCGACGTTTCCTTTCGTTGCGATGCGAGCAAGGCCACGCGCCATGAATCGCGAGCGCCTGTGCCCATCGCGCACGGACATTAGCCCTCCATCGGGATACCGAAAGACCTCAGACAGTCGGATGTTCGAGCGCCGTTTAACGCCTCAAAGTGGCCGACCTGCGACCGACAATTCGATCGTTTCGCCGAACACCACTCGCTGTCATTCGATCCGATACGTGAGCGACACCTGATCGCCAAAACCGCTTAGGCCACCGCCTGCTGCCCTCCGATCTGCCTCGGAGCAGGCGGTTTTGCGATCGTCGGTATCGGCGATCGCCTTTTTATTCTCGTCGTGTCATCGCATCCATGGCATGCAATACATGTCCCTGACGTCACACGGCGCTCGGGTGTGTACGTCGCGCAATCCTATTGGAGAGACATTGTGGCAACTTACGAGGAACTGAAAGCTCAACTCGATGCACTCAATAAGGAGGCCGAAGCAGCCAAAGAGCGCGAAATCTCTGCGGTGCTTACGGAGATTCGAGAGGCTGTCTTGAGGTACGAAATCCGGCCGGAGCAGATTTTTCCGAACTGGACGCGCTTACGCTCGCCGGACAAGCGACGTGGCCCGCTTCCCCCCAAATATCGGAATCCAATGACCGGGGAGACGTGGACCGGTCGAGGGCGAGCGCCGAAATGGCTGACCGGCATGTCGCGCGACGATTTCCTCATCGATCAACCTCCGCGATAGAGACTGACCACCGGCGCGATACTCAGGCCACCTTTCTGGCTGCTCATTCGTGGACGAATTTGATATCTCGGGTTGGCCGCTGAATTTTGACTCGAATCCTCGCGCCAACGCCAGCTTTCCAAATGGGACTCGAGCGAGCGGGCAAAGATTGATCCATCCGCAAGCTCAGTTTTGCTGCCGCGGGCCGTCCGGTAGCCGCTCGGCTCGCCCATAGACGGGACTGCCCTGATAATTCTGACAGGTCGGTCCCACTTTGTCCGATGCCCCATCATCAAGGCGATCGTGAACCTTCGTCAATTTGGCGGCCTTTTGTCCCGATCTTGCTAAAATTAACGCGCCGTGAGGAGTGCCTCAATCGCCTCGAAAATCAATACTCCTCCAATTCGAATCCAAGCAGAAACCTGAGAGTCTGCCGTGACCAATTTGAGCGATACGCTACGCGGTTTCGCGTCGGGGGCGGTCGACTGGAATAAACGTCCAGTCGCGTTGCACTTCGGCGCCGCGCATGCCGCGATCGGCCATCTCCTGGCGCTGCAGCACGCGAGCGTTCAGGAAGGACTGATGACCGGGATACGGGGGCGTTTGACCTGCGTGTCGACCCGCCACGACCTGCCGCCCGGCGTGTTCCTCGGCATTCCGGTTTCGATCCGGCTCGTGACCGACCGCGGACAGCTGCACTTGGTGAACGCGATCATCAGCGACGTCCAGATCGGACAAAGCGACGGCGAACTCTGCGTGTACCAGCTGACCGTGTGCGACGTACTGTCGTTGATGGACAAGCGCACCAATTCGCGGGTGTTTCGAAAGCGGAACGTCGTCGAAATTCTCACCACGCTGTTCAACGAATGGCAGCAACGCAGCCCGGCCCTCGCGCGCGCGTTCGAATTCGATCTATCCAGCCTTCGCGCCGACCGCTATCCACTTCGCGAACTGACCCGCCAGGTCAATGAATCGGACGCGCACTTCGTGCGTCGCCTGTTGCGCCGCGAAGGGATCACCGTATTCGCGAAGGCCGGCCCGGCCAGGCGCGCGCAGAACATTCACGACGAAACGCCGGTGCATACGCTCGTATGCTGTGACGATCCGATGTCGCTGCCAACGGCGCCGGCGGGCACGGTTCGGCTGCATCCGCGCGACGCCGGCACCGAACAGCGCGACACGGTGACGCTGTTCGCGCTGCGCCGGCAGTTGGTTCCGGGCAAGGCTGGCCGGCCGTCATGGGATTACAAGAAGGCGCGGATCGACGAATCGACCGTCGGCTCGAGTCTCGATCAGGGCGAGTCGGGCAACGACCTGGCCAGGTTGCTGACCGACGTCGCGATCGACATCCCGCACGCGGGCGATTCGTGGAGCGATCACGAGCGGCTCACGCACGCGCGCATGCTCGCGCACGAGTTCGAAGCCGAACGCTACGACGGCGTCAGCAGTGTGCGGGATCTCGCCGTGGGCGCGTGGATCACGCTGACGGGCGACCCGGACTGGGACGTGCAACTTGCCGACAAGCGCCAGTTCGTGATCACGTCGATCGACCACGATCTTTGGAACAACCTGCCCAAAGGACTCAACGAACGCGTACAGGCGCTGTTCGCGGCGAGTCGCAATCTCGCGCAGGCAGCCGCTGCATTGCCGGGCGCGCTCGCGAAGGATGCGGATACGCGTTACGAGAACACGTTCACCTGCGTGCGCCGCGGCGTGCCGCTCGCGCCCGCGTACGACCCGCGGACCGACTTGCCGTCCGTGCATCTGCTGACGGGCACGATCGTCGGCGCAGAGGGTGAGGAAGTGTTCTGCGACGAGGACGGCCGGGTGCGCGTGCGGATTCACGGCCTCGATCCGGCGGATCACGCGCACGCGCAGGGCGCGGGCACCAACGACAATGCGGGCGACAGCGCGCCGATTCGCGTCGCGACGAGTCTAGCCGGGACCAACTTCGGCGCATCGTTCCTGCCGCGCGTCGGCATGGAAGTTCTGTTGGGTTGCCTTTCGGGCGATCCGGACCGGTTGGTGATCATCGGGGTGCTGGGCAACGGCGCGAATCCGCCGGCGACGTTCAGCCACACGGGGAGGCTGCCCGGCAACCGCTATCTATCGGGCATCAAGACGAAGGAAATCAAGGGGCAGCGGTACAACCAGTTGCGTCTCGACGACACGCCCAATCAGATCAGCGCGCAGCTCGCGAGCGAACACGCGCATTCGCAGTTGAACCTTGGCTACCTGACTCAGCCGCGCGACAACGGCCACGGAAAAGATCGCGGAGAAGGCGCCGAGCTGCGCACCGACGCGGCGGCGGCGCTGCGGGCGGCGCAAGGCATCTTGCTGACGACCTACGCGCGCACCCAGGCGAGTGGCGGGCAACTCGATCGTGACGAACTGATTCGATTGCTCGGCGAATGCGCGGAGCTGTTCAAGGCGTTGGGCGACTACGCGGGGCAGCACGGCGGGCAGGCGGCGGATACGGCCGGCCAGCAGGCCGTTGCCGCGACCTTCAAGAACTGGGCGCCGGGAACGGGCGCGGGAGCGGCCGACTCCGGCACGGCGGACGCCACCGGCGAACAGGCGCTGATGGCGTTCGGCGCCCAGGCTGGGTCGGTAAATGTCACGCCGAAGACGCATGTCACGTACGCGGGCGAGAACATCGACCAGGTCGCGCAGCAGCACCTGCAACTGATGAGCGGCCAGCGGTTCAACGCGACGGCGGGACAGGGGATGCAGCTGTTCGCTCGCGGCACGGGCGTGCAGGCGGTGGCGGGCGAAGGACCCGTGCTGCTGCAGGCGCAATCCGGCACGTTGACGGCGAATGCCCAGAAGGGCGTCAAGATCACGACGAACGAGAGCGAAGTGTTGGTGAGCGCGCCGAAGATCCGGCTCGTCGCGGAGGACGGCAGCTACATCGAGATCGGCAACGGCGTCACGTTGGGCACGGACGGTGACATCAAGCTGCTGTCGGCGTCGCATCAGTGGGGCGGGCCGTCGACCGCGCAAGCGACGAAGACCGCGTTCAACAATCAGCCGACGGATCAGCGTTTCAAGCTGCACTACCCGGGCGAGGACGGCGATTTGCCGGCGGCGAACAAGCCATTTCGGATCACGCTGGACGACGGGCGCGTCATCGAGGGCAAGACCGATGCGAGCGGCCTGACGGATCTGGTCAAGGACGACGCGATGCGTATCGCGAAGATCGACTATCTGAAGCCGAAGCTTTGAACCCGAGCGAACGATGAACGGTATCAACGATCAGTGCTTCACCGCCGCCCATGGGGCGGGCGTCACGATGGCGAATCGGCCGGGCGATCGGCCCGTGCCGATTCCGCGTGATCTGCCGGGCGTGGTGATCTTCATACACGGCGTCAACGATCCCGGTGCGGCTTTTTTCACCGTGGAGCGCGGGCTGTGCCAGGGGCTCAACGAGCGATTGTCGCGAAGCGATCTGCGGCCGGGGGAGTATGGCCGGAAGTATGCGAGTGCGCTCGCTGCGAAGGCCAAGGGCGATAGCGTTCGGTACGCGGAAGTATTGAGTGATCCCGATATGTATCTCCATCAACGCGTGGAAGCCAGTAGCACGCACAGCATGTTCCTGCCGTTCTACTGGGGCTATCGCGCGGCGGACAACGAGATCGCGAAGATCAACAGTCCGGGCGAGGTCAAGAGCCGCGTCGCGGACAGCGACGGCAACCTGCTGACGCGCGGCCAGTATCAGGACATCCACGCGAACCGGCTCGACGCCCATTTCGGCAAGGGCGGCGGGTTTTTCGCCAACGCGACGAACAATATCCCTCAGATGTACAGCCGCGGATTCGAACCGGACAAGCTGGAGCGCACGGTCATGCAAAACGCGCTTGCCGGCAATACGATTTTCGCCGGCAAGTCGCCCGATCGCCGCTACTTCGTGCTGGCCGCCGCTCGCCTGGCGAACCTCATCAAGACCATTCGGACCATCCAGCCGTCCGCGCTCGCGCTGGAACACGGAATGGATCCTCAGCACGAAACGATCACCGTGATGGGGCACAGCCAGGGCACGATCATCACGCTGCTCGCGCAGGCGATGCTCAAGCAGCAAGGTCAACGCTGCGTCGATTGCATCATCATGGTCGACACGCCGTACAGCCTTCAGTTCACCAAGGACGGTAGCCATCAAACCGGGCACGCGAAGCTCAAGACGCTGGTCGACATCGTCAACGCGGTGACAAGCGAGCCGCATACGATTCCGGACCTGGCCAAGCTGATGATCGACTCGGCTCACTCATGCGGGCGCGCCGGACAGAACTGGAGCAAGACGCAAGGAACGCGGCTGGACAAGAGCGGCAAGAACTGGATCACGTTCGACGAGCGCGACAATCGCGGCAAGGTCTATCTCTACTTCTGCCCGGAAGACACCGTGGTGGGCCTCGACAAGGTACGCGGGATCGGCACGTTCGGCGTGCCCGACGAGGTTCCGGCCGATGGTGCGGCAGCCAAGCTTGGCAAAACGATGCACGCGATGACGGTGCTCGAACCAAAGCGCTTTTTTCAGCGCATGTGGACGCGGCTGGAGCGCGACCAGGACGGCAAGGGGAAGCGCTCGAAGGTCGCCGTCGGCACGCCGCCCGCGCGCATGCCGGTTCGGGATCAGGTTCAGCGATTGACACCGGGGCCCGACACGGACGGCACGATGCTCGGCACATTGGTCGAATCCGGCAAGAACATGGCGCTGCAGGCATCGTTCAAGCGCAACGACATTCGCCTCATCAACGGCGAGCAACTGAAGCCGCCGCACGAGCCCGACCTGTACGGCGGTGAGGTTCAGAAAGGCGGGCAGGTGCCCGGGCACGCCGATGTCGCCGGATTGATGCGTCCCGACGACGTGACGAAAAACGTCGCGCTCGGCAATCAGTACGCGAAGTTCAAATGGAAAGACGTCGCGACGACGGACGATCCGGGCGCCAGCATCGAGCCGCACAAGCTGGCGTTCAATCGCGGCCGTCCGGTCGACGAGCAATCGCACAACTGGCGCATCGTGCCGAGTCAGTCGCTCGGTTCGATTCTGTCGGCGGCCGCCACGGGCGGACGGTATCAGACGTACGTGATCCAACGCGAGGAGACCCCGGACGAGGTTCGCAAGCGCATGGGTGCCGATGCCGATCAACTGGAAGCGAACAACTATCATTCGGGCGTTCTGCTCAGTTCGGAGAATCATCGCTGGGTCACGGCGATGGACGTGGCGATCGGCCAGGCGGTGACGCTGGATGATCCGGACTGGCGGCAGTTGTTGCTTTTGATGGCGGATTGGAAGATGACGCCGAGCGCACAGAAGAAGATCACGAACTGCAAGAGCTTTGCCCGTTTAGACGATCATACACAGGGCTTTATTGATGCATGCGCGAAGTACTATCAGAAGGGCCTATTCCCGTCTGAGAAGTTTGTTTCGCTCGCCCTGCCGCCGCTGATCACAAGTGAACTGAAGCCTGAACAGAAAACGTGAGATTGACGAAGAGGCGTTATGAAACCTCGTATCTGGCCGTACGCACTTGGGTTTATCTTGATCGCGCTGGGTTGGACAATCATCGTGATGGCGCGGCATTATCACTATTGGCAAGCAACGGGACAGGAGATGCCTGGCATGGTGAGTAGCATTCGGAACGGTGTATTGGTTGCGCTGGGGGGCGTCGTGGCGGCCTTCACTGCGAGCTACTTCTGGTTGCATAGTGGCTCCGCTGAACCCGCACCGGCGGCCACGACTGCGCCGACGAAATCGGCTATGGATCCATCCGGGAACAACGGTTTACCGGCATTGCTAGCTCAGTCAGGCGGAAAATTCGTATTGGAAGTGCGTGGCCTAGGGCTTGTGACGGGAAAGGAGACGAATGAAGAGATCTGGAAAGCCATCGAGGCCAAGGCAGACAACCATTCGACATACATGTCGCAGGATTCCGCTGACTATCCCGCCAACGAAGATGAACGGATGACCGAGGTAGGGTTGTCGACGCGGATCAGCTTCAAATACGGGGCGCGCCACTCCGTTGAATATTGGCCGGTCCCGGTCTTCATCTGGGAGCCGCCGAAAGCATCACACGTTAGTCGGCCAGCCAATGAGCTCTCCGGTATTCGTCAGGAGGCTAGCCTGGGCGTCACGCTCTTGCTGTGGCAAGAAGACGCGAACACAAACGATGGTTCTACCATCATCGAGAAGTTGTTTGCGTTCTTCGACGCGCATCCGGACATACCCGAAGCGGTCATCGTCACTTTTGACGGGGCCGCGACTCGCGATCTCAATCAGACACCAGGCTACGTGGATACCTTCAAGCAATCGAACATTCCGACGATGCCGGATAGCATGGTCACGCTGCTCGTGTCCCGCTCGGATCGCGTCGACCGTCTGATTCGTCCGTACGCCGTCGAGCAGACGGAAAACGTCGACAAGAACACGACCGAATACGACATTACCAAACTGTGGAATTTCTTCTGGGAGAAGAACAACGGGGAAGGACCGGGCAGCTTTGAAGCGTACTATCAAGAGCAGCAGAAGGCGGCGGGCATTCAGCCGCGCGCTTTTCTCGGTTTCATGTCAGCTCAATGGTGGCAAACCAAACTCCCCGATTTCTGGAAAACGATCAGCAACAAAGGGCCGGGCGAGTTCAAACCGACGCCGTACATCCCGGTGCGCTGGACGACATGGCAGGTGAAGCAATTCGACAACGCGCCGCTGCTCGGCTACCTGCATCGGCCCATCGACGTGAAACTCGCCGATGCGCACGGCAAGCCGCTCAAGACCGCGCAGCAAGCGGAAGCGCTCAAGGCGGGGTGGCAGCAGGCCATCGATACGCTGCCGACCGGGGAAACGCCGAAGCGGGTCTTCTATGACACGACGGGCGATCGCACCTGGGTCGTGCCGATCAACCAGGCGCTCGCGCAAAGCGGCCCGTCCGCGCCGAGTCTCGATGACGTGAAGGAAGGCTACGACATCGGCCGCCGGATCGGGAACACGGGCATCAGCTCGCCGTTGGTCCAAATCGGACTCGGTCTGATTGCCGGCTACAACGAAGGCGGAGCCAGCGCCACGATCAATCGGCGGCCGAACGGCACGGCGACGATCGTGATGGTGAGCCCGCCGACGCACAAGCAATCGGATGTGAATCCTTTCCGATAAGGGGCGCGTATGCGCGGCGTGATTCGCATTGGTGACTCGACTTCGCACGGCGGCCGTGTCGAAACCGGCCGCGAAAATTCGACCGTAATGGGGCGGGCAGTGGCCTGTGCCGGCGACCGCTGCACGTGCCCAATGGCCGGCCACGATCGCTGCGTGATTGCGGAGGGGGACGAGGACGTTCGCATCGATGGCCGCGCGGTTGCGTTCGACGGCCACAAGACCTCTTGCGGGGCCACGCTGATCTCGTCGATTTCGCAGTCGGGACGCACGTGATGGAGCTCGTCGGCCGGCTTCATCGAACTGTCGCCCGTCCGTACGCCTTCAGTTTCGTCCCTGGTACTTGAATCGTTGGTTGTGCTTTCAGGAACGTACGCAGCTTATCGAATTGCCCTAGGGAGTGTTCACACTATCGAAGAACTTCGACGATCAAGGCGAAGTTGATAAAGGCAATGAATATCAGATCGAGTTTGTCAAAGCGCGAGAAGATGCGCCGAAAGCTCTTCAGGCGTCGGAACAGCCGTTCGACTTCGTTTCGACGCTTGTACATTTCGCGATCGTACTCCCAAGGCTCAACACGTGTACGCAACGGAGGAATAACTGGGATGAAGCCGAGGTCGAGTGCGAGTTGCCGGGTTTCGTTGCCTTCGTACGCCTTGTCCATCAGGAGGTGCAGCGGTCGGTTCGGTGGCCCCAGACTTTCAAGCAGTGCGCGCCCCTGGGGAGCATCGCCGGCTTGGCCGGGCGACAGCGCGAACGTTATGGCTGTTCGAGCATCCGCGGCAACCATATGAATCTTGGTTGTCCATCCTCCGCGAGATTTACCGGTGGCCTGTGGTCCATTTTTTTTAACGCGCCGGTCCCATCAGGATGAACTTTGACGATCGTGCTATCCAGCGATACCGCTTCGATCCGGATGCGAATAATCTGCGCGCGCTGCAACTCCGTGAACACACGGTCGAGCACGCCGTTGCGGGACCAGCGATTCATGCGTGTATAGATGGTGTGCCAACGGCCAAACCGCGAGGGCAGGCCACGCCATTTGCACCCGTGCTCGGCGACATAGAGGATCGCGTTGAGCACTTGCAAGTTTGACAGGCTCACATTGCCCCGCTGACGTGGCAGGCAATGCTCTATCTGTTTGAATTGGGCTTTGGAGATTTCCATCTCCGAAGCATAACCTTAAATCTATATAGTGTGAACACGCCCTGACACGTCGTCAACTTGTTGGAAAAATAAGGCGTTTTCCCGATTCGCGCATATGAGCGTGATGAAAAAATGAATGTGGGGCGTGGCGTTTCGGCGTCTGGCGATTGCAGCGCCGAACGGTCGGCATGCTAGTGTTTTTGGAGGAGAGGCGTGCTGGTCGTCCGGAAAACGATAAGAGGTAGATCTCAGGTGATCGATTTTTGTGGTGCGAGGTGGATGAAAATATCGGGGCGGCTTCTCCGGTACGTCAGTAAATTCGTCCAACTTTGGAGACGACAGGAATCAGCCGGTGCCTCATCGTCGACACGGCACGTCTGCGATATGTGCGAGTGCCGAGCAGCCGGGCACTGCGTCCCGTCTGCGATTGTATGCTTGGTCTTGAGTGCGTCAGTTTGTTTCGCGTATGCCACGCCTGTTTCTCATGGCACGACGCTCGACGAGGCCGAGCACGCGAACAGCGATCACGCTCGCAACTACTATTACTTGGTCGATCTACCCGACGATTTGCTCAATGAACCACCCGATCGCCCGTTTTACGTGTCGAGCTTCGAGCCGGGCATCGAATGGAAAGACGATTCAGACAATGACTCGATCGACGGATCGGATGGAGGATCGTTATTCGGCGAAAGTGAGCGCTGGTCTGTGAATCGGGACGATTGGTGGTGGGATGCTCACGAAGCGTCGACCATGCTGTTGACCGAGATTGACGTGCCTGGCGGCGCTGGCGTTGGGCACGTGCTCACGGATCCAATTCGTTCGCCGTGCGCGGCCTATGCAGACTCGGCTGCCGTCGGCACAAGCGCGCGGACGGCTGGTGACGGCGCGATCGCACTCGGCATGAGGTCGGGGGCGACAGGCGAACGTGCAATTGCGCTGGGCGCGGATGCGGCCGCCTCGGGCGTCGACTCGGTCGCATTGGGTGCTGGCTCGCTGGCGACGCGAGACAACACTGTCTCGGTCGGACGATCGGGCGGCGAGCGCCAGATCGTGCATGTCGCGCCCGGCACCAAAGGGACGGACGCGGTGAACGTAAACCAGCTCAACTCGGCGCTGACGACGATTGGGCTTCGTTCGGACCGGCGTTTCGGCGACTTGCAGCGACAAATCGACGCGACCGCGCGCAGCGCCTACTCGGGTGTGGCGGCCGTGACCGCATTGACGATGATCCCGGACGTCGACAGAAACAAGACGCTGTCGATCGGCATCGGGGTAGGATCGTACAAGGGCTGCCATGCGATCGCGCTCGGCGGTACCGCATGGCTTGCGGCCAATCTGAAGATCCGAACCGGGATCGGGTTGAGTTCGGAGGGAAAAACGGTAGGCGTCGGGGCGAGCTGGCAGCACTGACTTTGCGGACGCTTTATGATCGACGGCCGCTGGACCCGCGGCCGTCGCTTCCATCGACATGAAAAGCCCGGCATCCAGCCGGGCTTCCCTCAATCAAGGCAACGAAATCGTCAAATTCGCCGACTCAGGCCCGACCTTGATGACCTGCGAATAAGGCGCCAACGTCCGTACGGTGCTATTCCGCAGATACGTGTTGAGCCCGGCATAAGCGAGCAGCCCGACGAGCGCGAACACCGCTCCAATCGCCCACAGCGGCACCTCGCGCTTGAGCCGGTGCGAGATCTGATCCGGCAGCGGCCAATGCGGCGCGAACGGCGCGCGCTTGCCCTTCATGTGCGCGATCTCGTCGCCGAGCCGCGCGGTCAGATACGCGAGCTTCTCCGGTCCTTCGAGCAGATACTTGCCCTGAAAACCGAGCAGCAGGCACATGTGGAACACCTCGAGCGACTGCAGCCGCGCCGCGCCTTGCGCACGGCATTCTTCGAGATACTGATAAAACTTCTCGCCCGCGAGCTGCTCGCCGAACAGTACGAGCTGCAGCGGCCGGCGCTCCCAGTCCGCGCGGATCTTGAACTGCGACGACAGCACCGATTCGTCGATCGCCGCGCAAAATGCGAACTTCGCCGCATAGACGTCCTCGGCGGCGATGTTGAGCTTCTTCGCGCCGCGCTCGAACTCGCTGAGGAATTCCTGGATGCGCGTGCCGAACTCAGAGGCGTCGCCCGGCTCGCGGCCGTTCTTCAGCAGGAACAGCATGAAAAAGCCGTCGTACAGCAAATCGACGAGCGAGCGCGCCTGGAAGCCGGCGTCGGTCGACGACACCGTTTGCGGCGCGGGGGGCGGCGTGTTGCCGCCGAAAAGGGAAGGCGCGTAGCTCATGACGTGACGGCGATCAGTTCGAATTTGAGATCGTTGATTCCGGACGGCGCGTAGATCATCGCCGACTGGGCCTGCAGCATTCGCTCATAGAGCGGGCTGCGCGCATCGAGCGCGAAGTAGCATGCGCCCGGGCGCACGGGAATCGCGGGCGGCACCTGCGGCGTGTACGCGAGGCGCACGCCCGGCATCGCGGACAGCACGAGCTTGTCGACGTCGTCCGGCGCGCCGACCTTGAAGCGCGCGGGCACGGCCTCGACGAGCTCGACCGAAGGCATGTCCGCCGACACCGCGAGATAGAACGCGGTCTTGTCGTCGATCTTGCCGGAATCGAGCCGTCCGACGTGGAACGACGGCCGCACTTCCTCGAGCGTGATCGCGAAGTAGCGCGTCGAGATCACGGTCTCGAGCAGGTCGCGCAGGATCGTGTCGAGGCGCGCGAAGCCGGGGCCCGGATCGTCATGCCGATAAGCGGGCAGATCGGCGAGCACATAGCCCTTCGAAAACGTCATCAGCTGGCCGGCAAGGCGCAGCAGTTCCTGGAACAGCCGCTCCGGATGCAGCGCCGAATGCTGGTGCAGGTGCGCGAGCGCGGCGAACGCGGCGCTTGCCGTGTGCAGCAGCCAGAACGATGCGATGTCGCCCGAGCGGAATTCGATGATGTTCTTCGTCGGTTCGCGATGGAAGCCGTACAGCGCGTTCACCTTCGCCTGCAGCGCGTCGATCAGCTGGCGCAGGCGCTGATGCAGGATTGGCGACGCCTCGATCGCAAGGCACGGCGGCACGAAGCTGTCGTCGATCTCGAAGCCGGACGTCGCGGTGCGGCGCACGCGCACGAGCGGGATCGACAGCAACTGGTCGCGCGGCTCGCTGTGCGCGATCAGCTTCACGTTGGTCTTCAGGAACGTGATGTCGGCTTCGGCGGCGTCGGTGAAGTGGTCGGCGACGCTCGCCTGCTCGCTGACGAAGCGCGACACGAAGCCTCCGTCGCGGTTCTCCGCGTAGTTCGAGCCCGTCTCGCGCAGCGGATGCAGCGCCAGGTAGAACGTGAATTCGTTGATGCCCTCGGGCAGCGTGTCGAGCGCGATGGGCGGCGGCAGTTCGTCGGCCTGCGGCGCGGAGTAGAGCGCGCCGTCCGGGAACACGAGCGACAGTTCGCTTGCGCGCAGCACGTTGCTGCCGAGCGCGTCGCGATCGAACCGCACCGAACGCACGCCCCAGTTGTACGGCTGGATCGCCTGAATCGATTCGAAGAGGCGCGCTTCGTGATACGCGTCCTGCCGCTGAAAGTGCTGCGGCCTCAGAAAGAGGCCTTCCCCCCAGAGCACCTTGGCCGAATAACTCATGTCAAATCCGCTTAAATGTGATTGGGCCGTTGGTCGGTTTATTCGCGTCGCAATTGGCGAGCGAATCGTTAATCTTTGTTAAATGACTTTTAAATGCCATCTCGAATTTCACCCGCAGTTCACCGACGAGAGCAAATCGAGCCGCTCCGCCGGCATGCCCTGTTGCGAAGGGATGACGGTGCCGCCCGTCACGGTCATCGCGCAGTTGTGCAGGCCGATAATTATGCCGGATTTCTCGGACTTCGCAGGATCGAAAGCCAGCTTCCAGCGCTGCAGCGCCGGGTCGCGAAAGAGCGCGACGATGCCGAATGCCTGCGCTTCGCGCGACACTTTTTCGGTCGCGTTGTAGCGCTGTCCCGGAATCAGCGTGATTTCGCGCACGCTCAGCAAATCGTTGCCGAGCGCGGTCTTTTCCTTGGCCGGATCGGTGAAGCTGTCGAACGGCGCCTGCTGGAACGATGTCGGATCCTTCAGCGCGTAGAGGCGCACGACGAGCGCGAGCGGGCGGTTGTCGTTCGCGGCGTTGAGGTTCGGCGCGGCGTAGAGCGTCAAGCCGACGTTGCGCGGCGGCTTCTGCGAATCGGGCACGTCGGGCTTGCCGACGCCCACCATCTGCAGCGCGGCGCTGCCTGCCGAACCGAGGAGCGGCACGGCGGCCGCGCAGCCGCCGAGCAGGACGCAGGCGGCGAGCGGCAGCGCGTAACGAGTCACATGCGGATTCATCGATTTTCCGGGCGCGGCGCCCTTTGCTCCCTGTCAAAACTATCAGTTACTTGGCCGATTTGGTGGCACAAAAAACAACTGCATCTTCAAATACCGGACAGATCGCCGTCAATGTCGTTGTATTCGGAAAAAATTTCCACAAATTAGGCGAAATCGAATTCTTTTGCGGCAATAATTGCATTGGGAGCGGTACACGTGTGATTCCCCGGGCGTGCGCGGCCGCTTCGGGCGGCGCGCTGCGCTACTTTTAAAACGGCCGCTCTTCACGCGAAGATTGAATTATGAAAAATTGATCGGTACTATACCCGCGCGCTTGTAGCAAAGCAAAATCACGAATTCTCAACGATTTAAAACGCCCGCGCCGGGGAAATAAACGATGAAAGACCGTCTCTTCGCAAAACTTTCTGGGGTAGTGTTGGCCTGCGGCATCATCGCCGGTTGCGCGTCGCAGCCGACTCCGCCGACGCCCGAAGCATTCAACAAGTCGTTGGCCGACGCCGACGCTGTGGCGAAGGCAGGCGATCAGGACCGCGCGATCGGCCTTTATCAGCAACTTGCGAAATCCGATCCGACGCGCGAAGAGCCGTGGTCGCGAATCGCGCAGATCCAGTTCCAGCAGGGCCACTACGGCCAGGCGATCGTCGCCGCTCAGGAGGCGCTGCAGCGCGACAAGACCGACCGTCAGGCGAAGAGCGTGCTTGCCGTCGCGGGCCTGCGCATCGCGACCGAATCGCTCGGCGAGCTGCGCCAGGATTCGTCGCTCGCGGGCGACGCGAAGTCGGACGCGCAGGCGCTCGCGAAGCAGCTGCGCGACACGCTCGGCGAAGCCGCGCTGTTCCCGCCCGAGCAGCAGACGAAGCCCGTCGTGAAGAAGCGCCGCATCGTGCGCCGCGCGAAGCCGCCCGTGCACGAGGCCGCGCCCGCCGAAAACAGCACGGCGGCCGCACCCGCGACGCCGGCTGCCCCCGCGACGCCGGCGCCCGCGAAGGCGGCAACCACGTCGGCGCCCGCGAAGGCGGCTGGCGGCGATCCGTTCAGCGCACTGCGTTAAGCCGCGCGCGACCCACACACTAATCGGGAGCCGTCGATGGCGAAGAAAGAGAGCATTCAAAAGCGCTTGCAGAAAGTGCGGCCGCCCCGCGTCCAACTGACGTACGAGGTCGAACGGGGCGACGCGATCGAGATCAAGGAGCTGCCGTTCGTCGTCGGGGTCGTCGGCGATCTGGCCGGGCAGTCGGAAGTCGAGCAGCCGAAGCTGCGCGACCGTAAGTTCGTGAACATCGATCGCGACAACTTCGACGACGTGATGAAGGCGATCGAGCCGCGCGCCGCGTTCCAGGTGGAGAACCGCCTGAGCGAAGCGGGCGGCAAGTTCGCGGTCGATCTGAAGTTCCGTTCGATCAACGATTTCAATCCGGACGAAGTCGTCGAGCAGGTCGAACCGTTGAGGCGTCTGCTCGAGGCGCGCTCGAAGCTCGCCGATCTGCGCAACAAACTGGCCGGCAACGACAAGCTCGAAGACCTGCTGAGCGAAGTGCTGTCGAACACGCAGCAGCTGGAAGCGCTGAAGAAGAGCGCCGACGGCGGCGACAAGCAGGGCGAATGAGCAACGGGGTGGCGAAATGAACCAGCAAACGGCTGCGGCCCAATCGACCGGCGCTCAGGCCGGCACGGAATCCTCGCTGCTCGACGACATCGTCGAGAAGAGCAAGGTCGCGAAATCCGAATCCGAGCATGCGCGCGCGAAGGACCTGATCGGCGAACTCGTCAATCAGGTGCTCGACGGCACGGTGGTCGTGTCGGACAACCTGTCGGCGACGATCGACGCGCGCGTCGCGGAGCTCGATCGCCTGATCTCGTCGCAGCTCTCGGCCGTGATGCACGCGGCCGAGTTCCAGCGTCTCGAGAGCACGTGGCGCGGGCTCGACTACCTGGTGAAGGAAAGCAACACCGGTTCGACGATCAAGATCAAGGCGCTGCACGCGCCGAAGCGCGATCTCGTGCGCGATTTCAAGAACGCGTCCGAGTTCGACCAGAGCGCGCTCTTCAAGAAGGTGTACGAAGAAGAATTCGGCACGTTCGGCGGCTCGCCGTTCGGCGTGCTGGTCGGCGACTACGAGATCTCGCGCCAGCCGGAAGACCTGTACTTCATCGAGCAGATGTCGCACGTCGCGGCGGCCGCGCACGCGCCGTTCGTCGCGTCGGCCGCGCCCGAGCTGCTCGGCCTCGAGTCGTTCGCCGATCTCGGCAAGCCGCGCGACCTCGGCAAGGTGTTCGACACCGTCGAATATGCGAAGTGGAAGTCGTTCCGCGATTCCGAGGATTCGCGCTACGTCGGCCTCACGCTGCCGCGCTTCCTCGGCCGCCTGCCGTTCAATCCGAAGGACGGCGCGATCGCGGAGAGCTTCAACTTCGTCGAGGACGTCGACGGCACCGATCACAACAAGTACCTGTGGTGCAACGCCTCGTGGGCGTTTGCCGCGCGTCTGACGGCCGCGTTCGACGACTTCGGCTGGTGCGCGGCGATTCGCGGCGTCGAAGGCGGCGGCCTCGTCGAGGATCTGCCGACCCACACGTTCAAGACCGACGACGGCGAAATCGCGCTCAAGTGCCCGACCGAGATCGCGATCACCGACCGCCGCGAGAAGGAGTTGAGCGACCTCGGCTTCATCCCGCTCGTGCATTGCAAGAATTCCGACTACGCCGCGTTCTTTGCTGCGCAATCGGTGCAAAAACCGAAGAAATACAGCACCGACAGCGCCAATGCGAATGCCGTCCTGTCCGCCCAGCTGCAGTACATCTTCTCGGTATCGCGCATCGCGCATTACCTGAAGGCGATGATGCGCGACAAGATCGGCAGCTTCGCGTCCGCGCAGAACGTCGAAACGTTCCTCAATCGCTGGATCTCGCAGTACGTGTTGCTGGACGACAACGCGACTCAGGAACAGAAAGCGCAGTTCCCGCTGCGCGAAGCCTCCGTACAAGTGTCAGAGATTCCCGGCAAGCCGGGTGCGTATCGTTCGGTCGCGTTCCTGCGCCCGCACTTCCAGCTCGACGAGCTGTCGATTTCTCTGCGCCTTGTCGCTGATCTGCCCAAACCGGCAAATTCATAAGCGAGTTGAGATCGCCCGGGCGGGCCGCCCGGGTAGGACGTTAAAACCACCTCTTTGGGGAGTCGTAGGCCATGTTAGACATGTACTTGAAGTTCGGCAATCCTGCCATCAAGGGCGAGTCCGCGGACAAGGACCATGCCGGTTGGATCGAGCTGAAATCCTGGGACCATTCGATCGTCCAGCCGCGTTCGGCGACCGCGTCGACTTCGGGCGGCCACACGTCGGAGCGTTGCGAGCACGGCGACATGGTGTTCACGAAAGAAATCGATATGGCGAGCCCGCTGCTGTATCAGCACGCGTCGGGCGGCACGACGTTCGACGAAGTGACGATCGATTTCATGCGTTCGGACGGCGAAGGCGAGCGCGTCAAGTATCTCGAGATCAAGCTGAAGTACGTGATCGTCGCGAGCGTGACGCCGAGCGTGCAGAAGGAAGGCCTGCCCCTCGAGCAATTCGCGCTGAAGTACGCCGCGGTCCAGTGGAAGCAGACGCAGCAGAAGATCGGCGGCAACCAGGGCGGCAACACGCAGGGCGCCTGGAGCCTCACGAAGAACGACAAGACCTACGCGGTCTAAGTTCGACGCGGGAACGGGGCACGGCGCGTGCCCCGTTCCCGTTTTGCGTGGAGCCCGATGAAACGCTTCGAACCGAGCTTCCTCGACAAGCTGTTCGACGACGAACCGCATGTGCCGGCGCCCGCTGCAATGCGGCAATTGTCGCTGGAAGAACTGAAGAACACGGTCGCGCGCGACGTCGAGGCGATCCTGAACACGCGCATCGCGCTGACCGACGAAGATCTTGCCGCGCTGCCGGAGTGCCAGCGCTCGGTGTTGACCTACGGGCTGAACGACTTCGCCGGCCTGAGCCTCGCGAGCCACTACGACCGCACGTTCATCTGCAAGTCGATTCAGCAGGCGATCGCGCGGCACGAGCCGCGGCTGCAGCAGGTGTTGGTGACGTTCGAGCTGAACGAGCAGTCGACGAACGCGCTCTACTTCGCGATCCAGGCGCTGCTCGTCGTGCATCCGGCCGAGGAGCCGGTGACCTTCGATGCGATGCTGCAGCCGTCGACGTTGCAATATTCGGTGACGCGCTCGCGCGCCACCAAGGTTTGAGCCGTATCGCGTGAGCCGCCGGGCGCCGCGCGGCAACGAGAAGCCCGGCACGAGAGCATCAGGTTTCGGGGATCGTCGATGGAAGAGTTGCTGCCGTATTACGAACGCGAGCTGTCGTTTCTGCGGCGCTATTCGCTCGAATTCGCGAACCGGTACCCGAAGATCGCCGCGCGTCTGTCGCAGACGGGCGAGCATTGCGAGGATCCGCACGTCGAGCGGATGATCGAATCGTTCGCGCTCCTCGGCGCGCGGATCAACAAAAAGCTCGACGACGAGTATCCCGAATTCACCGAAGCGCTCGTCGAAGTTCTCTATCCGCATTATCTGCGACCGTTTCCGTCGTGCTCGATCGCGCAATTCGGCGCGCCCGAATCGTTCGCTCGACTGACCGAGCCGCAGGTCGTCGAGCGCGGCACCGAGCTGAAGAGCCGCGCGATCCGCGGCGTGCAGTGCCGCTTCCGCACCGCGTACGACGTGACGCTCGCGCCGGTCCGGCTCGCCGATGCGCGCTACGGATCGATCGCCGCGGCGCCGAGCTCGGCCGCGCTGCCCGGCAACGCGACGGGTGTGATCTCGATCGCGTTCGAATCGACGTCGCCGCAGCTCGATCTCGCCGAGCTGAAGCTCGGCAAGCTGCGCGCGCATCTGCACGGCGAGCAGTCGTTCGTCGCCGCGCTGGCCGATTGCCTGTTCGCGCATGCGCTCGCGTTCTACGTCGAGCCCGAGCGCGGCGGCCGCTGGATCGCGCTCGGCAAGGCGCCGTTCGAGCACGCGGGCTTCGACGAAGCCGATGCGCTGATCGACTATCCGGCCCGTTCGCACCCGGCGTACCGGCTGCTGACCGAATATTTCGCATTCCCGGACAAATTCAACTTCGTCGACTTCGATCTGGCCGCGCTGGCGCGCCGCGCGGGCCATTGCCGGCAGTTGACGCTGCACGTGGTCCTGCGCGACGTGCGCAGCGATTCGCACGTCGCGCGGCTGCTCGATCTGCTGGCCGCGAGTCACTTTCGCCTGTTCTGCACGCCGGTCGTCAACCTGTTCCGGCAGCACGGCGAGCCGATCCGGGTCAGCCATCAGGCGGTGTCGTATCCGGTCATCGCCGACGCGCGCCGCGCGTTCGCGTACGAGGTGTATTCGATCGATTCCGTGCATCTCGTGCGGCAGCGCGCCAATCGGGAAGCGGTCATCGAATTCCGGCCGTTCTATTCGCTGCATCACGGCGAGGAAGGGCAGGTGGGGCACTATTGGTTCGCGCGCCGCGACGACAACGTCGCGCGCAAGAGCCCCGGCTACGAGACCGAGATTTCGGTCGTCGACATCGACTTCGAGCCGGGCGCGCCGCAGACCGACACGCTGAGCCTCGATCTCACCTGCACGAACCGCGACCTGCCGGCCGCGCTCGCGACGGGGCTCGACGGCGGCGATCTCTTCATCGACGGCGACGCGCAGCCCGGCCCGATCGCGCTGCTGCGCCGGCCGACGCCGAGCGCGCGCTTCGAGCGCGGCCGCGCCGCGCACTGGCGGCTCGTGTCGCACCTCGCGCTCAATCACGTGTCGCTCGCCGAGGAAGGGCTCGCCGCGCTGAAGGAAGTGCTCGTGCTGTACGATCTGAGACGGTCTGCGGTGTCGACGCGTCACATCGACGGGATCGTCGGCATCGAGCAGAAGGGCGCGGTGCAGTGGCTGCCCGGCAAGCCGTTCGCGACGTTCGTGCGCGGCGTCGAGATCCGGCTCACGATCGACGACGAGCATTTCGTCGGATCGAGCCTCGCGACGTTCGTGCGGATGATCGACGCGTTCTTCGGGCTTTACGTGCACCTCAACAGCTTTGTTCAACTGATCGTCGTGTCGAAGCGCACCGGCGAGGAGATCATGCGATGCAAACCGCGCAGCGGCGAATCGATCCTGGCGTAGTCGAGCGGCTGCTCGACGAGCCGCATCGCTTCGAGTTCTTTCAGGCGGTGCGGCTGCTCGAGACCTGGTTCGCGAAGCGTCATCCGCAACGCTACGCGGCGAGCCGGCCGGGCGAGATCGTCGCGCGGCGGATCGGCTTCAGAAACACGTTGTCGCTCGGTTTTCCGCCGAGCGAGCTCGAGCGCGCGCAGTCGTACGACGAAGCGGGCGACGCGCTGAAGGACGAGCCGCAGCGCAACGCGGCGGTCGAAGCGGGCGCGCTGTCGCGCGTCGAGCTCACGCCGGCTTTCTTCGGCCTGCTGGGCGGCCAGGGCGCGTTGCCGCTCCATTACACCGAGCAGATCATCGCGCGCGAGCAGCTGAAGCGCGATCACGCGGCGCGCGCGTTTTTCGACGTGTTCTCGAATCGCGCGACCGCGTTGTTCTACGCGGCGTGGAAGAAGTACCGGCTGCCGCTGCATTACGAGCTCGACCGCGACGAGCGCTATCTGCCGCTGTTGCTCGCGCTCGCGGGCGTCGCGAACGACGATGCGCGCTCGACCGTGCAGGAAGGCCGCGGCGCGCTGCTCGACGAAGCGATCGCGGGCTATGCGCTCGCCGCGCGGCACCGGCCGGTGTCGGCCGCCTATCTGCAGCGCACGCTGTCCGAGTACTTCCGCGTGCCGATCCGCATCGAGCAGTTCGTCGGCAAGTGGTACGACGTGCCGCCCGATCAACTGAGCGTGCTCGGCGACGTGAACGTGACGCTCGGCGCGACGGCGCTCGTCGGCGAACGCGTGTGGCAGCGCGACATGCGCGCGCGGCTCGTCGTCGGGCCGCTGTCGAAGCGCGACTACGAGGCGTTCTTGCCAGGCGAGGAGCGCGCGGTCGCGCTCGAGCGGATGTTGACGCTGCTCGCCGGCGTCACGCTCGAATATGAAGTATCGCTCGTGCTGCGCCGTACCGAGGTCGGCGCGAGCATCCTCGGCAATGGCGCGCGACTCGGCTGGGACGCGTTCCTCTGCACGCGCGAAGCCGAGCGCGACCGCGCGGACGCGCGCTACGAACTGCATGTCATTCATTGATAACAACGATCGAACCTGAGTGGACCGTAACCGATGAGCACGCCCCTGAAGACCCTGATCGCGAAACTGAATCCGGTGTGCCGGAAGGCCGCCGAGCGCGCCGCCAGCCACTGTTTCGCGCGCGGCCACTATGAAGTGGATCTCGAGCACCTGTTCCTCGCGCTGCTCGACGAGTCGACCGGCGACGTGCCGCTCGTGCTGCGCGCGAGCGGCGTCGATCCGCACGCGCTGCGCGCGGACCTCGAGCGCGAGCTCGAAGGATTGAAGACGGGCAATACGCGCACGCCGGTGTTCTCGGTGCATCTGACCGAGCTGTTCGAGCAGGCGTGGCTCATCGCGTCGCTCGATTCGCAGATCGGCCGGATCCGTTCGGGCCACTTGCTGCTTGCATTGCTGACGGGGCCCGATCTCGCGCAGTTCGCGCAGCGGATGTCGTCGCAGTTCACGCGCGTGCGCGTCGACGACCTGAAGCACAAGTTCGACGAGATCACCGCGGGCTCGGTCGAAGCCGAGCCGCGACAGGCGGAGAGCGACGCCGCCGTGCCGGACGGCGCCGCGGCGGCGGGCGGCGCGCCGCGCGGCCCGTCGAAGACGCCGGCGCTCGACACGTACACGACGAACCTCACGCAGCGTGCGCGCGAAGGCAAGATCGATCCCGTGATCGGCCGCGACGCGGAGATCCGCCAGGCGATCGACATCCTGATGCGCCGTCGGCAAAACAACCCGATCATGACGGGCGAGGCGGGCGTCGGGAAGACAGCCGTCGTTGAAGGGCTCGCGCTGCGGATCGCGGCTGACGACGTGCCGCCGCCGCTTCGCGGCGTCGCGCTGCACGTGCTCGACATGGGGCTCCTGCAGGCGGGCGCGAGCGTGAAGGGCGAGTTCGAGAACCGCCTGAAGAGCGTGATCGACGAGGTGAAGAAGAGCGCGCATCCGATCATTCTCTTCATCGACGAAGCGCACACGATCATCGGCGCGGGCGGGCAGGCCGGCCAGAACGATGCGGCGAACCTGCTGAAGCCGGCGCTCGCGCGCGGCGAGCTGCGCACGATCGCGGCGACGACGTGGAGCGAATACAAGAAGTACTTCGAAAAGGACGCGGCGCTCGCGCGGCGCTTCCAGGTCGTGAAGATCGAGGAGCCGAGCGAGCCGCTCGCCGCCGCGATGCTGCGCGGGATGGCGGGGCTGATGGAGAAGCACTTCAACGTGCGGATTCTCGACGATGCGATCACCGAGGCGGTGCGGCTGTCGCATCGCTACATCAGCGGCCGCCAGCTGCCGGACAAGGCGATCAGCGTGCTCGACACCGCCTGCGCGAAAGTCGCGCTCGCGCACAGCGCGACGCCCGCCGCGATCGACGACACGAAAAAGCGCATCGAGCGGATCGACGCGGAGATCGCGGCGCTCGAGCGCGAAGTCGCGGGCGGCGCCGCGCACGACGAGCGCCTCGCCGAGCTGCGCGACGAGCGCGATGCCGATTTGAAGGCGCTCGCCGAAGACGAAGCGCGTTACGAACAGGAGCGCGCGCTCGTCACCGAGATCGGCGCATTGCGTGCCGATCTCGATGCGGCGCGCGAGCCGTCCGTCGACGGCAAGCCGGTCGACGTCGACGCGACCCGCGCGACGCTCGCCGAGCGCGTCGACGCGCTGCGCGCGCTGCAGGGCAATCAGCCGATGGTGCCGCTGCAGGTCGACGGCCACGTCGTCGCGGAGATCGTCGCGTCGTGGACCGGCATTCCGCTCGGCCGGATGGTGAAGGACGAGATCGAGACCGTGCTGAATCTGCGCGATCTGATCGGCGCGCGCGTGATCGGCCAGGACCACGCGCTCGACGCGATCGCGCAGCGCGTGCGCACCGCGACCGCGAACCTCGAGGATCCGAACAAGCCGCGCGGCGTGTTCATGTTCGTCGGGCCGTCGGGCGTCGGCAAGACCGAGACCGCGCTCGCGCTTGCCGACGTGCTGTACGGCGGCGAGCGCAAGATGATCACGATCAACATGAGCGAGTACCAGGAAGCGCACAGCGTATCGGGCCTGAAGGGCTCGCCGCCCGGCTACGTCGGCTACGGCGAAGGCGGCGTGCTGACGGAAGCGGTGCGCCGCAATCCGTATTCGGTCGTGCTGCTCGACGAAGTCGAGAAGGCGCATCCGGACGTGCTCGAAATGTTCTTCCAGGTGTTCGACAAGGGCGCGATGGACGACGCCGAAGGGCGCGAGATCGACTTCCGCAACACGCTGATCATCCTGACGTCGAACGTCGGGTCGTCCGCGGTGATGCAGGCGTGCCTGAACAAGGCGCCGGAGGAGCTGCCCGACGCCGAGGCGCTCGCCGAGACGCTGCGCCCGCAGCTCTACAAGGCGTTCAAGCCCGCGTTCCTCGGCCGGATGAAGGTGATTCCGTACTATCCGATCTCCGACGACGTGCTCGCCGACATCATCGAGCTGAAGCTCGAACGGATCCGCCGCCGGATCGAATCGAACCACAAGGCCGCGTTCGAGTGGGACGAGTCGCTCGTCGACGCCGTGCTCGCGCGCTGCACCGAAGTCGATTCGGGCGCGCGCAATGTCGATCACATCCTGAACGGCACGCTGCTGCCGGAGATCGCCGGGCACGTGCTGTCGCGGATCGCCGACGGCGAAGCGATCGCGCGGATCGCCGCGCGCGCGGCCGAGACGGGCGAATTCGAGTACACGGTCGAGTAAGACCGCCGCGCGGCGCGTGCGTCACGCGTCGCGTGGTCATCGCAACGATGGACGCCGCAACGGACAGACATAGCATTCGACCATGCCGATCAACTTCAACGACTTGCTGACGCCGATCAGCGAAGCGTCGCCGTGCGGCGACGATCTCCTGTTCTCCGCCGAATTCGACGCGATCCAGCACGCGCGCAAGTTCGACGATCCGTCGCTCGACCAGGGCGAGTGGATCACCGACATCAAGGAAGCGGACTGGAGCTTCGTCGTCGAGCAATCGACCGCGCTCTTGCGCGATCGGACCAAGGACCTGCGGCTCGCGGTATGGCTGACCGAGGCGCTCGCGCTCGAGGACGGCATCGGCGGGCTCACGCAGGGCTACGAGCTGCTGACGAATCTGTGCCGGCAATTCTGGGATCACGTGCACCCGCTGCCGGACGGCGACGACGCCGAGTACCGGCTCGGCAACGTCGCGTGGCTCGTCGGGCGAACGGCCGAGCTGCTGCGCGCGGTGCCGCTCACCGACGGGGCGTCGAACGCGTTCAGCGAGCTCGACTGGGACGTCGCGCAGCACGTCGCGCAGGCGATCAAGCGCGATCCCGAGCAGGCGGACGAAATAGCGCGCGGCAAGCCGTCGGTCGAGCAGATCGAAGCGTCGAAGCGGATGACGTCCGTCGCGTTCTACGCGCGGCTGCTCGGCGAGCTGAGGGCGTTCCAGGTGGCGCTCGACGCGCTCGAGCAGGAGCTCGACCAGCGCGCGGGCGATGCGGCGCCGAGTTTCCGGCAGGCGCGCGACACGTACGAAACGGTCTATCGGCTCGCCGAGCGCTTCGCGAAGGAGCAGGGCTACTCGCCGGACGCGCAGCCGCAGGCCGCCGCGCCGAGCACGCCGATCGAGCGCGCGGAGCCGAGCTTCAAGACGCCGCTTTACCCGGACGAACACGCGCAGAGGCATACGCCGTCCGCTCCCGCGCCGATCGTGATCGCCGGCATCCAGAATCGCGCGCAGGCCGTCGAGCAGCTGCGCGCGGTCGCGAAGTATTTCCGCGGGACGGAGCCGCACAGCCCCGTCGCGTATCTCGCCGACAAGGCCGCCGAATGGGCGGACATGCCGCTGCATCAGTGGCTCGCGTCGGTCGTCAAGGACGACGGCTCGCTCGCGCACATCCGCGAGCTGCTCGGCCTGAAGCCGGATGACAACGCGTGAGCGTCGGCCGGCTCGCGGCGGCCGGCCCAAAAAAAGCGACGGAGCGGCCGCCAAGGACCGTCCGTCGCCATTTCCATCTTGCTTGCCGTACCGGCGGATCGCTGTACCGCCGCGCAGGCGGGCCGCCCGCCCCGCCGCCGTTGGCGCTCGCGCCGCTTACTGCCCCGCGCGGAACTCGATCCGGCGATTGCGCGCGCGTCCGTCGTTCGTGTCGTTCGACGCGATCGGCTGATCGGGGCCGACGCCCGTCGTCGTCAACTGCTGCGACGCGATGCCCTTCGCCACCAGATAGCCCTTCACCGCGTCGGCGCGCGCCTGGCTGAGCGCGATGTTCGACGCGCGATTGCCCGAGTTGTCGGTGTGGCCGATGATCTCGACCGTGCGGCTCGACATCTTCGCGAGCGCGCCCGCCATCTGGTCGAGGATCGCGCGGCCTTGCGGCGTGAGCGTCGCGCTGCCGGTTTCGAATTCGATCGTGCGGTTCGCGAGCGTCTGGTCGAGCAGGCCCTGCTCGGATGCGCTCACGCGCAGCCCGTTCTTGATCGTGTAGGTCGGGTTCAGCGCGTTCGCCATGTCGCTCGCGAGCTGCTGGCGCTGCGCCTCGTTGTGGACCTCGCCCTTCACGTCGATCTGCGTGCCGTCGATCTTGAGCTGTCCTTTGCTGATCTGCTTCAACTGCGGGCCGATCAGCTTCTGCACGTTCGCGGACCAGTTCGGCGGCGTCGCGACGTCGCCGACTTCGATCTGATCGACGACGTTCGCGGCGCCGTACGTGTCGCGCAGGCGCTGCAGCACGGCGGCCTTCGTCGCCTCGTCGGCGACCTTGCCGCCGGCGACGACCTGACCGGGCGTCGCGTTCGCGGGCGGTGGCGACGACACGGTCGCGCCGCCGCCCGCGCCGCTTGCCGCGGCGGGAGCGGGTGCGGCGAGCGGGGTCGATTTCACGGGCACGCCGCCTGCGTCGATCGGCGTGACGGTCGCGGGGCCGACGTTGTCGGCGAGCGCGACGCCGTGCAGCGTGCCGCCCAGCGCGAGCGCGGCGAGCGTGAGCCTGAAGCGGGAAGAGCGGAGCGGCTTCGTCATCGCATCACGCTCCGATGAACGCTTCATGGAACGTGTCGATGCAGACACGCAGCGACAGTTGCGGTTGTTCGAGATAACTGACGAGCTTGCTGATCCCATGGTCGTTTTGCGCATGTGCGTCGATCCACTCCGGATCGTCGATGTCGATGTTGTGTTCGGCGTAAGTCTGCGGATCGACCACGCTGTGCAGGGTTTTCGCGGACGCGCCGTTGAAGCCGATGATGAGCCGCTCGCGCTCGGCGATCGTGCCGATGAAGATCGCCAGCTCGAAATCGGCGCGCGACACGAATGGTGCGACGAGCTCGAGCCAGAACGCGGCGACGAGGGTGCGATAGAACGGATCGGTCGGCAGCGGCAGCGTGAGCCCGCGCTCGATGTGCGACGTGCCGCTTTGCATCACGGGACGCAGCAGCGAGCCGAGCGCGAGCATCGCGCCGCGCAGCTTCACCGGATGGCCGCTCGCGAGCAGCATCTGCTCGAGGCCGTACAGGGTCTGGTGCTCGACGAAATCGTTGAACGTGCCGTCGTGCGCGCTGCCCGGGCCGCCCGTGTCGATCGGCACTTGCGTGTCGCCGAGCGCCTGCAGCGCGCCGGCCGGCTCCTGCGGACCGAGGAGGGTTTGCATCTGCGCGGCGGCGCGCGACCAGAGCCGCGCGAACGCGAGCGGGCTGCGCGCGAGGAACGGCAGCGGCCGCTCGACTTCGAGCGCCGTCGCGGCGAGGAACGGGAAGCGCCGGTTCGACGCGTCATGGCTCGCGATCATGTGGCCCGCGATCGCGAGCCGGCTCTTCGAGCCGAGGAACGCGAAGTGCATCGGCTTCGCGTTCTCGTAGACGATCTTCCAGCGCGGGTCGTCGGCGAGGAGCTCCATCGCGCGTGCGATCCAGTGGTCGAGCGTCTGCAGCAACTGCGGGTTGTGCGCGCTCTTCACGAAGTCGCCGCGCGACGGGATCTTGCCGAAGTAGGCGATCTGGGCCTGGACCGTTTGCGTCATTGCGCCCTCTGTGCGTTCGATGCGGAAGCCGCCGCGACGGCGGCCTGCGGGGCCGCGGCGCTCGAGCCCGGCTGCGCAGTCGCGTTGGCCGCGCCGCCCGCGCTCGCGTCGGCGACCGACGACGGCAGGCGCAGCCCGCGCAGGCTCTGCTGCTGCGGCTGGTCGCCGCCGCCCGTCGGCTGCGACGTGCTGATGATGCGCATCGTCACCGATACGCTGACGTTGCCTTGCGTCCACGTCAGGTCGAACGTGCCGTCCGGACGGCGCTTGCGCTGCGCCGAGTTGATCAGCTTCTCGAGACCGTAGCGGCCCGGCTCGTTGACGAGCTGGAGCGTGCGGCCGTCGAACGTCGTCGCGGACAGCGTCGCGCCGGGCGAGCCCTGCGGGTTCGGCCACACGAAGTTCGTCCACTGCGGCGGCGTGTTGCGGTAGCGCAGCTGCTGGCCGTCGATCGCGATCGTGTATTCGGTCGTGCCGCTGCTCGGCTGCGGCAGGACCTGAAACACGGTCTGCGGTTCGGACGACGCGGCGGCGCTCGCCGCCGCGCCGCCCGCAAGCGGCGCGACCCAGCGTGCGAAGCCGTTCGTGAAGTCAGGCGTGAGCGCGAGGCCCATGTCGCCCCAGGTGCGCGCGGACAGCGTGTCGCCGCGGCGCACCGCGAGCGGCCCGAGCGTCGTGCCGACGAACTTCGCGATCGAGCCGTCCGGACCGAACACCTGCGCGATTTCGCTCGCGCCCGCTTCGACCTTCGCGCCCGCCGCGAACGGATACTTGTTCGCGAGCGAGCCCTGGAACGTCTGGTAGACCTGCGCGTTCCACACCTTGTTCACTTCGACGCTCGCCGGCTGGATCACGACCGCGAACGCCTGCATCAGCGGACGCACGAGGAGCGGACGCAGCGACTTGCGCTGCGAATCGGTCAGGCCCGTCAGCATCTGCTCGTCGACGAACTTCAGCGAATCGGCGAGCTCGGAGCCGTTGCCGTCGAGCGTCTGCTGCATGAGCTGGCGCGCGCCGGGGCCGGGGTCGCCCTGGTTCTTGATCACGTTGAAGCGCGTGCGGACCTTCGACAGCGTGTCCATGTAGCCCTTCAGCATCGACGTGCCGTCATGCGTCGCGACGATCCGGCCGAGCCCGATGAACTCCTGGCCGATCGGACCCATCGGCGCCTCGGCGGGATTGCCGTTGATGTCGATGTTCGCCGCGACCTGGCCGCCCGGCTGACGCGTGAACCATTGCCTGACCCAGTTCACGACGCCCGTCTGCGCCTTCTTGATCGTCGCGTTCGCGAGCGACGGGTTGTCCCACGACGTCTGGTCGTACGCGGTCTCGAGCACCTTGCGGATCGGCGAATCCTGCGGGTCGCCGAGCTTGTTCATCGCGTCGACCGCCTGGCCGAAGTTGCCGAAGCCCTGCACCGCGATGCCCTGCATGAACTTCTGCCAGTGCTGCGCGTACTCGGTCTTGTACATCGCGACGAGCGTCTTCTGGATCTGCTCGGGGCTGCCCTCGAGCGTCAGGTCGTCGGCCGTCGCGGTGTTCAGCACCCAGTCCTTCGCCTGCAGCTCCTTCGTCGCGGCGTCGCGGATCGCGGGCTGCACGTACTGGAACCACGCTTCGCGCGTGAACGTGCCGGGGATCGCGTAGCTGCCCGCGACGAGGCCCGTGTTGCCTTCGCCGACGATCCGCGCGATCGTCATCGGCGCGAAGCGGGTCGACGCGCGCGCCTTGATTTCTTCGTACACGCGCTGGCGCGCCGGCATCCCGCGCACGACGCGGCGCAGGTTCTCGCGGGTCTGGTCGACGAGCGCGAGGTTCGCTTCGATCATCGGCCAGTCGTTGTCGGAGACGCGCGACAGATAGAACGTGATCATTCGCTCCGCGCTCTTGATCATCTCGTCGCGCGGCATGTTGCCGCGATTCGTCTCGAGCCAGCCGCGCCAGAAGCGCGCGATCTGGTCGGTCAGATGCGCCTGCTCGACGTGCCGCTTGTCGGACAGCATCAGGTAGGTCTTGAGCGCGTTGTACGCGTCCTCGACGTTGGTCGGCGACGCGTCGTTGTAGAGGCCGCCCTGCTGCGGATTCTGCGCGGCGGCAGGGGAGGGGGCCGCGCCCGGCGCCGCCGGGTTCGTCGACACCGGCACGGCGCCCGCTTGGACCGCGCCCGATTCCGGCGCGCGCGTCATCGGCGCGAGCTGGTCCGGATGCGTGTTCACGTCCTTCAGGAACGACGCGAGGTTGCCCGAGACCGGGTTCAGCAGGATTTGCCGCACGCCGTTGTAGTACTCGGTCAGCAGATGCTGCTCGAGACGGTCGCCTTGATAGAGGCCGAGCGATACGGACAGCGGCTTGTCGCGGCGGAACTGCTCGAGCTGCTCGATCCGGTCTTCGAGGATGTCCATCGCCTGCAGACGGGACTGCAGGTCGTTGCGGTTCTGCTGCAGGCGGGTCACGTTGTCGAGGTCGGCCTGCACGTTCGACACGAGCTGCTGGTTGCCGATCGTCGACCAGGTCCAGCCGCCGAGCGCGAGCGCGAGCGCCGCGACGAAGCCGAAGAACGTCGCGTAGCGCATGCGCGTCTTCGTCGGGCTCGCGAACTGGCGGACCGTCTGGCGGTCCGCGAAGATCACCTTCGAGAACAGGTCGCGCAGGAAGAATCCGTTCTTCGAGAACGCGCTGTGCGGCTTCGGCAGGCTTTGCGCGTCGAGGCCGAAGCGATTCGCGATCCGCTGCGCGGCGGCGCTGTTCGTCTCGCCTTCCTGCAGCGCGCTCGTGAAGTAGAAGCCGCGGAAGATCGGCTTGTACTGGAACGGATTGTTTTCGAACAGCGTCGCGAGGAACGAGCGCAGCGCGGGCTTGATCGTCGAGAACTCGAGCGGAAAGCTCAGTTGGCCGGGCGAAAGCTTGTTGCCGCGGCTGATCGACAGTTGCGCGACGCTGATCTCCTTCAGCCCTTCGTACAGCTCTTCGAAACGCTCGTCGAACAGCGCGACGACGTCGCGCTTCTCGTCCGGCTCGTACGGCAGCGTCGCGCCCCATACGCGGTCGTATTCCTGGCGGTCGCTGCTGCTGAAGAATTCGGTGAAGCCCGTGATCAGATCGGCCTTCGTGAACATCACGTAGACGGGCGCGAATACTTCGAGCTTCTCGGTGAGCTCCTGCACGCGCTGGCGCAGGTTCTTCGCGAGGTTGATCGCGAATTCGGGACGGTTGCCGGTCAGCTCGGCGATGCTCGCCGTGACGATGATCCCGTTGATCGGCGCCTTCGGGCGATGGCGCTTCAGCAGATCGAGGAAGCCGAGCCATTCGCTGCGATCTTCCTCGTGCACCGAATAGCGGCCCGCGGTGTCGAGCAGGATGCCTTCCGTCGTGAAGAACCAGTCGCAGTTCCGGGTGCCGCCGATGCCGTGGATCACCGCGCTGTTCTTGTCCGCGAACGGAAACTGCAACCCCGAGTTGATGACGGCGCTGCTCTTGCCTGCGGCCGGGTTGCCGATCACGATGTACCACGGCAGCTCGTAGAGCGCGGAGCCGCCCGACACCTGACCGATCTTCGACGTCTTGATCGTCTTCACCGTGTCGGCGAGACGGGTGCGCAGCACGTCGAGGTCCGCCTGCTTCGCGGGCTCGGCCGCGGCAGCGGACATCTTGCCCGTTTCGGCCTGCTGTTCGAGGATGTCGCCGAGCCGGCGGTTCGCGCGGCGCACGCGCCAGCGGCGCCAGAGCTTCGTCGCGAGCCAGAGCGCGACGGCGACGGCGAACGCGACGGCCGCCCATACGAAGCCGATCTGTAGCGCATCGGCCGCGAGGAACAGAACCGCCGCGAGCGCGGCGAAGCCGACGATCGTGAGCGTGCGAGGGTGAGTCAACACGTTGAGGAAGCGTTGCATAGGACGTTCAGGTTCCGGTGCGATTCAATAAGGCGAATTGGGCGGCGGCGCGAAACGCACGCGCGGCGCGACGCGCGCGTGCTGTGCCGACAAGCGTGACGGCATCGGGTGACGTCACGTTGTCGTGAATGCATCTAGCGGGAAGGCAGGCCGCTTCGGCGGGGCGGGCGGCGGCGCGCTCGTGCGAAATGCGTTCGTCGACGAGCGGGCGGCGCATCGCGCCGGCCGGCGCGTGCCGATCGAATGATTGCCGGATTGTGTTTCCGTCGCGAAGTTTGGTTGCCCCATGCCGCCCTCATTATTTCCTGCTCGTCCTTTATCGAGCGGACGAGCGCCCCAGCTTGAAGCCGGGCTTATGGTATTCGACGTGTCCGAGGTCCATCAATTTCCATCGGCCACCCCAGGTCAAGCCGACCTCTTCGGCGACTTGTCCGTACAACTGATAGCCTCGCATGGCCCACGGATCTTTTTCCGAGATGACGAGCTTGCCGTCGCGCAGGAATGCGTTGTCGGCCGCCAGTCCGTATTGGTGATAGCTCTGGAACGCCGCCGCATTGGTGACGTTGCTGCCCATTTGCGCCAATCGGTTTTGTCGCTCGGGGCTGCGATAGCCTTCGAGCAACGCCATTTCATAGCCGTATCGCTCGTGCATGATCTTGTAGACGAGCAACAGGCGCGTTCTGAAATCGGTATCGAGCAAATTCCAATCGCGGCTTGCGTCCTTCAGCGCGGGCCGAACCTGCTCGACCTCGCGGGTGGCGAAAACTTCGGGCGGCAGCGGCAACGGCGGAACGAGCTGCTCGCCTTTTAAAAGCGCGGCAATTTTCTCGTCCGGCGCGCGTAAAGTGTCGTCGTATTGGAATAGTTGCCGACCGCGTAACGCGATAGCGATCAATGGAGGCGTCGCAAGAATACCTGTCGTGGTCGCAATCAGCAAGCGCCGCCGCACTAGTAAATTTTGCATGCCGCTTAAAGTCGAGCGCGACATTTTTGCCGATTGCGCGAGATGCTCGCGCGCACGGGCGGCGCGATCGGATGCACGCCGGCTGATTCGGCCGTGGAATTGGGCGACCGAATCGAATACCGTTGCGCGCACTGCCGGTAATAACAGCAGCGCCGCTGCGAGGACGGCGATGGCGAAATATGCGACTAGAACGACGGCAATCAAAGAAAACCCCGGAATATGGAATCGATTGTAATTTGCAATGCTTGATCTTAGAATCAGGCCTGCCTCCGCGTAGGCCGGGACAATATTATTGCGGCGAATTAAACCAGGATTCAACGAGACACTGAATGAGCGCGCCGGACGATTCGAATTCGAAAGCCCCGCCTAGCCTGCTTTCTTCCCATGCCGGCAAAGAAAGCGGCGCGAACAACTCGCGTATTCTCGCGAATCTTGAAGGCCGCGTCTCCCCCCAACCCGAAAACGCACCGCGTTCGCGAAAAGGGCCGCTCGCGCTCGTCGCGCTCGCTGTCGTCGCGGTGGCAGGGTGGGGCGCATGGCGGCTGCAGCAGCCCTCCACCGAACATGCCGAAATCGCGGCCTCCGCATCGGCGCCGGCCGTCGCCGCAGCGCCCGCGAGCAACGCCGTGCCGGCAAGCGGGGCGCAGATCACGCAGGCATCGGCGCCGCAGCCCGCGACGATCGTGAACGACGACAGCGCCGCGAGCGACGCGAAGCCGGCCGCCGCGGCGTCGGCAGCCGGCGAGAGCCGCTTGTCGCGCGCGCTCGCGAACGGCGCATCCGACGTTTCGCCGACCGAGGCCGTCGTCGGCGCGACCGCCGCCGCGGCCGCGGTCGCCGCAGCGACGCCGGCGAAGCGCGTGGAGAAGGGCGCGACGAAGAGCGTCGCCGCGAAGCAGGATGCGGCGCAGGCGAAAACGGAAGCCGCGGCGCGCAAGCGTCACGACAAGACGCAGGCTACCGAAACCGCGCAGGCGAAGAAGCGCCGCGAAACCGGTGCGAAGAAGACCGGCAAGGACGATCCGGACGCCGATCTGCTCGCCGCGCTCGTCGCGCGGACGAAGCCCGCGAATCCTGCCGATGCGGCGAAGACGAGCGCGAATACGGCGTCGAAGAAGGCTGCGGCGGCGACGTCCGCATCGGCCGATACGTCGCTTGCCGCGCGCGTGAAGGAATGCGGCGAGCGCGGCTTCTTCGAGGATCAACTGTGCCGCTGGCGCGTGTGCGAAAACCACTGGGGCAAGGATCCGGCGTGCCCGACTTCCGCGACGCAGAACCGTCAGCCGTGACGCACGCGTGACATCCGGCATGCGTGCGGTGACGCGAATGTGAACGCGCCGCGCTTTAGTCCGGCGCCTCTCCTCGATTTTTCAATCTTTCGTACTCCGTTGCCGATGCCGAATCGCGGCGCATGCCGCCGCATCGACGCTCCTTCAACGCACCGACCACAACCCGATGCCGCCGAGGCTCGCCGCGAGCTTGAGCCGCGCGGTGCGCCATTTCGATACCGCCTGCACGCGCTGCTTCTGCGCGTCGGCGAGCGCCGTCTGCGCATTCAGCAGCTCGGTGAACGTGCCGACGCCCGCCTTGTAGCGGCCGCGCGCGATGTCGAGCGAGCGCTGCGCGTCGCCGAGCAGGTCTTTCGAGTTGTCGAGATTCGCGGTGTCGGTCTGCAGGCTCTGAAAGCTCTTCCACACGTCGAGCGACACGTTCAGCTCGGCGTTCTGCACGTCCGCTTCCTGCGCGTCCGCCTGCGCCTGCGCGGCCGCGACGCGGTAGCCTGACGCGAAGCCTTCGAAGAGCGGGATCGTCACCTGGACGCCGATCGTGCTGCCGTGGCTCGCAGTGGTCTGGATGCCGAACTGTTGCTGATACGAAGGACTGTTGCGGCTGAGGCTGCCCGTCAGCGAAATGGTCGGACGTCCTTGCGCGCGCGCCGCGTCGACGTTCGCGCGCGCGGCGTCGAGCTTCGCGCGCGCGGCGACGAGTTTCGGATGCTGCCGTTTCGCTTCGTCGATCAATTGCGCGACGCCTTCCGCGAATGCGTTGCGATCGACGGCCGGCTCGGCGGGAGCGATTTGCAGCGGCGTGTTCGCGTCGAGTCCCATCGCGACTGCGAGCGCACCGGTTGCATTCTGCACGTCGCCTTCGGCGCTCACGCGATCGAGCACCGCGCGGCGGTAGCTCGTCTGCGCCTGCAATTGGTCGCTCAGCGTGCCCGCGCCGGCGTCGTGCTTCGCTTTCGCCTCGGTGAGGCTTTCCTGCGCGGCGCGTTCGATCGTGCGCGCCGCGTCGACGGCCGCCTGCGCGTCGCGCAGGTTGTAATACGCTTGCGCGGCGTTGAAGAGGATCGTCTGCAGCGTGTCATCCTGCGTCGCGTTGGCGGCGGCAAGAAGTTCGCGCGCCTGCCTGAGCGCCGCGCTGCGCTTGCCGAAATCGAACAGCACCCAGCTCAGGTTGAGCGCGCCGTAGCGGCTCGTTTGTGTTTGCGTTTGCGTATCGCTCGCCGAGACGGTCCCGAGATTGGCCTCGTAGGTCGTGGATGCCCAGTTCCGCTGAATGCCGCCCGTCGCGTTCAGCGTCGGCAAATACGCGGCCTCGTTCACGCCGACCTGCGCCGCTTGCGCGCGCGCATTCGCCCATGCCTGCCGCGCCTGCGGGTTCGCGCAGATCGCCTGCAGGATCGCGTCTTCGAGTGCGATCGGATGGCTTGCCAGCTCGGGCTGGCACGTCGCGTTCTTCAACAGCGGTGCGGCGGGTGTCGCGGACACGTTCTTTCGGGTTCCGTAGATATCGAGCCATTGCGCATGCGCGGCGTGCGACGCGAAGAGCGCGAGCGCGCCGGCGGCGACGAGCGTGCGTGCGGACTTCATCGCGTTCACCGTCCAGCGACGGGTTGCGCGGCCGCCGGCGCGGCGGGCGCGGGAGCGGCGGCCGGAGCGGGCGTCGCAGCCGGAGCGGACGCTGCGCCAGGAGCCACGGCCGGCTTCGGCGCCACGGCGAGCTCGGCGGTCGGCTTGTCGAGGGCGACCTTGCCCGCGTCCAGCATGATCACGCGCGACGCGGACGCGATCGTCTCCGGACGGTGCGCGACGATCACGCGCGTCATCTTCAGCGCACCGACCGCGGCGTTCACCTGCCGTTCGCGTTGCAGATCGAGGTGGCTCGTCGCCTCGTCGAGCACGAGGATCTTCGGCCGCTTGTAGAGCGCCCGCGCGAGCAGCACGCGTTGCTTCTGTCCGCCCGACAGCACCGTGCCCATGTCGCCGACGAGCGTGTTGTAGCCCATCGGCATCGCGACGATGTCCGCATGCACGGCCGCGAGATGCGCGCATTCGGCGACCCACTTCGGATCGGCGTCCGGATCGAAGAAGCTGATGTTGTCGGCGATCGAGCCGGCGAACAGCACGTCGTCCTGAAGCACGGTGCCGACGAGCGAACGCAGCCGGTCGAGGCCGAGGCGCTCGACGTCGACGCCGCCGATCTTGATCGCGCCGCTCGTCGGTTCGAGGATGCCGAGCAGCACGTTGACGAGCGTCGTCTTGCCGCAGCCCGACGGTCCGATCAGCGCGACCGACTCGCCCGGCTCGATTTTCAGCGACACGCCGTCGAGCACGGTCGGCTCGCCTTCGGCATAGCGGAACACGAGATCGCTGGCCTCGATGCCCGCGGAGAGGTTCTCCGCCTCGCCCGGCACGTGCCGCGCGCCGGCGTCGGATTCGCCCTGCGCGAACACGATGTCGGCGAGCCGCTCGCCCTGCAATTGCAGCATCTTCACCTCGAAGAACTTGTCGATCAGACTGCCGACGCGGCTGTCGAACTGCCCCTTGTACGCGTTGAACGCCATCAGCACGCCGACGGTGAATTCGCCGTCCATCACGAGACGCGCGCCGAGCCAGATGATGACGAGCCCTTCGAGGCCGAACAGCAGGCCGTTCAATTGCTGATACAGGAGCTGCAGCTTCTGCACGTGCAGGCCGGCATTGATCTGCTCGACGAGCAGCGTGAGCCAGCTCGAGCGGCGTTCGCTCTGGCGGTTGAACAGCTTGATGGTTTTCACGCCGCGCACCGTTTCGAGAAAATGGCTCTGTTGCTTCGCGGTGTGGATGATCTGGTCTTCCGCCGCGCGCCGCAGCGGCCGATACCAGAGCCAGCGCAGCAGTGCGTAGAGGACCATCGTGCCGAGCGCGACGAACGCGAGCGTGCGGCTGTAGACGAACATCATCGCGAGCGTGACGATCGTCATCAGCCCGTCGATCACTGCGGACAGGAACGAGGTCGTCAGCGTCTGCTGGATCGTGTCGATCGAACCGAAGCGCGACACGACGTCACCGAGGTGGCGCCGCTCGAAGTACTGGACGGGCAGGTTCAGCAGGTGCGTGAACACGTTCGCGCGCCATTGCACGTTGAGCGTCGTGCCGAGATACATCAGCGCCCACGCGCGGATCGCGCTCGTCGCCTGCTGCATCAGCAGCAACAGGCCGAAGCCGAGTGCGAGCACGGTCAGCAGATCGCGATCCGCGCTGACGATCACCTCGTCGATCACCCATTGCAGGAAGAACGGAGATACGAGCGTGAACACTTCGAGCGCGATCGCGAGCACGAGGATCTGGCCGAGCGAGCGCGACAGCCCGGACACGGGGCCGAGCAGTTGACGCAGCTTCACGGCGGGCGACGCCACGCGCGGCTTGAAGCCGCCTGTCGGCCACAGCTCGAGCGCGACGCCCGTAAACGAGCGGGATAATTCGTCGAGCGACAGCTTGCGCACGCCTTGCGCGGGATCGTGAATCGTCGCGCTCCTGCCGTTGACTTCCTTCAGCACGACGAAGTGGTTGAAGTTCCAGTGCAGCACGCACGGCGCGCGTAGCTGGCCGAGCTGATCGAGATCGAGCTTCAGCGCGCGCGTGCCGAGATCGAGGCGCTGCGCGATCTCGATCACGCGGCCGAGGCCCGCGCCTTTCAGCGATACCGGGAAGCGGCTGCGCATCGTCGCGAGGTCGACGTGATGGCCGTGAAAACCCGCAACCATCGCGAGGCAGGCAAGACCACATTCGGCTGCTTCGGTCTGCAGGATCATCGGCAGCTTGCTGCCGATGCCGAACGAGAGACGATCGAGGAGTGACATAGGCTTGTGATCGCGTCAGAGTTTGCCCGTCAGGCTGTAAAGAGGTTCGAGCACCCACTCGTACAGACGGCGGCGCTCCTGCAGGATGTCGGCCTGCAACGCCATGCCCGCCTGGAGCGGCTGCGCCTTGCCGTAGGCCGTCACGCTTTGCGACTTCAGTGCGACCGTGATCCGGTAGTACGTGCCGCTCGCCGTTTGCGCGGCGGGGCCGCCGCTCGTCGCGAGCTCGGCCGCCGACAACGCGGTGCGCGCGATCGACACGACGCTCGCTTCGTACTGGCCGAACTTCTGATATGGATACGCCTGATAGCGGACGAGCACGCGATCGCCGACGTGGATGAAGCCGACCGCGGCGCTCGGCACGAACAGATACGCCTGCCAGTGCGCGTCCGTCGGCACGATGCTCGCGAGCGGATGCGACGTGTCGGCCGTCTGGCCGGGCTCGGCGATCACCGCGGTCGCGGTGCCGGTTTCCGGCGCGGTGATGACGAGCTCGCGCTTCGCCTCGCTTTCGATCAGCGTGCGATCGACGTCGATCACGCTGCGGTCGATTTGCGACAACTGGTTCTGCTGCTTGAGCGACAACCCCGACAGATCGTTGAGCGCTTCCTTCAGCGCTTGCGCGGCGCCTGCGCGATCGCGCATCAGGCTGTTCAGCTTCGAGCGCTGATCGAGCAGGTCGGCCTGGCGCTGCTGCGCCTGATCCTTCGAGATGTAGTCCTGCGCGAGAAGGCCGGCGTAGCGCGACGCCGCATCGGCCGCGATCGACGTGCGCGTGCGTTGCGCGGCGATCTGGTCGTCGATGCCCGCGAGCTCCGCGCGCAGGCTCGCGATCTTCGATTGCAGCGTGTCGCGCTCGTCCTGTTGCAGCGTCCTGGTCTTGTCGAGCTCCTGCTGCAGCGACGTCTTGCGTTGCTGCGCCTGTTCGATGAGCGCCGCCTGCGTCTGTCCCGCGGCCGCGCTTTGCAGATCGGTGGACACCGTATAGAGCACCTGTCCACGCGCGACGTGCTGTCCTTCGACGACGTTCTTCTTCAGCACGACGCCCGTCTGCTGCGCATAGACCTTGACGAGGCCCGTATCCGGCGTGAGCACGCCGTCGACCGTCGTGCGTCGCGTATAAGTGCCGAACGTGAACAGCAGGATCACGCCGAGCGCCATGCTCGCGGCTGCGCCGGCCAGCACGGCGAACGACACCGGACGGATCAGCACGATCTCGCCCAGCGTCTGCGTGCGCTGCGCTTCCTGCGCGGCCGTTCGAAAGAGTGGAGTATTGGGCGTCATGGATGGACTGCCGAAAGTAGCGTGTATGTCGTCGCGGAGCCGCGTCGCGATGGCGTCAGGCCGTTCGAGCGTCGCCGCGTGCGAACGTGCGCATCGCGTCGACCGGGCGATCGCTGCGCGCGGCGGCTTCGATTCGTGCTCGAGTCGGTTCGTGCATGTCTAGCTCGTCATGGATGTCGTGACGATGTCCCGGCGAACGAAGCCGCAATGCAATGCGGCGCTCGGCGTTTCATCGACGAATCGTTCGCAGCGGCCGCTCGCTGAAGATTGCGGCGGTCCTGGCCTCGGATGCGGACGATTCGATTCTCGTTGGCGTCGCATCAGAAGGTATCGGAGCCGAGCAAAACAGGAAAGCGCGTTGGTCTACGTTTTGACGATCTTTGATATCTTTCCACCCAATGTGCCGGATGATTCGAGTGGATGAACAATCGGCTTGGAGGCGTCGAGTGCGGTTGCCGCCCATGTCGGATCGCGCGTGCGTTGCGCATGGCGTTTCGCGCCGGACGGGAAGTGGAATCGTTCGTTTCGCGTGCCCGGCGACGGGACCGGGCACGCATTCGGCATAACTAACCAAGCTGCCGGCGCCGGAGGATCGTTCGACGCCGGTGCTTCGAGAGTCGTCGCGTCGAAACGCGATTATTTGCCCGTCAGCACACCCTGGATGATGCCGATCGTGCTGGTGAGCGCGCCGGCGACGCCGTCGACCGTGTGCGTGAGGATCGCGCCCGCGGAGTCGGTCAGGTTCGCGCCGAAGTTGTAGGCCGACTGGCCCAGCAGCAGCACTTCGTTGCCGATTGCGCCGACCAGGTTGGTCAGGAGCGAAGCGCCGCCGACCATGGCGATTTCTTGTTGATTGAGTTCTTGCATAGTGAATCTCCGAATGATGTGCAGGTGGCTGAAAAATCCATCGAGCGGTCGAGACAAGGAGAGAGGAGTCCGTCGGCGCTCAATCGATCATCGGTGTGCCGGTGTATTACGCCTTCGGGCCCGTGATGATGCTCGCGATGTTGCCGAGCGTGCCGCCGACGAGCGTTTCGCCGATTTGAACCACACCCGTCGCGAAGCCGACGAGGTCGCCCGTCAGGTTCGCGCCGAGATCGTACAGTGCGCCGCCGTAAGCGCCGATCAGGCCCGTGAGGCCGCCGATCAGGCCGCCGCCAACCGTTGCGCCGCCGACGAGGTCGATCTCTTGTTGGTTGAGTTCTTGCATTGACTTTCTCCAATTAACTGCCAGATGGCCCATCTGGCGGGGTAGATCTGCGACGCCGTTGACGAAGCGCAGCAAATCAATCCGGTCTACGGCGATCGTTCGTCGCGGGGAGCGGATCGATGCGCCGTGCGCCGATCCGTTCGCGACGCCCGATGGTCGAGTCGTCCTTGTGTCCGGCGCACCGTCGACCCAGGTCGCGATGCGCCGGACACCTGATCCATGCTGTCTTCCCTTGCCTTCGTCATCAATCGGCCCCCGAACTTGGTCTTGGATGAATGGCAACGTTCGTTCGTCGTCGAGCATTGCGGCTCGATCGTCGACGAACGGCGCCGAGCCGGAGGCAACGCACATCGACTGGTTGCGACGCGCTTGTCTTGCGGCGCGTCGCGCGATCGAACAAATGCGATTGCGCAGGTTCAGCGAATTCGTTACGACATGACGGCATGTTTTCGATGCTCGCGTTGTCGTGCGGCAATTATCAAATGTCGGATTGAACTGTTAAGTTCGGTAGCGTACTCATCATCACGGTGCGGTCCGTCGATTTAATCGACGTTTAAAGGGCGTAGAAAAACACCGTGATTTAGTTCTGGCGATCGAACGATTTTCGATTAGGAATGAGTGAGATCCGTATCGATGTGATATACGCGCGATGCGCGTGGCCGCGTCGCGGCGAACGTCGTCGCATGTCCGCGCTGTGGCGCATGCTGAGACGATTCGTTCTGTCGAAGCCGCAGCGGCGGCATCGAGCCGATACGCTCGGTCGATGTCGAAATTCTCAAAATTTCGACAAATCCGTTCGCACATCTACCGTTTGCGTGCAGCCGTATGGCGACGCATTTAAATGAACTGCGTGTTGGTTTTGTTTGGATATGCTGTTCGAGCGTCGATAACGACGACGTGGCGTGGTTAAAAAAACGGGCCTCCGATCGGAGGCCCGAATGACGCGCGTTGCATCCGTGTGTCGCTGCTTCGCGGTGTCCGCCGCCGCGCGATACACGGCGACGGATGATGCAGGCAGCGATGTTCGCGAACGGCTTATTGCGTCCGTTGTTCGCGCGGCGTGAACTTGCCTTGGTAACGCAGCGCCGGACGTTCCTTCACCGTCTCGAAGATCGACGGCGCCTGACGCAGCTTCATCGCGGCCGGCGAGTTGATCGACGAGATGCTCGTCTCGCGCGAAGCCGGCGCGAGATTCGAGCTGACGAGCAGCGAGGCCTCGTTCTTCAGGTTAGAGAGCAGCACCGGATCGGTCGACGAGTTGATCTGCGTGAGGAGCGCGCTCCATGCGGTGTCGCCGTAGTTCGTCACGTAATAGTCGAACCCGCTCGGATTCGCGATGACGGCCGAGCAGCCGTCGAGGCGGATCTGCGTCTGCGTATCACTCAGCGCGAGCGTCTTGCGGTTGACGAGGCCGTTGCCGTAAGCAAGCGTCACCGGAATCGTCCATTGCGAGCCCGGGTACTTGTTCTTGTTCGGGAACGGCGACTGCTTGAGCGTGACGACGTTCTGGTTCTTCGTCAAGTCGCACTGCGTGTCGAGCGACAGGAGCGGCACGCCCGTCTGACGCACGAAGCTGTCGCCGATCGGCCCGATCTGCTGGCCGCTCGCGGCGGAGAGCGCATCCCACAGACGCTTCGGCGTGCCGTTGCCGAACGCGTAGTCGGTCAGGTGCTGCCGCAGGCCCTTGCGCAGCGTCTCTTCGCCAAGATAGCCCTCGAGCATCTTCAGCACGTGCCCGCCCTTGTTATAGGTGAACGCGCTCGCGCTCAGCACGAAGTCGTTCGACGCCCAGCCGTTGAAGTTCGGCTGCACCGGGAACGCATCCGGGCCGATGTCCTTGTTGATCACGCGATACTTGGACTTGATGTGGTCGAGCCAGTTGAATTCGTCCGGGAAGAACAGGATCGTCGTCTTCGTCTCGAAGAACCGCGCGAACGATTCGTTCAGCCAAACGTCGTCCCACCAGTCGGTCGTCACGAGATCGCCGAACCATTGATGCGCGACTTCGTGCGTGAGCACTTGGTTGCCGTAGCGCGACATCGGCTGGCCCGGTTCGGGCAGGATGTCGTCGGCGAACTCGAGAATCGAGCCCCAGTTCTCCATGCCGCCGAAGTTCAGGCCCTTCTGATCCTTGAACGCATCGTTCGCGGCGACCGTGTCGAACTTGGTGAGCGGCAGCGTGATGCCGGTGTAGCGATAGTAGTAATCGAGCGCCTGCTTCGTGCGCTGCATGGCGGGCTTCGCCCAGTCCCGCATGCCGGGCGGCGTGAACACGCGCAGATGCAGGCCGCGGCCGTCGGGCAGCGGGCTCGTGAAGTCGTCTTCGAGCACGTCGAACAGGCCGCCGCCGAAGAAGAGCAGATACGACGGCATCGGCGGCGTCTTTTCGAACGACACCAGCTTGTAGCCGGCCCCGACGTTCACCGCCGGCTTCTCGGCCGCGTTCGACACGACGCGCCATGCCTGCGGCACTTCGGCCGTCACTTCATAGGTCGGGCGGAACGCGGGCTCGTCCCAGCCCGGGAACCACTGGCGCGACAGATTCGTTTCGCCTTGCGTGAGAATCGCGCCGCTCGTCGTGCCGTCGGTGCTCTTCAGGTCGACGCGGAAGATCCCTTCGGCCGCCGAGCAGCCCGGATAAGGATCGTTGCCGCAGCTGCCGCCCGTGCGATTGACGGGATCGTCGTACGACTTGAAGTTGATGATCCCTTGCCACTCCATGTGCAGCGAGTAGTTGCCCGGGGCGATCTGGCCGCTCGCGGGGCGCAACTGATAGAAGTCGCCCTTGTCCTGCGGCGTGGCGATCAGCTGTACGTTGCCCGGCTGCAGCGTGATCTTGCCGTTCGCGAACTGGATCCGGTGGCCCGCGACGACGATCGCGTTGACGGGCTTGAGGACCTTGATCTCGACGTCCGCGCGGCCGTTGAACTGGTTCAGGTCCGCGTTCGGGCGGAACCAGAGCTTGTAGTTGACGGGCACGACGGTGTCGGGCATTTCGACGGGCTTCGTGCTCTTGTCGACGGCGGCTGCGGGCGCGGTTGCGTTGCCGCTGTTGGTGCCGTTCGACGGGCTGTGCGCGGCGCCGAGCGACACGGCCGAGCCGGTGCCGCCGTCGTCGCCGCCGCAGGCGGCGAGCGTGAGGGCGCCTAGCAGGGACAGATATCGCAATCTACGATTGTTTATCCACATACTGAACCTCGAATTGGAAAGAAAATTGTCCGGTCCTGCATGAATTCAACGGGCAATAGTTCGCCTTCGCCGTCAATCGACAGCGAAATGAATTACCCCGGTTATATTCGAAAGGAATGCTGGCTGCTTACGTGAAGATAATCATGGTTGGGTGCCCCCTTTTGATTCTGGTTTGTGGATGATGGCCGGCGCGGCGCGAAGCGCGTGCCGGCGGCCTTCGTCGCCCGTACGCTCCGGGGCGGCCCGGCGAAGCGCTGCCGTTTGCCTCCAGGCGAAACGTCAGATTCGTCAAGCGGCGTTAAGGAATGTCAGGCGATTCGAAAGATGGCTCAATATACTTGATGGATTAACGTAAAGGAATCAAAAAAAATTTGATGAGATATGACTTTCCGATTCCTTCTTCTAATTTCATTTCCGGAATGATTAATCCGCGAATGGTGCTAATTGAATGTTCGTAGTGGGTGGCCGCGAAGAGCGGGAAGTCGACTTGCGAACTACGAAAAGCGGGCGTTGCGCGCCGGACGCGGCTCGGGCGGTCCGGTGCGGCGGTCGTCGCATCGGCGCTGGTTACAATGACCGCTTCCATGTCTCGCTCTTGAGGGCCGTCGCCGATGCATGCCATGCACCGTTCCCGTTTCTTCGTTGGCCAATTGCTCGTCGCGCTCGCCGCGCTGCTCGCGCTCGTCGGGTGCGCGGCGTTGACCGCGCGCGATCCGGTGCGCGTGAGCGTCGTCGGCATCGAGCCGCTCGTCGGGCAGGGGCTCGAAATGCGCTTCGACGTGAAGCTGCGGCTGCAGAATCCGAACGACGCGCCGATCGAATACGACGGCGTCGCGCTCGATCTCGAACTGAACGGCAGGCCGTTCGCGAGCGGCGTGAGCGACGCGCGGGGCACGGTGCCGCGCTTCGGCGAACAGGTGCTGAGCGTGCCCGTCACGGTGTCCGCGTTCTCGGCTGCGCGGCAGGCGTTCGGACTCGCGGACGTGACGGAATCGGGCAAGCTGCCTTACGTGCTGCGCGGCAAGCTTGCCGGCGGGATGTTCGGCAGCGTGGGCTTCACCGATTCCGGCACGCTCAGCTTGCCGGCGTCGCCGGGCGGTGATGGCGGCGGTTATTGAGCGTGAGGCGGGCGATTCGCGGGTGATCGGGCGCCGGTTATGCGCCGGGCGGACGTGACGTCTTCTGCCGCTTGATGTCGCTATGTCGCGGGAAGCGGCGCTCGCGCATCGTTCCGACCGCGTTGCCCCGATTGATCGGCGTACGCCGCGCACCCGCTCGCCTTCTTTCGCGCGGGGCGCTCGCGAGTCGAGTTCGGCCGCGTGGCGTCAGTCGCCGGCCGCGCGCCGCATGTCGTGCCGCCCGCCCATCGATCGCACCGGCCGGGCCGCTGCGTGCGGTGCCGCACGGAAAGCGCGCGCGCGGCGCGCTACGGTGTCGTGACGAGGCGGCGATGCCGCTCGGCGCGCTTGCGTGTCGAGTTCGCGCGCGTCGCCGTTTCGCGCGCAGCGCCAGCCGTACGATCGATTCCGCCATGTCCGATTCCACCAGTCCGAGCCGTTTCGCGCATGTCGATGCGATGCGCGCCGTCGCCGTGCTGTTCGTCATGTGGACTCACTACGCGGAGCTGTTCGACAAGCTCGCGGGCTCGCAGCATGTGCTCGACGCGTTGCAGCGCTCGGTGAATTTCGGTCGCATCGGCGTCGTCATTTTCTTCTGCATCAGCGGGATGCTGATTCCGACGAGCCTGCGCGGCGCGCCGTCGGAGGGCACGCGCCGCTTCGTCGTGCGTCGCTTTTTTCGGCTCTACCCGGCGTTCTGGCTGTCGCTGCCGCTCGGTTATCTCGTGTATTGGCGGTTGTTCGGGCTGCGAATGGATGCGACCGGCCTGCTCGCGAACCTGACGATGATCCCGACCGCGTTCGGTCGAGATCCGGTGATGGGGCACTACTGGACGCTCGAAACCGAGCTGTACTTCTACGTGCTGTGCGTACTGCTGTTCAATATCGGCGCGCTGCATCGCATGCGCGTTCTGTGCGCGGCTTGCGCGGGACTGTGCGTGTTCTTCGTCGCCACGTCGGCGCTGCGGATCGTTCCGGCGGACGCGCTCGGCCAGTACAAGGGGATGCTCTATCACCTCGCGATCATGTTCTGGGGCGCGTGCTTCCGGCAGGCGTACGAGACGCCGTTGAAGACGTTCGCGCCGATGCGCGGCCGCTTACCGCTCACGTATCGCTCGGCGACGATCGCGCTCGGCGCGCTCATCGTCGCGATCTCGCTGCTGATGGCGGCCGCGAACTGGCGGCATCGCGATTTCGTGCATGTTTCCGCGTCGCTCGGCTACGTATTCGGCATCGCGATTTTCGTTGCGCTCGCAACGGTATTGAAGATTCGTCTGCGGCTCTTCGCGTGGCTCGGCGAGATCAGCTACTCGATCTATCTGCTGCACGGCATTCCGCTGTATCTGTTGCTGTGGATGTGCGAGCGACACGGGATCACGGATCTGCCGCTCGGCGTCTACATGGCCCTGCCGGTTCTGCCGGCGATTGCGCTGTCGTGGGTGAGCTATCGGTTATGCGAGGCGCCGTTCGTGCGCTTCGCGCATGCGTTGACGCCGAAGCGTCGCGTCGACGCAGCGACGGCGAAGGTCTGAAGCGAGGGGTTCGCTTGCGGCGGCGCACGGCGAGCGCCGCGCGTTGCTCGCCGGTCGTCGATTGCTGCGGCGATCGGTTGTGACGCGATCGGTTCGCGATGATGTTTCGCATTTTGCATTTGCATTCGACAGCCGGCGTTCGATGTTCGACGGCAGCCTGTCGCGAATGCCGCCCATGTGGCGCATGACGCACCGTTCGAGATTCGACGCGCGGCGTGTGACCTTCGACGACCGACTTTCGATACGCGCCGCCGCATGCTATGCGCAGCGCAGTGACTGACCACATCGATCATCGATGCGCAAACCGCACGCGCCGCCATCGTGCGCCGGGCGCTTTTTTGCCGGCCGGGGGCAAAGCGCGGTACTGTGTCGTCCGCGGCGCGTCGCGCCGCCCATCGACTCAACGATTCCCGATTCCTTGTGACCGCCTTTCCCGAATTCCATTGGACCGACGCCGACGGCGTCGAGCACGCCGTTCGCTGGCGCTCCGAAGCCGGCTCGCCGCCGCCGCGCCGCGCGGTCGCGGCCGACGACCGCACGACGGCCGACGCCGCCTACCGCCTCGCCTGCGAAGGCACGGCGCTCGTCTGGCAGGGCGACTTCCAGAACGCGCGCCAGCTATTGCAGGCGCTCGCGCGCCGGATCGAGCGCAAGCCGAAGAAGACGAAGCCGGCCGCGACGCCCGTCGACGCGTTCAATCTCCACCGGATGGCGCAGGCGCAGCGCGCGCGCACGCTCGGGATGCTGCTGATTCCGCTCGAAGCCGACTACTCGATCGCGCTGCGCCGCGCGCCGGATCTGCGGGCCGCATGCGAAGAGGCGTACGGCGCGGGCGGCGAGCGTTCGATCGCGTCGCTGCGCGAACTGCTCGGCATCGTCGGCGCGCATGAATGGCGCAAGAAGGGCGTGCCGATCGCCGCGCTCGGCGGCGAGCGGATTCATCCGCACTACGGCGTGTTTTCGCCCGTGCGCGGCGAATACGTGGATCTCGTCGCGCGTGCATCGCTGCCGTCGACGTCGCTCGCGTTCGACATCGGCGTCGGCACAGGCGTGCTCGCCGTGGTGCTCGCGTCGCGCGGCGTCGAACGCGTCGTCGCGACCGATCAGGACCCGCGTGCGCTCGCGTGCGCGGCCGAGAACGTCGCGCGGCTCGGCTACGCGTCGCAGGTCGAGATCGTCGAAGCCGATCTGTTTCCCGACGGACGCGCGCCGCTCGTCGTTTGCAATCCGCCTTGGGTGCCCGCGCGGCCGAGCTCGCCGCTCGAATACGCGATCTACGATCCGGACAGCCGGATGCTGAAGGGCTTTCTCGCGGGACTCGCCGCGCATCTCGCGCCGGGCGGCGAGGGCTGGCTGATCCTGTCGGACTTCGCCGAGCATCTCGGCCTGCGCACGCGCGACGAATTGCTCGGCTGGATCGATGCGGCGGGCCTCGCCGTCGTCGGCCGTGACGACGTGAAGCCCGTTCATCCGAAGGCGTCGGACCCCGCCGATCCGCTGCATCGCGCGCGGGCGGCCGAGACGACGTCGCTCTGGCGTCTCGCCGTGCGCGGCTGAGCCGGCGCGCGCGACGCCAACCGGGGCGGTGCGGGTTGTTTTAGGTAAACTGTGACGCTTCCACGCACGCTTTGACGCCGCCCACCGCCGCCCGACGTTTGATTCGAGCGGCCGCCGGCCTGCCTCCCGATGTCGACCAAGACTTACGAAATTCGCCCGAACCAGTCGATCGAACTGCTGAAGGAGCTGCACATCCTGACGCGCGACGGCAAGATGAACCAGGACAGCCGCCGCAAGCTGAAGCAGGTGTACCACCTGTTCCAGTTCATCGAGCCGCTGCTCGCCGACGTCGAGCGGGACAAGGGCGGCGTGACGCTCGTCGATCACGGCGCGGGCAAGTCGTATCTCGGCTTCATCCTGTACGACCTGTTCTTCAAGGCGCGCCCGCTCGCCGGTTCGCACATCTACGGCATCGAAACGCGCGAGGCGCTCGTCGTGCGCTCGACCGAGCTCGCCGAGCGGCTCGGTTTCGGCGGGATGTCGTTTCTGAACCTGTCGGTCGCCGATTCGATCGCATCGCCGCAACTGCCGGAGATGGTCGACGTCGTCACCGCGCTGCACGCGTGCGACACCGCGACCGACGACGCGATCCGCTTCGCGCTCGCGAAGCGCGCGCGGTACATCGTGCTCGTGCCGTGCTGCCAGGCGGAGGTCGCGGGCGTGCTGCGCAAGAACAAGGGGAAGTCGCTCGCGAATGCGCTGACCGAAGTGTGGCGGCATCCGCTGCACACGCGCGAGTTCGGCAGCCAGATCACCAACGTGCTGCGCTGTCTGCAGCTCGAGGCGCACGGCTATCAGGTGAACGTGACGGAGCTCGTCGGATGGGAGCATTCGATGAAGAACGAGCTCATCGTCGCGCAATACAAGAATCTGCCGCGGCGCAAGCCGAGCGAGCGCCTCAACGAGATCCTCGACATGTTCGGGCTCGCGGAATTGCACGAGCGCTTCTTCGCGCCCGCCGCGCAACCGGCCGATGCCGCGCAGGCCGAATCGGCCGCCGCCGAGTCCGAGCCGCGCGCATGACTTTCGGCGCGTGACGCGCCATATGCGGCGTTCGGTGCGAAATCGCTTCGCGCTTCACGCCGCGTCGCGCTATTTCGCTTCTTCTTCGTCCTCGCCGCGCTGCGCCATCCAGTCGCGCCAGCCCGCATGGCCCAAGCGCCGCAGCGTCGCCTGATTGCGCTCGTAGATGTCGGCCGCGTCCGGGAAGGCGTCGACGGCCCGCTCGATGCTTGCTTCGCGCAGCAAGTGCAGGATCGGATACGGCGCGCGATTCGTGTAGTTCTCGATGTCGTCGGGCCCGGTGCCGTCGAACTGATAGTGCGGATGGAAGCTCGCGATCTGCAACGTGCCTTCGAGCCGCAGTTGCTGCAAGAGGCGATCGGCGAACCAGAGCGCGTCGTTGTAGTCGAGGAAATCGCCGAACGTGTTCGGGAAGATCAGCAGCGTCGTGTCGATTTCGTCCGGATCGGCGGCTTCGAGGCGCCGCAGCTCGCGCTCGAGATCGGTCAGCGCGGCTTCCAGCGACGTCGCGCGGCTGATCGCGTAGCGGATCTGGCGCTTCACGTGGACGCTCTTCGCGAACGGGCACAGGTTGAGCCCGATCACCGCACGCGTCAGCCAGTGGCGCGTGGCGGCGAGGATTTCGGTCTCGGGCGGAGAGATTTCGGTCATGGGGCAACGGCGTGGCGGTCAAGCCGCGATTGTAGCGGGCGGGGGCGGGGCGGCGTGCGTCGGCGCGTCGCGCTTCGGGTACGGCGCACGGTCGGCGCGCTCAGGGCTGGCTCGCGCCGATGCGTGCCCGAAGCCGGCGAGCGCGCGGCGATGTGGCGATGGCCTGCGTTGCGGCATGGCGGCTTTTTGGCGACGCCGGCGGCCGGCGCATGACGCGGCGATTTCCGCCGTTGCGGCGGTTGGCCGGTCGGCCAATCCGGGAATCTGCGAGTCCGAGCGTCCGAGCGTCCGAGCGTCCGAGCGTCCGAGCGTCCGAGCGTCCGAGCGTCCGAGCGTCCGAGCGTCCGAGCGTCCGAGCGTCCGAGCGTCCGAGCGTCCGAGCGTCCGAGCGTCCGAGCGTCCGAGCGTCCGAGCGTCCGAGCGTCCGAGCGTCCGAGCGTCCGAGCGTCCGAGCGTCCGAGCGTCCGAGCGTCCGAGCGTCCGAGCGTCCGAGCGTCCGAGCGTCCGAGCGTCCGAGCGTCCGAGCGTCCGAGCGTCCGAGCGTCCGAGCGTCCGAGCGTCCGAGCGTCCGAGCGTCCGAAATTCGACCAATCAGCGTATCGGCAGTTCGACCAATCGACCGTCACACCTCGCGCCTCTTTTAGCGGCCGCGCATTTGCCGGCATCGCTTCACGCGCATGCCGCGTCGATCAACTGCCGCGCGACGCGCGGCGCGCGGCCGATCGGGGAAGCGCCCGGCCGGTATGTCTGACTCGCCGCGTAAATTCCTTCGATCAGCAGTGCGAGCGCGTCGGCGAGTGCCTGCGGCTCGCGCGCGCCCGCTGCTTCCGACAGCGCGACGAGCCGCGCCATCAGCCGATCCTTGTTGTCGGCGACCGCGAGCCGCGCCGGATGATCGAGTTCCGAAAACTCGGTCGCGACGTTGACGAACGGACAGCCGCGATAGCCGGGTTGCGACGCGCGCTGCGCGAGGTCGTCGAAATACTGGACGAGTTGCGCCTTCGGATCGCCCGGATGCTTGGCGACGCTCGTGTCGAGGCGCTCGAAGAAGCACGCGTCCATTCGGTCTAGGTATGCGAGCACGAGCTCGTCCTTCGACGCGAACTGCCGGTACAGGCTCATCTTGTTGACGCCCGCGCGTTCGACGATCGCGTCGACGCCCACCGCGCGAATCCCTTCCTGATAGAACAGCTCTTCCGCCGCGCGCAGCAGATGCTGCTGCGCTTCCGCGCCCGCGATCTGGAGGCTGCGCGTCCGGCGGCCGGCCGGCTTGGCGGCTTTGGCGACGGTGGTGACCATGCTCGATCTCGATCAAGAAAAATTGACTGCTTGACATGTTACCGATCGGTCACTAGGATCGCAACAACTTGTGACTGATCGGTAACAAGGATCGGCGCATCTTCCCCTCAACTTCCGGCGTGCCGACGGGATCGGCGCGGCCGGTGTCAGGAGTGATCCGAATGAACTGGGCGGTAAAGAGGATAGGCGGGCGTTTCCATTACGGCTGGCTCGCGGCGGCGGTGGTGTTCCTGATCCTTCTCGCGGCGGCGGGCACGCGCGCGACGCCGAGCGTGCTGATGGTGCCGCTCGAGCACGAATTCGGCTGGAGCCGCGCGGCGATCTCGCTCGCGATCTCGGTGAACATCGCGCTGTACGGACTCACCGGGCCGTTCGCGGCGGCGGCGATGCAGCGCTTCGGCGTCCGTCCGACGATCCTCGCCGCGCTCGGCGTGATGGGCGCGGGCGTCGCGCTGTCGTCGATAATGACGGCGACGTGGCAAATGGTGCTGATCTGGGGCGTGATGGTCGGCGGCGCGACGGGCGTCGCTGCGCTCACGCTGTCGGCGACGTTCGTGACCCGCTGGTTCGTCGCGCGGCGCGGCCTCGTGATGGGGCTCTTGACCGCGAGCTCCGCGACGGGCCAGCTCGTGTTCCTGCCGATGCTCGCGGCGATCGCGCAGCGTCACGGCTGGCGGCCCGTCGTGCTGACGGTCGCGGTGGCGGTGGCGATCGCGGTGCCGCTCGTCGCGCTGCTGCTGCCGGAGCGGCCGTCCGACGTCGGCCTGCGCCCGTACGGCGAGCCCGCCGGCGCGCCGCGCGCGGACGACGGCGCGAGGCGCAACCCGATCGCGGTCGCGTTCGGCACGCTCGCGATGGCGTCGAAGACGCGCGACTTCTGGCTGCTGTTCATGAGCTTCTTCATCTGCGGCGCGAGCACGAACGGCTACGTCGGCACGCATCTGATCGCGATGTGCAGCGATTACGGGATGACGGAAGTGCAGGGCGCGTCGCTGCTCGCCGCGATGGGCGTGTTCGACCTGATCGGCACGACGATGTCCGGCTGGCTGTCCGACCGCTACGACAGCCGCGTGCTGCTGTTCTGGTATTACGGGCTGCGCGGGCTGTCGCTGATCTATCTGCCGCATGCATTCGGCATCGACTTCTTCGGGCTGCCGCTCTTCGCGGTGTTCTACGGGCTCGACTGGATCGCAACCGTGCCGCCCACCGTGCGCCTCGCGACCGACGTGTACGGCAAGGACGCGGCGCCCGTGGTGTTCGGCTGGATCGTCGCGGGCCATCAGCTCGGCGCGGCGTTCGCGGCGCTCGGCGCCGGCGTGCTGCGCGCGAGCCTCGGCACGTACACGGTCGCGTCGATGATCTCGGGCGGGCTGTGCCTCGTCGGTGCGCTGATCGTGCTGCGGATCAATCGCGGGACGGCGCGGGTGTCGGCGAGCGCGGCCTGAGCGGCTCGGGCGCGGCGCGCTCGGCAGACGCGCGGTGCAACCGCGGGCGGCCGGTGAGGAGCGGGCCGTGGGCGACGGGTGATGAAAAGCGGAGGGCGGCGGAGAGCGGGGAGCCATGGTCGGAAAGCCGTAGGCGAAGGGCAAAGGCTCGGCGCTCGATTGTGCCGGCCGCCCCGGCTTCGACTGACTTGGCCGCCTCGAAAGCGCGACGATTGCCCGCAGCGTGCGACCAGATCGCCGATCGTCGCAGATTCGGCGATCCGGCGATCCGCAGATCCGGCGACCAAGCGACCAGGCGACCCCCCTCGGCCGCACGTCCGACACCCGACACCCGACACCCGACACCCGACACCCGACACCCGACGGTCCTTTGCGCCGTCGCCGATTTACATTCGCGAGCGCAGTCCGGCAAGTTCCGCGACAAGCGGTTATGCTGGCGTTTCTTTTCCGGGCGACCGAGCCCTTTTTTCAAATTGGTGAGGAAACGCATGTCCGTCAAACCCGCTCCCACTTCCGTATCGATTCACGAGCTGATCGCTGGCCGCTGGAGTCCGCGCGCGTATTCGAGCGAGCCTGTCAGCGCCGAGCATTTGCATGCGGTGCTCGAAGCGGCGCGCTGGGCGCCGTCCGCGTACAACGCGCAGCCGTGGCGCTTCATCGTGTTCGACCGCAGCAAGGACGAGGTCGCGTTCAAGCGCGCATTCTCGACGCTCGTGCCGTTCAACCAGGGCTGGAACGCGCCCGCGCCGGTGCTGATCGCGGTGACCGCGCACACGCTGACGTCGAAGGGCGAGCCGAGCACGACGGCGTTCTACGACGCCGGCGCGGCCGCGATGTCGCTCGTGCTGCAGGCACACGCGCTCGGCCTCGCCGCGCACCAGATGAGCGGCTTCGACACGAAGGCGTTCCGCGACGCGTTCGCGATCCCGGCCGACGTCGAGCCGCTCGCGATCATCTCGATCGGCCACTATGGCGACGCCGACAAGCTCGATCCGGTGCTGCGCGAGCGCGAGCGCGCGCCGCGCACGCGTCATCCGCTCGGCGAGGTCGTCTACGCGGACGCGTGGCAAAAGCCGTTCTCGTCGGCGGCGTGACGCAACGCGGCGGGCATGCGGCGCGCGCGGCGAGTCGAGCGGCCGGGCCGCGCGCGTGCCGGTGTCGCCGATGCGGGTTCGCCGCGCCGGCGCCCCGGCCCGATCGGCGGCGAGCGCGCGGCCGGCGATGCCGAATCGATGGGCACGTTGAAGCAGTTGTCGATCGAGGCGGCGACATAGCGCGTGCCGCCGTCGCTCGACGATATCGTGTCGGAACATCGGGAAGCAAAAGCCCGGCCGACCGTGAAGGCCGGCGGCCGCGCCCGGCATGCCGGGCCGGCGCGGAGCACCCCCGCCCGGAGCACCCGCGCCCGCATCGTCCGCATCGGAGCGCCGCCGCGCATCCGTCCGCGCCCCGGTTGTGACGCCCGGCGGTTTCGTGATAAAAAGCCGGTCCTTCCGTTTTTGCACCGCCATCCGGCGACCCGCTCCATGACCTACTGCGCGATCGACTTCGGCACGTCCAATTCCGCAGTCGCGTTGCCGCGCGACGGCGGCGCGCCCGGCATGCGGCTCGCTCCCGTCGAGGGCGAGCACCTGACGCTGCCCACCGCCATCTTCTTCAACACCGACGAGGGCGCCCGCGAATACGGCCGCTCGGCGCTCGCATCGTACATCGACGGCTTCGACGGCCGCCTGATGCGCTCGATGAAGAGCATCCTAGGCTCGCCGCTCGCGGAAACCACGACCGATCTCGGCGACGGCTCCGCGATCGCGTACACCGACATCATCGCGCTCTTCCTGATGCATCTGAAGCAGAAGGCCGAGGCGTGCGCGGGCGGCGCGATCGGCCGCGCGGTGCTCGGCCGCCCGGTGTTCTTCGTCGACGACGATCCGCGCGCCGACCGCCTCGCGCAGCAGCAGCTCGAAGCGGCCGCGCACGCGGTGGGGCTGACCGAAGTGCAATTCCAGTACGAGCCGATCGCCGCCGCGTTCGACTACGAGTCGCGGCAGGACGCCGAACGGCTCGTGCTCGTCGCGGACATCGGCGGCGGCACGTCGGACTTCTCGCTCGTGCGCGTCGGCCCCGAGCGGATGCGCCGGCTCGAGCGCAAGGACGACGTGCTCGCGCACCACGGCGTGCACGTCGCGGGCACCGATTACGACCGGCGCGTCGAGCTGTCGGCGGTGCTGTCCGCGTTCGGCTACCGCGCGCTCAACCCGGAGGGCCGCGAGCTGCCGAATCGGATCTATTTCGATCTCGCGACCTGGCACCTGATCAATACCGTCTACACGCCGAAGCGGATCGGCGAGCTCAAGCTGATGAAGCATCTGTATACGGATGTCCGCCATTTCGAGCGGCTGCTGCGCGTCGTCGAGCGGCGGCTCGGCCACGCGCTCGCCGCGCGCGCGGAAGAGGCGAAGATCGGCGTATCGGCGGGCGGCGAGACGATGATCGATTTGAACGACGTCGAGGAGGATCTGCAGATCGCATTCGACGCGGACCAACTGATCGACGCGAGCCGCGACGAGACCGCGCGGATCGTCGACGCCGCCCGCGAGACGGTGCGGCTCGCTGGGATCGCGCCGCACGACGTCGGCGCGCTGTATTTCACGGGCGGCTCGACGGGGCTCGCGTTCCTGTCGGGCGCGCTCGCGGCGGCGTTCCAGGATGCGCAGCCGGTGTACGGCGATCGCCTTGCGAGCGTCGCGACGGGGCTCGGCATCCACGCGCAGCGCGTGTACGGCTGACGGACGGTGCGCGGGCGGCTCGCCGCACCCGCGCCGGTGACCTCCCGATTCGCCGAAAACAAAAAGCCCCGCCGAAGCGGGGCTTTTTACTGTGCTGCGAAATCTCGCGCTGCGCTTACAGCGGCTTGATGTTCGCTGCTTGCAGACCCTTCGGGCCGGTCTTCACTTCGAACTCGACCTTCTGGTTCTCTTGCAGCGTCTTGAAGCCTTCGCTGCGGATTTCCGAGAAATGCGCGAAGAGGTCTTCGCCGCCGCCTTCCGGGGTGATGAAACCAAAACCCTTAGCGTCGTTGAACCACTTGACGGTGCCGGTTGCCATAACTTGTTCCTAAAAATGTAAAACAGGGCCAAAGCCCGGGGAGCGCATGAAAATCAAGGAAGGGGGTAATGGGACCAACCGGAGTACCGTTGATGGGCGAACTACGAAAGTACCTATTCACTCGCCGCTTGAAATCCTGCTCGACCGTTTATACGACTATTCGATTCGACGGTCAATCGTATTCGATCGAATATCAGGGTTAATGCTGAGGCAACCGAATATTAGAGCTTACAAAGCTTGCCATTGTCATCAATTTTTTGTAGGGGGCGATCGATTTTTACGTCCATTCCGCGGTGCAACCGTTAAACTACGCGCCGCGCGCGGATGGGTTGCTCCCGATCGGACAACCTGTCCCCCAAGAATGCATGTGCGGTGCCGTCCGGCTCGATCCTTGGCGGCGTGCCGACCTTGCTTTTTGAGACATAGGAGAGGTTGTGAAGAGTTCTATTCAACGGAACATCGGTCCGTTCGCCTTGATGCTGACCGGGCTGGGATCGATCATCGGATCGGGCTGGCTGTTCGGCGCATGGAAAGCCGCCAAGATCGCCGGACCCGCCGCCATCTGCGCGTGGATCATCGGCGCGGTCGTGATTCTCGCCATTGCACTGACGTATGCCGAACTCGGCGCGATGTTCCCCGAATCGGGCGGCATGGTCCGCTATGCGCGCTATTCGCACGGCTCGCTCGTCGGCTTCATCAGCGCGTGGGCGAACTGGATCGCGATCGTCTCGGTGATCCCGATCGAGGCGGAGGCGTCGATCCAATACATGAGCACCTGGCCGTACGCGTGGGCGCACGCGCTATTCGTCAACGGCGAACTCACGACACCCGGCCTCCTGCTGTCGGCGGTCCTCGTCGTCATCTACTTCCTGCTCAATTATTGGGGGGTGAAGCTCTTCGCGCGCGCAAACACCACGATCACGATCTTCAAGTTCCTGATTCCCGGTCTCACGATCGCAGGCCTGATGCTGTCGAGCTTCCATAGCGAGAACCTCGGCGCCGCGACGAACGCGAGCTTCGCGCCGTATGGCTGGTCGGCCGTGCTGACCGCGGTCGCGACGAGCGGCATCGTGTTCGCGTTCAACGGGTTCCAGAGTCCCGTGAACCTCGCCGGCGAGGCGCGCAATCCGTCGCGCAGCGTGCCGTTCGCGGTGATTTCGTCGATCCTGATCGCGCTCGTGATCTACGTGCTGCTGCAAGTCGCCTACATCGGCGCGGTGAATCCGGCCGACGTCGCGAAGGGCTGGGTGCACTTCAACTTCGCTTCGCCGTTCGCGGAACTCGCGATCGCGCTGAACCTGAACTGGCTCGCGATCCTGCTGTACATCGACGCGTTCGTGAGCCCGAGCGGCACCGGCACGACCTACATGGCGACGACGACCCGCATGATCTATGCGATGGAGCGCAACAACACGATGCCGAAGATCTTCGGCAGCGTGCATCCGCTCTACGGCGTGCCGCGCCCCGCGATGTGGTTCAACCTGATCGTGTCGTTCGTCTTCCTGTTCTTCTTCCGCGGCTGGAGCTCGCTCGCGGCGGTGATCTCGGTCGCGACCGTGATCTCGTATCTGACGGGCCCGATCAGCCTGATGGCGCTGCGCCGCGCGGCGACGGACCTCGAGCGTCCGCTGGCGATCCCGGGCATGAAGCTGATCGCGCCGTTTGCGTTCGTATGCGCGTCGCTGATCCTGTACTGGGCGAAGTGGCCGCTGACGGGCGAAATCATCCTGCTGATGGTCGTCGCGCTGCCCGTCTACTTCTACTTCCAGGCGAAGTCCGGCTGGGGCGGTTGGGGCCGCGATCTCAAGGCCGCGTGGTGGCTCGTTGCGTATCTGCCGACGATGGCCGTGCTGTCGCTCATCGGCAGCAAGGAGTTCGGCGGCCACAACCTGTTGCCGTACGGCTGGGACATGCTGGTCGTCGCGGCGATCTCGCTCGTGTTTTACTACTGGGGCGTGAATACCGGTTATCGCACCGAATATCTCGACGAGCGCGAGTCGCGCGACGAGATCCTCGAAGGGATCGGCGCGTAATCGCGCGGTCCGTCGCCGACGATCGGCGGCGACGGACGTCGAAGCGCGAAGACAAAGCCCGCCTGGGAAATCCCGGGCGGGCTTTGTCGTTTTGGGGCGGCCGGAGTGTGGTGTGTCGGCCGACGCGTTCGGGCGGGCCGCCGGGGCGAGCGGCGTCGCTCGGGCGAAGCGCGTTGTCCGTGTCGGCATGCCGTTGCTGGTGGTGCGGGCCGGACGTCGTGGGTTCGTGCCGGAACGCTCCCGGCGGATGGTCGCGGCGGCGGGACGCTGTTGCCCGAACGAAGCCGGCGCGGTGCTTGGGAGCTTCGAAGTCCCGAAAGTCCGAAGTCCCGAAGCCCGAAGCTCCGAACTCCCGAAACCCCCGAAACCCCCGAAACCCCCGAAACCCCCGAAACCCCCGAAACCCCCGAAACCCCCGAAACCCCCGAAACCCCCGAAGCTCCCGAAGCTCCCGAAGCTCCCGGCTCAGCGCGCGTCAGGCCGCCGAGTCGAATACATAGTTCGTCATCGCGAGCACGCGCTGGTACGTGCCGAGCGACTGGATGCGCAGCCGGTAGTCGTCGTCCGCCGCGCCGAGCGCCGCGAACACGGGCAGCAGGTGCTCGTCGGTCGGATGCATCAGCACCGCTTGCGGCGCCTGGCGGCGATAGTCGAGCAGCGCGTCGACGTCGCGCGCGGCGAGCTTCTCCTCGAACCAGCCGGTGAATTCGGCGACGCGCGGGTCCGCGTCCTCGGGAGCGGCCGAGAAATCCGCCGCGCGCAGGTTGTGCGTGATCTGGCCCGAGCCGATCACCATCACGCCCTCGTCGCGCAACGACCGCAGCGCACGGCCGACGCGGAAGTGGTGCGCGGCGTCGGCGCGCGGCTGGATCGACAACTGCGCGACCGGTACGTCCGCGTTCGGGAACATCAGCAGCATCGGCACCCACGCGCCGTGATCGAGCCCGTGCGGCGTGGTCGCCGTCTCGATGCCTGCTTCGCCGAGCAGCGCGGCCGCGCGGGCCGCGACGTCGGGCGCGCCGGGCGCCGGATAGCGGATCTCGTAGAGCGCGCGCGGAAAGCCGTAGAAATCGTGGATCGTGTCGGGCCGTTCGGCGTTGCTGACGACGGGCTGATGCGTGAGCCAATGCGCGGACAGCATCAGCACCGCGCGCGGGCGGGGCAGCTCGCCGCCAAGCACCGCGAATGCGCCGGACGGCAGCGTCGGATCGATCGGCAGCGTCGGCGCGCCGTGCGACAGATAGAGGGACGGAAGGCGGTTCATGATGATCGGGGACTTCTGGGAAGTGACATTGCCTAAGACTATAGGCTCGTACCGATCATTGATAAATGCGAAAAACGGATTTGATTGTATCGGGGATGTTGTTAATCGCGCGGGTGCGACAATGCGGCAACAATGGGCGGCCGGTCGCGATTACGTGGGGCGACGGGCGCGAATGGCGCGCGGTTGACTGCCGACGGAGAAACGCCGCCATGCCGGTCTCGGCCCTCGGCGTCAGCCGTGCTCGCGCAGCCCTTGCCACGGTGTGGTGCGCGGCGCGCCGAGCGCGAACATGTCGAGCACGCGTCCGACCGTATGGTCGACCATCTCGTCGATCGATTTCGGCATTGCGTAGAACGCGGGCATTGGCGGAAAGATCACGCCGCCCATCTCGGTGACGGCCGTCATGTTGCGCAGGTGCGCGAGGTTGAACGGCGTTTCGCGCACGAGCAGCACGAGCCGGCGGCGCTCCTTCAGCGTGACGTCCGCGGCGCGGGTGATCAGGTTGTCGGACAGGCCGTGCGCGATGCTCGCGAGCGTCTTCATCGAGCACGGCGCGACGATCATGCCGTCCGTCGCGAACGAGCCGGACGCGATGCTCGCGCCGACGTCGCGCACCGAATGGACGACATCGGCGCGCGCCAGCATGTCGTCCTTCGACAGTTGCAGTTCGTGCTGGAGGTTGAGCCAGCCGGCGCTCGAGATCAACAGGTGCGTTTCGACGCCGCCCGACGCGCGCAGCATGTCGAGCATGCGCACGCCGTAGATCGCGCCGGTGGCGCCCGTGATCGCGACGATCAGGCGCCGCGGCGGCGCCGGACGAGGCTCCATCGGGATGTGCGGATCAGGCGGTGAAGAGCTGCTGCAGTTCGCCCGACTGGTACATCTCCATCATGATGTCCGAGCCGCCGACGAATTCACCCTTCACGTATAGCTGCGGGATCGTCGGCCAGTTCGAGAATTCCTTGATGCCCTGGCGGATCTCTTCGTCCTCGAGCACGTTGACCGTCTTGAACTGGTCGACGCCGCACGCCTTCAGCACCTGCACGGCGCGGCCCGAAAAGCCGCACATCGGGAATTGCGCGGTGCCTTTCATGAAGAGCACGACCTGGTTTTCGTCGACGATTTGCTTGATACGTTGTTGGGTATCCATGACTGACCTTGCTGTAGCTGGGCGTTAGAAGAGAAATGATACTGGATTTCACCTGGGCCGGCGGGCGAGCCCGCGGCGTCAGCCGGGCAGGCGGCCGCCCGTCGCGCGCTCGATCGACGCGAGATCCGCGAGCGATTCGACGTCGGCGAAGCCCGCCGCCTCGAGGCGCGCGCGCACGGCGGCCGCCTGATCGTAGCCGTGTTCGATCCACAGCGCGCCGCCCGGCGCGAGGAACGCATGCGCGCCGGCAACGATCGCGCGGATCGCGGCGAGGCCGTCGTCGTCGTCGGTGAGCGCGCCGCGCGGCTCGAAGCGCAGATCGCCTTCGGCGAGGTGCGGATCGTGCCGCGCAATGTACGGCGGGTTGCTGACGATCACATGAAAGCGCCGGCCGGAATCGAGCGCCGCGTACCAGTCGCTTTCGAGAAACTGCAGCGGGCCGCCCGGGCGCGCCGGGGCGAGCAGCTTGCGCGCGTTGCGGCGCGCGACGTCGAGCGCCGCCGCCGACCGGTCGAGCGCCCACACGCGCGCGTCGGGCCGCTCGGATGCGATCGACACCGCGATCGCGCCGCTGCCCGTGCCGAGATCGAGCACGCATGGCGAGGCGATCCCGTCGATCGCGTCGAGCGCCGTCTCGACGAGCAGCTCCGTCTCCGGCCGCGGGATCAGCACGTCCGGCGTGATCTCGAATTCGAGGCCGAAGAACTCGCGCGCGCCGGTGAGCTGCGCGACCGGCTCGCCCGCCGCGCGGCGCGCCTCGAGCGCGAGGTAGCGCTCGACCGCGGCGGCGTCGAGCGGTTCGTCGGCGCGCGTGATCAACTGCGTGCGGGTCCAGCCGAGCGCGTGCGCGAGCAGGATCCGCGCGTCGACCGCGTCGAGCGGCGACGCGCGCAGCAAATCGGCGGCGGTGGCGGGCGTGGGCCTCGTCGTGCTCATCGTGCGTGGTTTCCGGACGATGTCACTCGGCGTCGCCGAGCGACGCGAGCAGTTCGGCCTGATGCTCGCTGACGAGTGCGGCGATCAGCTCGTCGAGATCGCCGTCCATGATCTGCTCGAGCTTGTACAGCGTCAGGTTGATCCGGTGATCGGTCATCCGGCCCTGCGGGAAGTTGTACGTGCGGATCCGCTCGGAGCGGTCGCCCGAGCCGATCAGGCTCTTGCGGGTCGCCGCTTCCTTCGCGTGCTGCTCGTGATACTGCTTGTCCTTGATCCGCGCGGCGAGCACCTTCAGCGCGCGGTCCTTGTTCTTGTGCTGCGAGCGGTCGTCCTGGCATTCGACGACGATCCCCGTCGGGATGTGCGTGACGCGCACCGCCGAATCGGTCTTGTTGATGTGCTGGCCGCCCGCGCCGGACGCGCGGAACGTGTCGATCCGCAAGTCGGCCGGATTGATCTCGACTTCGCCGATCTCGTCGGCTTCCGGCATTACCGCGACCGTGCACGCGGACGTGTGGATGCGGCCCTGCGTCTCGGTCGCGGGCACGCGCTGCACGCGGTGCCCGCCCGATTCGAACTTCAGGCGCGAGTACGCGCCATAGCCCGCGATCCGCACGATCACTTCCTTGTAGCCGCCGAGATCCGACGGGCTCTCCGACATCATCTCGACCTGCCAGCGCTGCCGCTCCGCGTAGCGCAGGTACATCCGGAGCAGATCGCCCGCGAACAGGGCCGATTCGTCGCCGCCCGTGCCCGCGCGGATTTCGACGAAGATGTTGCGCTCGTCGTTCGGATCCTTCGGCAGCAGCATCGTCTGCAGCTCGGCCGCGAGGCGGCCCATCCGCTCGCGCGCGCCGCGCAGCTCGTCTTCGGCGAAGTCGCGCATCGACGCGTCGCCGAGCAGCTCCTGCGCGGCGAGCTCGTCGGCGCGCGCCTGGCGCCACTGCGCGTAGTGCTCGACGACGGGGCCGATTTCCGCGTGTTCGCGCGTCAGCTTGCGGTACTGGTCGAGATCCGCGGTGACGTTCTCGCGGCTCAACAGGTCGTTCAGTTCGGCCAGCCGCGTTGTGAGCTGGTCGAGCTTGCTTTGCATGCTCGTCTTCATGGTGCGGAGCGACGCTCCCAGGGAAGAATTCGAAAAGGAAAGGGGGGACGGACAGGCGGGCGCCGCTAACGGCCCGACGAGTCCGACGAGCGGGGCGCGTGCTGGTAGAAGCCGCGCATCAGTTCGATCAACGAATCGCGGTCGGCGCCGTTCGCGCGGTTGAGCGCGCTCGTCGGGCCGTGGATCAGCTTGTTGGTGAGCGCCTGCGACAGCGCGTCGAGCACGGCGGCCGGATCGTCGCCGCGCGCGAGCATCTTCTGCGCGCGCTCGACTTCCGCGCGGCGCAGCGCGTCGGCTTGCGTGTGCATGTGACGGATCACGGGCACGATGCTGCGCGCGTCGAGCCACTGCATGAAGTTCTGCACGCGCGTCTCGATGATCGCCTCGGCTTGCGCGACGGCTGCCTGCCGCGACGCATTGCCTTCGCGGACGATCGCGCCGAGATCGTCGACCGTGTAGAGGAACACGTCCTTCAGCTCGCCGACTTCGGGCTCGATGTCGCGCGGCACCGCCAGGTCGACCATGAAGATCGGGCGATGGCGGCGCGCCTTCACCGCGCGCTCGACGGCGCCCAGGCCGATGATCGGCAGCGTCGATGCGGTGCACGACACGATGATGTCGAACTCGTGCATGCGCGCGGGCAAGTCGGAGAGCGGCATCGCGCGGCCGCCGAAGCGCTCGGCGAGCTTCGCGCCGCGCTCGGCGGTGCGGTTCGCGACGACGAGCTCGCGCGGACCTTGCGCGGCGAAGTGCGTCGCGCAGAGTTCGATCATCTCGCCCGCGCCGATGAACAGCACGCGCTGCTGCGCGACCTGTTCGAAGATCCGCTGCGCAAGCCGCACGGCCGCGGCCGCCATCGACACCGACTGCGCGCCGATCTCGGTCGTCCCGCGCACTTCCTTCGCGACCGCGAACGTGCGCTGGAACAGCTGGTTCAGATAGGTGCCGAGCGAGCCCGCCTCGGACGCGGTGCGCACCGCGTTCTTCATCTGGCCGAGGATCTGCGTTTCGCCGAGCACCATCGAATCGAGCCCCGACGCGACGCGGAACGCGTGACGCACCGCCTCGGACTGCGGCAGCGCGTAGACGTGCGGCGCGAGCTCGTCGGCGGGAATGCGGTGATAGTCGGACATCCAGCGGATCGCGGCGTCGCGGGCCGCGCGATCGTTGGTCGCGCAGTACAGCTCGGTGCGGTTGCAGGTCGACAGGATCGCCGCTTCGGGCGAGTTCGGCGCGGGATGGCCGAGGAAGACGCTCTTGAACGTCGCGAGTGCAGGCTTGATCTGTTCGAGCGGAAACGCCACGCGTTCGCGCAAGGCGACAGGCGCAGTGTGGTGATTGATTCCGATCGTGAGGAGCTGCATGTCGAGGGGCTATCGTTTAGTCCCATATTATAGCGTTTTGACGACGAACCCATGGCCGATGCGCACGGCGGCCCGTGTCCGCGGCTGGCGCCGCCGCACGCCGTCGTCGCGCTCGCCCGCATGCCCGGCGAACCGTGCCGGACGCGCGCTGCCGGGGCGGCGGCCGCAACGGCGCGCATTCGAAACCGAGCGTCGTTGCGGCGAGCCGTCCGCCGGGCGCGACGTCATGCCGCGCCTTTTTGAAAAGCGATCTCAAAACGGTGCGAAAATGACGGACTGCGAGACGGGGGCGCGCCGGCGGCGACGGCGCGCGGCGGGGGATCGGGCGAGCGGCCCGGCGTGTCGACGCCGCCGCAACGAGCGGTGCCGCGGCCTTGCCTGATCGCATCGGACGTTGTTCCGTCGTCGTGCCGGACGGTCGTCCGCGCGGCGGGAAGCCGTGTCGCGAACCGCCGTGCCGGCCATGAATTGCATGAAGAATGGCGCTCGCCGCGCGCCGTTCGTGCCGACAGGACGAGTCCGACAGCAGAAGAGGCGTTGAATGAACTGGTTTGGAATCGTCGTGCTGGGCTTTGCCGTCGGCTTGCTCGGCTGGGCGCTCAATCCGCTGCGCAGCCTGAGCCGCGCGTCGCTGTGGCTCGCCGTCGCGGCGGGCGTGCTCGGCGCGGCGGCCGCGAAGATGGCCGGCAATGTCACTGGTCTCTTTTTCGATGGCGAGACGCTCGAATGGCCGGTCTGTACGGCCGCCGCGCTTCTGGCCGTTGCCGTGACGGTGGGCCTGTCGGCCCGCCGCTGAACGTTTGCAGGTGAAATCATGAATGCCCGACTCCCCGATCCGTCGCCCGTGCCGGCGCGTCTTGCCCTGCTGCGCGGCGCGATGGCGCGCGAGGATCTGGCCGCCTACGTGGTGCCGTCCGCCGATCCCCATTTGTCCGAATATTTGCCCGAGCGCTGGCAGGCGCGTCAGTGGCTGTCGGGCTTCACCGGCTCGGTCGGCACGCTCGTCGTGACCGCCGACTTCGCGGGCCTCTGGGTCGACAGCCGCTACTGGGTCCAGGCCGAAGCGCAGCTCGCCGGCACCGGCGTCGCGCTGATGAAGATGATGGGCGGGCAGCAGACGCAGCCGCACGTCGAATGGCTCGCCGCGCACGTGCCCGCGGGCATGACGGTCGGCGTCGACGGCGCGGTGCTCGGCGTCGCGGCGGCGCGCGCGCTGACGGCGGCGCTCACGCCGCGCGGCATCGTGCTGCGCACCGATCTCGACCTGCTCGACGCGATCTGGCCGCAGCGTCCGTCGTTGCCCGCCGACGCGATCTTCGAGCATGCGGCGCCGCAGGCCGATACGGCGCGCGAGGGCAAGCTCGCGCAGGTGCGCCGCGCGATGCAGGAACAGGGCGCGCAGTGGCACTTCGTGTCGACGCTCGACGATCTCGCGTGGCTCTTCAACCTGCGCGGCGCCGACGTCAACTACAACCCGGTGTTCGTCGCGCATGCGCTCGTCGGCCTCGAGCGCGCGACGCTCTTCATCGCCGATGGCAAGGTGTCGGCCGAACTCGCGACGTCGCTCGCGCAAGGCGGCGTCGACGTGAGGCCGTACGACGCCGCGGCCGCGGCGCTCGCCGCGCTGCCGGAGGGCGCGGGGCTCCTGATCGATCCGCGCCGCGTGACGTATGGGCTGCTGCAGGCGGTGCCGCAGCAGGTGCGCGTGATCGAGGCGGTGAATCCGTCGACGTTCGCGAAGTCGCGCAAGACGCCCGCCGAGATCGAGCACGTGCGCGCGACGATGGAGCTCGACGGCGCGGCGCTCGCCGAATTCTTCGCGTGGTTCGAAGGCGCGCTCGGCCGCGAGACGATCACCGAACTGACGATCGACGAAAAGCTGACCGCCGTGCGCGCGCGCCGGCCGGGCTACGTGTCGCCGAGCTTCGCGACGATCGCGGGCTTCAACGCGAACGGCGCGATGCCGCACTACCGCGCGACGCGCGCCGCGCACGCGACGATCGAAGGCGACGGCCTGTTGCTGATCGATTCCGGCGGCCAGTATCTGAGCGGGACGACCGACATCACGCGGGTGGTGCCGGTCGGCGTGATCGACGATGCGCACCGGCGCGACTTCACGATCGTGCTGAAGGCGATGATGGCGCTGTCGCGCGCGCGCTTTCCGCGCGGCATTCGCTCGCCGATGCTCGATGCGATCGCGCGCGCGCCGATGTGGCAGGCCGGGCTCGATTATGGACATGGGACGGGGCACGGCGTCGGCTATTTCCTGAACGTTCACGAAGGGCCGCAGGTGATCTCGCACTACGCGCCCGCCGAGCCGTACACGGCGATGGAAGAGGGGATGATCACGTCGATCGAGCCGGGCGTGTACCGGCCGGGCAAGTGGGGCGTGCGGATCGAGAACCTCGTCGTGAACCGCGCGGCGGGACAGACCGAGTTCGGCGACTTCCTCGAATTCGAGACGCTGACGCTCTGCCCGATCGACACGCGCTGCGTGCTGCCCGCGCTCCTCGACGATGAAGAGCGCGCGTGGCTCGATGCGTATCATGCGACGGTGCGCGAGCGGGTCGGCAAGCATCTGTCGGGCGATGCGAAAGCATGGCTCGACGCGCGCACGCAGCCGATCTGACGCGCGGCTTCGGTCGCCGGCCGGCGAACCGGGAATCGGCAATCGGCAATCGGCAATCGACACGAACGATCGAACGATAAGGACGGAGAGCGACGGATGACGAACGCAGCGGTGATCGTGGTCGACATGCAGCGCGGGCTGCTGCAGCGGGCGAAGCCCGCGCACCGGCTGGACGAGGTCGTCGCGGGCATCAACCGGTTGACGGCGGCGGCGCGCGCGGCGGGCGCGCCCGTGTGCTTCGTGCAGCACGACGGCGACGCTGACGACGACGTCGTGCCCGGCACGCCCGGCTGGCACCTGCATGCGGATCTCGTCTGCGCCGATGCCGACTGGCGGATCCGCAAGCGCGAAAGCGATTCGTTCCGCGACACGCCGCTCGCCGCACAGCTCGATGCGCACGGGATCGACGCGGTGGTGATCTGCGGCTATGCGTCGGAATTCTGCGTCGATTCGGCGGCGCGCCGCGCGGCGCTCCTCGGCTATCGGACGACGGTCGTCTCCGATCTGCATACGACGAACGACCGCCCGCACCTGAGCGCGGCGCAAGTCGTCGCGCATCACAATTTCATCTGGACCAATTGCACGTTCTCGGGCAACGGCGTCGCGCCGCGGCTGCTCGAAGACGTGCTCGCAACGGAGTTCGCATGACCATCAAGGCAGTCGTGTTCGATTTCGGCGGAGTGCTGATCGACTGGAGTCCCGAGTATCTGTACCAGCGGCTGATTCCGGACGAAACCGAGCGGCGCTGGTTTCTCACGCACGTGTGCGGGATGGACTGGGTGGTGAAGCAGGACGGCGGACAGACGATCGAGGAGGCGACCGCGGAGCGCGTCGCGGCGTTTCCCGAGCACGAAGCGCTGATCCGCGCGTTCTACGCGCGCTGGCACGAGATGATCGGCGGCGAGATCGAAGGCGGCACAGCGCTCGTCGACAAGCTCGACGCGCATGGCGTGCCGCTCTTCGGCCTCACGAACTGGTCCGCGCAGACGTTTCCTTATGCGTGGGAGAATTTTCCGGTGCTGCGCCGCTTCAAGGATATCGTCGTGTCGGGGCGCGTGAAGCTCGTGAAGCCGGATCCGGCGATCTACCGGGAGATGCACGCGCGGATCGAGCCGCATCTGCCGGGCGTCGCGCCGCACGAGCTCGTCTTCATCGACGACAACGCGAAGAACGCCGCCGCCGCGAACGCGCTCGGCTGGCACGGGGTTCATCACACGAGCGCCGATGCGACGGAGGCGCGGTTGCGCGAGCTGGGCTTGTTCGGTTGAAGGTAGACAAGGCGGCGGCGGAGCGACGCTGCGTCGCCGCCGGCGTTGCGCGGGCGAGTCGGCGGTGCGCCGCCGGCACCCATGAAAAAAGCGGGCACGTCGCCCGCTTTTTGTTTCGCGTCGCACACGGCGCAGGTCATGCGTCGTGCGCGGCAGCCGTCGCGGCGGCCGATCGCCGATCGCGCGACGCCGGTTCCGGCAAACGGCAAACGCATCCGCGCGCCGGCCGTTACCGGCTGATCGGCTTGTAGCGCAGACGCTTCGGCTTCGCCGCTTCCTCGCCGAGACGCGCACGCTTGTCGGCTTCGTACTCCTGGTAGTTGCCGTCGAAGAACACGGCCTGCGAATCGCCTTCGAACGCGAGGATGTGCGTCGCGATCCGGTCGAGGAACCAGCGGTCGTGCGAGATCACCATCACCGAGCCCGCGAATTCGAGCAGCGCATCTTCGAGCGCGCGCAGCGTTTCGACATCGAGGTCGTTCGACGGCTCGTCGAGCAGCAGCACGTTGCCGCCCGCGATCAGCGTCTTCGCGAGGTGCAGGCGGCCGCGCTCGCCGCCCGACAGGTTGCCGACGTTCTTCTGCTGATCGCCGCCCTTGAAGTTGAAGCGGCCGATGTACGCGCGCGACGGCGTCTCGTACTTGCCGACCGTCAGCACGTCCGCGCCGCCCGAGATCTCCTCGAACACGGTCTTGCTGCCGTCGAGCGCGTCGCGGCTCTGGTCGACGTACGCGAGCTTCACCGTCGGGCCCCGCACGATTTCGCCCGAATCCGGCTGCTCCTTGCCTGTCAGCATCCGGAACAGCGTCGACTTGCCCGCGCCGTTCGGCCCGATGATGCCGACGATCGCGCCCGCCGGAATCTTGAAGTTCAGGTTGTCGATCAAGAGGCGATCGCCGTACGCCTTGCTGACGTTCTTGAACTCGATCACTTCATTGCCGAGGCGGTCGCCGACCGGAATGAAGATTTCCTGCGTCTCGTTGCGCTTCTGGTATTCCTGGCTGTTCAGCTCCTCGAAGCGCGCGATACGCGCCTTCGACTTCGCCTGGCGGCCCTTCGGGTTCTGGCGCACCCACTCCAGTTCCTTCTTGATCGCCTTCTGGCGCGCCGATTCGGACGCCTCTTCCTGCTTCAGGCGGTCTTCCTTCTGGTCGAGCCAACTGCTGTAGTTGCCCTTCCACGGAATGCCGTGGCCGCGGTCGAGCTCGAGAATCCACTCGGCCGCGTTGTCGAGGAAGTAGCGATCGTGCGTGACCGCGACGACGGTGCCCGGGAAGCGCGTCAGGAACTGCTCGAGCCATTCGACCGATTCGGCGTCGAGGTGGTTGGTCGGCTCGTCGAGCAGCAGCATGTCGGGTTTCTCGAGCAGCAGCTTGCACAGCGCGACGCGGCGCTTTTCGCCGCCCGACAGGTGCTCGATCTTCGCGTCCCACGGCGGCAGGCGCAGCGCGTCGGCGGCCACTTCGAGCTGCTGCTCGGGGCTGCCGCCGTCGCTCGACGCGAGGATCGCCTCGTACTTCGCCTGCTCGGCGGCGAGCGCGTCGAAATCGGCGTCCGGCTCGGCGTAGGCCGCGTAGATTTCTTCAAGCTTCTTGTTGGCCTGGAACAGGTCGCCGAGGCCTTCCTCGACGGCTTCGCGCACCGTCTTCGTCGGGTCGAGCTGCGGCTCCTGCGGCAGGTAGCCGATGTTCAGGTTCGGCATCGGCGTCGCTTCGCCTTCGATGTCCTTGTCGACGCCCGCCATGATGCGGATCAGCGTCGACTTGCCCGAGCCGTTCAGACCGAGCACGCCGATCTTCGCGCCGGGGAAAAACGACAGCGAGATGTCCTTCAGGATCTGGCGCTTGGGCGGCACGATCTTGCCGACCCGGTTCATCGTGAAAACGTATTGGGCCATCTGCGTGAATGAAAGAGTAGAAGTTCACGCGGCCGCGCGCCGGCAGGCGGCCGACGGCGGCGACGTGTGCGATTCGGTTCGTGAAAGCGGCCGCCGCGCAGCCGCGGCGGCGCCGCCGCGGCTGCGCGGCGCGAACCGCCATTGTACTTCGGCGCGGTGCGGGAGCGCGCCGGACATGCGGCGAATGCGTGTCTGCGGGGCGATGGCGCTTCGGGCGCGTGGCGACGTTGGCCGGCTGCCTGAGTCGCCGAGCTGCCGAGGCGGTTCGCCGTCGCGCGAAACGAAGCGCGGCTGCTGCAATGCGGTTTCGGCCTCGACGCGGTTTCGCCGCCGCGTCACAGCCAGGCGGCGACGCCGCCGTGCCCCGAGCACGTGCCGCGTCGATGCCGGCTGAAGCTGTACGCGCCGTCGCGGCAGCGGGCCGTCGCGCCCTCGGGGACACGGCCCGATTTCGAATGCGCGGGCGCGTGCACGGTTTCTCCGTCGCGGTTCCGGTACGTGTCGTGGCGGTCGAGATCCGCTTCGCCGCCGACGGCGGGCGCGCTCGGCGCGTAGGCGAATGCGGGCGCGAGCGGGAGCGCGAGCGGGAGCGTCGCGATGGCGAGCGTGACGGCGATGCGCCGCGCCGCGCGGGACAGCGGAAGTAGCATGGTCTCTCTCGATTGTCGTTGTCGGTATGGCCAGGCGGCAGGACGGCATATTAACCGCAGCGAGGCGCTGAAGAAACTCCGCTGCGCATCGTCAAACAAAGAGGCGAGACATGTTTCGATGGAGGAAGCAGACCCATGAATCGACAAATTGACCGGACACGACTGCGGGCGGCGCTTGCCGGCGTCGCGATCGGCCTCGCCGCGTGCGCGGGCGGCGGGCCGGTCGGCGAAGCGCCCGCGACGCCGCCGCTCGTCGTCGCGCACCGCGGCGGCACGGGCGACGCGCCGGAGAACACGCTCGAGGCGATTCGCGAGGCGGTCGCGAATCGCGCGGACGCGATCTGGCTGACTGTCCAGCTGAGCCGCGACGGCATACCGGTGTTGTACCGGCCCGCCGACCTGTCGGCGCTGACGCAGTCGAGCGGCCCGGTCGCCCGGTACGCAGCGGCGCAGCTCGCGCAGATGAACGCGGGCTGGAATTTTCGGGACGCGAGCGGGCGGTATCCGTATCGCGCCCGCCCGGCCGGCATTCCGACGCTGCGCGACGCATTGCGTGCGATTCCGCCCGCGATGCCGGTCGTGCTCGACATGAAGGCGCTGCCGGCCGGGCCGCAGGCGAAGGCCGTCGCGGATGTGCTGACGAGCGAGTCCGCGTGGCCGCGCGTGACGATTTATTCGACCGACGCGGCTTATCAGGCCGCGTTTGCGTCGTACCCGCAGGCGCGACTCTTCGAGTCGCGCGATGCGACGCGAGGGCGGCTCGTGAACGTGCTGCTCGGCGGTGCGTGCGAAGGCGCGCCCGATGCGCCCGTGTGGGCCGGCTTCGAGATGCGCCGGAATTTGACGGTGAGCGAGCGCTTCACGCTCGGCGAGGGCGTGTCGAAGGTGGCGGCAACATTGTGGACGCCCGCGACCGTCGCGTGCTTCAAGCAGCGCGCGAATGTCCATATTCTCGCGATCGCGGTGAACGACGCGGACGATTACCGCGCGGCCGCGTGTCTCGGGGTCGACGCGGTGCTCGCGGATTCGCCGCGCAGGATGGCCGCGATCAAGGCGGCGCTGCAGGCGCGGCCGTTGCGGTGCGGAAAGGAGACGCGATAGACGGAAAGCGCGACGGCCGTGCGCGGCAGGCGTGTCGAGCGGATGTGCCGAATTGGTCGGATTGACCGGCAACGGCGCGGTCGGCTTGCGGCGTCGGGCGCTCATGGCGCGGCGTCGAGGACGGCACGTCGTACGGCACGCCGGCGCTCAAGGTGAAGGGCAAGCTGCTCGCGCGATTGCGCGAGGACGGCGACACGCTCGTCGTCAAGGGCGTCGGCCCGGACGAGCGCGCATGGCTGATCGAATCGGCGCCCGACGTGTTCTATGTGACCGATCACTACGTCGGATGGCCGATCGTGCTGGTGCGCCTGTCGGCCGCGCATCCCGACACCGTGAAGGCGCTGCTTCTGCGCGAATGGCAGGCGATCGCGCCCGCGAAATGGCGCGACGAGACGGCGGGCGGCGCGCCGTGATTTGTCTGTCGACGCGCGTTTTTCGTCGCTGCACTTGCTTCACGAAGCGTCGTCCGTTGGCCTCCGGCCGTTTTTTTCGAGCGGCTTCGCGGGCCCGCGCGACAGCGCCGGACGGGCCGCGCATCGCCCGCGTCTTCATCGATGCGACAAATGGTTCTATCGAAATTCGCCAATTGGTTCTTAGTCGCGAACCGTTTGATGCTTACACTGCTTCGCTTCGAAGGCGGCTGACCATGATGCCGACGACAGGGGCGCCGCGATGCGCCGCCGCATGCGCGGCGCATCGCAAACGCAGTTTCGCGGATCTGCGCGGCGCATCCGTCCGGGCGGCCGCAGGCGCGATGCCCGGCCGACGCGCGACGCACGTCGCGACGAGCACGGTTCGATAACAAAAAAGCCCCGCGCCGCCTTCACACGATGCCCGGTCATACCGGAACCGTTTATTTGGAGAGAGACATGAAAGGAAGTCAGACAGGCCTGGGAACCGGCCTGAAGCAGCGTCACGTCACGATGCTGTCGATCGCGGGCGTGATCGGCGCCGGGCTGTTCGTCGGCTCGGGGCACGCGATCGCGGAAGCCGGGCCGGCCGCGCTGATCGCCTACGCGATCGCGGGCCTGCTCGTCGTGCTCGTGATGCGGATGCTCGGCGAGATGGCGGTCGCACAGCCGGACAGCGGCTCGTTCTCGACCTATGCCGATCGCGCGATCGGCCATTGGGCGGGCTTCACGATCGGCTGGCTCTACTGGTGGTTCTGGGTGCTCGTGATTCCGATCGAGGCGACGGCCGCGGCGACGATCCTCAACGCATGGTTCCCCGGCGTCGCGACGTGGATCTTCGCGCTCGGCATCACGTCGGTGCTCACCTTGACGAACCTCTTCTCGGTCAAGAACTACGGCGAGTTCGAATTCTGGTTCGCGCTCATCAAGGTGGTCGCGATCGTCGTGTTCCTCGCGATCGGCGGCGCGGCGATCGTCGGCCTGCTGCCGGGCTCGAGCGTGTCGGGCGCCGCGCGGCTCGTGAACGCGGGCGGCTTCATGCCGAACGGAATCGGCGCGGTGCTCGCCGCGATGCTGACGACGATGTTCTCGTTTCTCGGCACCGAGATCGTCACGATCGCCGCCGCCGAGTCCGAGCAGCCGGAGCGCCAGATCGTTCGCGCGACGAACTCGGTGATCTGGCGGATCTCGCTGTTCTATCTCGGCTCGATCTTCGTCGTCGCGGCGCTGGTGCCGTGGAACGACGCGCTCTTGCCCACGCACGGCTCGTATCAGCGCGCGATGGAGCTGATCGGCGTGCCGCACGCGAAGGCGATCATCGACGTGATCGTGCTCGTGTCGGTCGCGAGCTGCCTGAATTCGGCGCTCTATACGGCGTCGCGGATGATCTTCTCTCTGTCGACGCGCGGCGACGCGCCCGCGTTCCTGCGCCGCACCGACGCGAGCGGCACGCCGCGCGCGGCCGTGCTCGCGTCGACCGCATTCGGCTTCCTGACCGTGATCGCGAACTACGTGATGCCCGAGCAGGTGTTCGGCTTCCTGCTCGCGACGTCGGGCGCGATCGCGCTGCTCGTCTATCTCGTGATCGCGATTTCGCAACTGCGGATGCGCTCGACGCTCGACGCGACCGGCGAGCGTCCGCCGCTGCGGATGTGGTGCTTCCCGTGGCTCACGTGGGCGGTGATCCTGTTCATCTGCGGCGTGCTCGTCGTGATGCTGCTGCGCGAGGATCACCGGATGGAAATCGCCGCGACCGCTGTGCTTGCGCTCGCGGTCGTCACGGCGTCGTGGATGAATCGGCGCGCGCGCGGCGCCGAGGCGTCGGCGTCCGCGCCGCCTCGGGTGTCCGCGAACCCGCGGTGATGGGACATCGGCCAGGCGGCGCGCTGCCACCGGGCCGATCGCATTCGGTTCGACAAGCGGGGCCTGGCGAAGCGCGGCGAGACACGCCGCGCCGAATGCAAGTTTCGAGACGACGGCGAGGTTCGCGGGCAGATGCAAGGGCGACGAAGATGCATTTGCGCGCGGCTGATGTGCTGCGCGAAGCACGAGCCGAGCGTCGCGATCGGCTCGTGCTTGCCGATCGGATGCTTCGGCCGCGAGAGGGCCGAGATCTCCATCGGATTGACGTCTCCGACCGCGGAAGGCCAGAAGGCTCTCTTCGGCTGCAGCGCGTAGGGATTCGACAGGCTCGCCGGAAAGAGGAGATTGATAGAAGCCGGGGCGCGTTGCCGCGAGCGCCGTTCGGCCGAGCCGGCAAGCGTGACATGTCACGAACCGGCGGTTTTTGAAGCGCGGAGAAGAGGGGGCGCTCGCGGGGCTCTGAGGGAGGCTTCGGGGAGACGATGGGCGGGATCGCCGGGGCCGGCGAGCGCCTCTTCGATCGAATCGGGAAGCGGCGTGAGGAGCGAGGATTTCGCGTTCGGCCCGATCCGCGCGAAATCGGTACGGCCCGGCGGTCGCGAGCGGCGAGCGATCCGCCGCCGCCTGCGTCCGCCGAGCCTGCGGTACGGCTAGACGTTGAACAGGAAGTTCATCACGTCGCCGTCATGCACGACGTACTCCTTGCCTTCCGCGCGCATCTTGCCTGCTTCCTTCGCGCCTTGCTCGCCCTTGTACGCGATGAAGTCGTCGTAGGCGATCGTCTGCGCGCGGATGAAGCCGCGCTCGAAATCCGTGTGGATCACGCCCGCCGCCTGCGGCGCGGTATCGCCGATGTGGATCGTCCACGCGCGCACTTCCTTCACGCCCGCGGTGAAGTACGTCTGCAGGCCGAGCAGCTTGAAGCCCGCGCGGATCACGCGGTCGAGGCCCGGCTCTTCCATGCCCATGTCGGCGAGGAACGCTTCCTTGTCGGCGTCGTCGAGATCGGCGATCTCCGCCTCGATCGCCGCGCATACCGCGACGACCGGCGACTTCTCTGCTTCTGCGTACTGGCGGACCGCGTCGAGGTGCGGGTTGTTCGCGAAGCCGTCTTCCTTCACGTTCGCGACGTACATCGCCGGCTTCGCGGTGATCAGGCAGAACGGCTTGATGAGCGCCTGCTCGTCGTCGGACAGGTCGAGGCCGCGCACGGCCTTGCCCTGGTCGAGATGCGCGCGCGCCTTTTCGAGCACCGCGACGAGCTTCGCCGCTTCCTTGTCGTTGCCCGACTTCGCCGCCTTCGAATAGCGGGCGAGCGCCTTCTCGACGGTGGCGAGGTCGGCGAGCGCGAGTTCGGTGTTGATGACTTCGATGTCGTCGAGCGGGCTCACCTTGCCTGCGACGTGGATGACGTTTTCGTCCTCGAAGCAGCGCACGACGTGCGTGATCGCGTCGGTTTCGCGGATGTTCGCGAGGAACTGGTTGCCGAGGCCTTCGCCCTTGCTCGCGCCGGCGACGAGGCCCGCGATGTCGACGAACTCGACGACGGCGGGCACGACGCGCTCGGGCTTGATGATGTCGGCGAGCGCTTTCAGGCGCGCGTCAGGCACTTCGACGACGCCGACGTTCGGCTCGATCGTGCAGAACGGATAGTTCTCGGCGGCGATGCCGGCCTTCGTCAGCGCGTTGAACAGGGTGGACTTGCCGACGTTGGGCAAGCCGACGATGCCGCATTTGAGACTCATGGGTTCCTTCGGGATTCAATGGGTTGTGCGTGATGTGGGGCGCATCGTGCACGGCGCGGGGCGTTCGTCCGCGCGCTTTTTGGGCCACATCGGGGCCGGGCAGGAGCGCCCGTTCGGACGCTCGAGCGCAAGCGGGACGTGCGCTGCCACCAAAAGAGGCGATTGTAACTCGTTCGACGGCGCGCCAAGGCAACCGGCGGCGCGAGCGGCGTCGCCGCTCGCGGGCCGGCCGGCCGATGTCCGGGCAGTGCGGCCTCGCAGCCGACTCGGTATGAGCGATGTCGCTGCGCACGGCGAAGCGCGCATCGCATGAAAAGCGCGGGCGGAATCGCGTTCCGGCGTTCCGGACGAACATGGCCGGCGCCTTCAGGCGGCGGTGCGGTGCGCGCCGGCGTCGGTCGTCCTTCGTTCGCGCCGCCCCGCGAGGGCAGCGGGCGAATCAGTCGGCGATCCGCCGATCGGCCAGCGCCATGCGGCAGTCGTTCAGCACGAGTTGAGCGAGGCGCGCTTCGTAGTTCAGATCGTCGGTATCGATGATCTCTTCGACCGCGTCGCGCGCCCATGACGCGTTGACGAAGTCCGCGTGCTTCTTCGCGATGTCGAGCGCGATGAGCGACAGCTTCGCGAGCGTCAGCCAATCGGCCTCTCGCGCATGCCGGTCGAGCCATTTGTGCGCGGACTGGACCTGAAAGGCTGCACCGGGCCAGCTCTCGTTCAGGTAAAAGGCGCCGAGATTTCCGACGGCGAGCCAGCAGAGCAGCTCCACTCGGTCCTGTTGATTGAGATGGTGGCGCAGGTCGCTCATGGCCGTGCTCGCGATGGTGGTTGAGACCTGTTTTTCCGACGCTTGCAGATCGGTCGCGTCGTCATTGAAACGATAGCACGCGATGAGCGGAATCAGACAACCGTTCGGTGGGGTGGAACGCACTTCGCGGCGGGCGCCGAGGGTTGGCGCGTGGGGGCCGCGATGGCCGCCGGCGCGGCGGCCATCCGTGCGGTCGGGGAGGCGAGTGAGCGAGGGCTGGGGGAAGGCGCTCGGTCGAGCCGCCGTTTTCGTCGACAGGCGCGCGTTCGCGCCCGCGCATCGGCTCGGCCCGGCGCCGGCTCGAGGCCGGGCGCCAGCCAGCGTCGGCGCTCGCGCCGCGTGCCGCGTGCCGCACGCGACGAGACGAGACGCGCAACGCGAACCGCGAGCGACGAGCCGCCGATCCGCACGTCAATACCGGTAGTAGTAGTCGCGATGGTGGTAGTAGCCGCCGCCTTCCGGCACCACGATGCATCCTGCGAGCACGCTGCCCAGCACGACAGCGAGGGCGGCGAGAGCCGCGATCCGTTTCATCGACATCTCCTGTTCCTGTTGTTGCGTCGGCTCAATGTAGCGGCCGTGTGCATGACAAGCGGTGTGTGTTTGTAAGGAAACGTGTGGCGCGTAACGCGTGGTCCCGGCGGCATGCGGCGGCGGGCGAGCGCCGGTTACATCGCCGCTGGCGGGCGGTGCGGCCGCGTCGGCGCGCGGTATGCGCGATTACGTGGAAACCCGCGTTCGACGAGTGCGGCGAAACCGGCTCGACGCGTGCGTTGCCGTGTCGCGTGCCCTGATTTACCGCAAATTCCCTGAGCGAAGCGACATGCGTCGCCCGGCTATAATGCCCGCCATGACTGCCTACCATCAGACCTTCGACGTCGCCGTCGTCGGCGGCGGCCTCGTCGGCAAGACGGCCGCGCTCGCGCTGACGCAGGCGGGCCACAAGACCGCGCTGCTCGCGCAGCCGGCCGCCCCGCGTCCCGCCGATCTCGCATTCGATTCGCGCATCTACGCGCTGTCGGCGAGCTCGCAGGCGCTCCTCGAGCGGTTGCGCGTGTGGCAGGCGCTCGACCACAGCCGGCTCGCGCCCGTCTACGACATGCGCGTGTATGGCGACGCGCACGCCGAACTTCACTTCTCCGCGTTCCAGTCGGCGGTGCCGCAGCTCGCATGGATCGGCGAATCGTCGCTGATCGAATGCGCGCTCGACGCCGCGCTGCGCTTCCAGCCGAATCTCGCGTGGTTCGACGCGCGCGCGCAGGGCTTCGACGTGAAGCCGGACGCCGCAACGCTCGCGCTCGCGAACGGCGACGTGATCGAATGCGATCTCGTCGTCGGCGCGGACGGCGCGCATTCGTGGGTGCGCTCGCAGATCGGCTCGAAGGTCGAGCGGCGCGACTATCGGCAGACGGGCGTCGTCGCGAATTTCAAGGCGTCGCTGCCGCATCGCGAGACCGCGTATCAGTGGTTCCGCGATGGCGAGATCGTCGCGCTGCTGCCGCTGCCGGACGGCCACGTGTCGCTCGTCTGGTCCGCGCACACCGCGCACGCCGACGAGTTGCTCGCGCTCGATCCCGCGCAGCTCGCGGCCGAGGTCGAGCGCGTGACGATGAGCCGCCTCGGCGCGCTCGAGTGCGTGACGCCCGCGAAGGGCTTCCCGCTCTCGCTGCAGACGGTCGACCGGCTGATCGCGCCGCGCGTCGCGCTCGTCGGCGACGCCGCGCACCTGATTCACCCGCTCGCGGGCCAGGGAATGAACCTCGGGCTGCGCGACGTCGCCGCGCTCGCGGACACGATTGCGAACCGCGAAGCGTTCCGCGATCTCGGCGACACCGTCCTGCTGCGCCGCTACGAGCGCGCGCGGCGCGAGGACATCCGCGCGCTGATGATCGCGACCGACGGCCTGCAGCGGGTCTTTTCGCTGCCGGGCACGGTCGCGCGCATCGTGCGCAATACGGGGATGGCGCTCGTTGGCGCACAGCCGCTCGTCAAGCGCTGGCTGGTCGCGTCGGCGCTCGGCTGACCGGGCCGGCGAACCTTCGCGCGGCACGGCGGTCCGACACTGCTCCGCCACAGTCGTACACTGTGGCGATGCACGCACGCTTTGAAGGAAGATTTGCATGAAAAAAACGATTCGTATCGCCACGCTCGCGCTGGCCGCCGCGACGGCGACGCTCGGCTGCACCGCGCAGGCCGATCAGACCACCGACAAGCTGAAGGCCGCGCTGCAGTCGCGCCTCGGCGCCGACGCTCCGATCAAGAGCGTGACGAAGTCGCCGATCGCGGGTTTGTACGAGGTCAATCTCGGCTCGCAGATCGTCTATAGCGACGCGTCGGGCGACTACGTGCTGCTCGGCGAGCTCGTCAACACGAAGACGCACAAGAACCTCACGGCCGAGCGTCTCGCCGAGATCAACAAGATCGATTTCGCGAGCCTGCCGCTTTCGAATGCGATCAAGGTCGTGAAGGGCAGCGGCGCGCGCAAGATCGCGGTGTTCTCCGATCCGAACTGCCCGTACTGCAAGAAGCTCGAGACGACGTTGCAGTCGGTCGACAACGTGACCGTCTACACGTTCCTGTATCCGGTGCTGTCGCCCGATTCGACGGTGAAATCGAAGTCGATCTGGTGCGCGAGCGACCGCGTGAAGACCTGGCAGGCATGGATGCTCGAGCATCGCGCGCCCGCGAACGCGACGAGCTGCGACACGACCGCGCTCGACAAGAATCTCGCGCTCGGCCGCGGGATGAACGTGACGGGCACGCCGACCGTGTTCCTCGCCGACGGCACCCGCCTGCCGGGCGCCGTGTCCGCCGACGAACTGAATCAGGCGCTCGCCGGCGTCAAGTGACGCGGCGTTTCTTGCATCGCGAAGGAGGCGCCGGCGTTTGGCCGGCGCCTCTTTTCGTATCCGTATCCGTTTCCGCTTGCCCCGACCGATTCCGACGATGAAGCCGATTCGCTACACGATCGTTCCGAAAGACCCCGCCGCCCACCTGTTCGAAGTGACGCTCACGCTCGCCGATCCCGATCCGGCGGGCCAGCGCTTCACGCTGCCCGTGTGGATTCCGGGCAGCTACATGGTGCGCGAGTTCGCGCGCAACATCGTGACGTTGCGCGCGTTCAACGATGCGGGCCGCAAGCTGCGGATCGACAAGACCGACAAGCAGACCTGGCAGGCCGCGCCGACGTCCGGATCGATCACGCTGCGCTACGACGTCTACGCGTGGGATCTGTCGGTGCGCGCCGCGCATCTCGACGACACGGGCGGCTTCTTCAACGGCACGAGCGTGTTTCTTTCGCCGGTCGGCCGTGAAGACGCGCCGTGCGAGGTGACGATCGAGCGCCCGGCGGGCGACGCGTACCGGCGCTGGCGCGTCGCGACCGCGCTGCCGGAGGCGCGCGGCACGAAGCGCTACGGCTTCGGCGCGTACCGCGCGGAGAATTACGACGCGCTGATCGACCATCCGGTCACGCTGGGCGAATTCGCGCTGACGACGTTCGAAGCGCACGGCGTGCCGCACGACGTCGCGATCGCGGGCCGCGTGGTCGGGCTCGATATCGAGCGGCTCGCGGTCGATCTGAAGCGCGTGTGCGAGGCGCAGATCGCGCTCTTCGAGCCGAAGACGAAGCGCGCGCCGATGTCGCGCTACGTGTTCATGACGCAGGCGGTCAGCGACGGCTACGGCGGGCTCGAGCATCGCGCGTCGACCGCGCTCATCTGCAATCGCAGCGATCTGCCGGTGAAGGGGCGCCCGGAGACGACGGAAGGCTATCGCACGTATCTCGGCCTGTGCAGCCACGAGTACTTCCACACGTGGAACGTGAAGCGGATCAAGCCGGCCGCGTTCGCGCCGTACGACCTGTCGCGCGAGAGCTATACGTCGCTGCTGTGGTTCTTCGAGGGCGTCACGTCGTACTACGATGACCTGATGCTCGTGCGCAGCGGCCTCATCTCGCAGGACGACTATTTCGCGATGCTCGGCCGCACGATCGGCGGCGTGCAGCGCGGCGCCGGCAGGCTCAAGCAGAGCGTCGCCGAAAGCTCGTTCGATGCGTGGATCAAGTACTACCGGCAGGACGAGAACGCGACGAACGCGATCGTCAGCTATTACACGAAGGGCTCGCTCGTCGCGCTCGCGTTCGATCTGGCGATCCGCGCGCAGACTCGCCATCGCAAGTCGCTCGACGACGTGATGCGACTGCTGTGGCAGCGCTTCGGGCGCGACTTCTATCACGGCAAGCCGCACGGCGTCGGCGAGGACGACGTGAAGGCGCTGATCGCCGAAGCGACGGGCGTCGACCTCGGCCGGCTGTTCGACGATGCGGTGTCCGGCACGCGCGAACTGCCGCTCGCCGGACTTTTCGAGCCGTTCGGCGTGACGCTCGCGCCCGACGCGGGCGCCAACGGCTCGCCCGGCGCGCCGCCGAAGCCGACGCTCGGCGCACGCACGCGAGGCGGCGCGGAATGCACGCTCGCGGCCGTCTACGAAGGCGGCGCCGCGCATCGCGCGGGGCTGTCGGCGGGCGATGCGCTCGTCGCGATCGACGGGCTGCGCGTGACGGGCTCGAACGTCGATGCACTGCTCGCGCGCTATCGGGCCGGCGACAAGGTCGAGATCCACGCGTTCCGGCGCGACGAGCTCCGCGTCGCGCGGCTCAAGCTCGACGGCCCGGAAGTCGCGCGCTACAAGCTGAGCGCGCAGCCGAAGCCCGCCGCGACGCGCGCGCACCGCGACGCATGGCTTGGGCTGCCGGCGGCGCGCGGCAGGCAATAGCCGCGCCGAACCGGGCGTCGATTGTTTCACTGTTGCAACAATCCGTCACCCAGTCACGGCTTTTTCGCGGCGGCAACGATCCGCACAATGGCGTCACTCGCGCTGCACTCGGCGCAAACCAAACCCACGGAGCCCGACATGACGACCATTCTTCAGATCAATTCCGCCGCCCGCTCGCAAGGCGCCCAGTCGACGATGCTTGCCGACGAACTGACGGCGAAGCTGCAACAAAGCCACCCCGGCGCGACCGTCAAGGTCCGCAACCTGCTCGCCGACGCGCTGCCGCACCTCGACGACGCGGTCCTCGGCGCGTTCTTCACGCCGGCCGACCAGCGCACCGCCGAGCAGAACGCGATCGTCGCGAAGAGCGACGCGCTGATCGACGAGCTGCTCTCGGCCGACGTGATCGTGATCGGCGCGCCGATGTACAACTTCGGCGTATCGTCGCAGCTCAAGACGTACTTCGACTGGATCGCTCGCGCAGGCGTCACGTTCCGTTACACGGCGGAAGGTCCCGAAGGGCTGATCAAGGGCAAGAAGGTCTATGTGGTGTCGGCGCGCGGCGGCAAGCACGTCGGCATGCCGACCGATAGCCAGACGCCGTTCCTGCAGACGTTCCTCGGCTTCATCGGCATGACCGACGTGACGTTCGTCTACGCGGAAGGTCTCGCGCTCGGGCCGGATGCGGCGAACGCTGCACTCGCGAACGCACGCGAGACGATCGCCGCGGTTTGAGCGTCTTCGCCGGATAGCCGAAAAAACGCCGCGGACCGGCAGGTTCGCGGCGTTTTTGCTTGTGTCGTCGAGGATGCGCCGAATGTCGAGTCGACGCGGTCTCGCGGCCCGGCGTGCGTTCGTCCGCACGTGAACGGGATGGCGCGCGGCGGCTTGACGGCTTCGCCGCAAACCGTCAAGCGCCATCGGCGCGGCGAGCGGCGCAGCGTGGACCGCGCGGAGGAACACCGACGCAACACCCGGCGGCACCCGGAAAATTGTTCGCGTCACATCGCCGACGAGCCGGGCTTCGAACGCCGCGCATACGGCTCACGCGCCGGCGAGCGTTTCGGCTCGTGCTCAAGCGAGCGTCTCGGCCTCTTCGGGCAGCCGCCAATCGATCGGCGCGCGTCCATGCTGCTTCAGATAGTCGTTGGCGAGCGCGAAATGGCGGCAGCCGAGAAAACCGCGATGCGCGGACAGCGGCGACGGATGCGGCGCTTCGAGCACGCAATGCTCGCTCGCGTCGAAGAGCGCGCGCTTCGCCTGCGCATGCGCGCCCCACAGCATGAACACGAGGTGGCGATGGCGCGTCGCGAGTTCGTGGATCAGCGTGTCGGTGCATTTCTCCCAGCCGCGCTTCGCGTGGCTCGCGGCCGATGAGCGCTCGACCGTCAACACCGTGTTGAGCAGCAGCACGCCCTGCCGCGCCCACGTGTCGAGGCAGCCGTGACGGGGCGTCTCGTAGCCGAAGTCGGCCGAGATTTCCTTGAAGATGTTGCGCAGCGACGGCGGCGGCTTCACGCCGGGCGGCACCGAGAACGCGAGGCCGTGCGCCTGCGGAATCCCGTGATCCTCGCCGTGATAGGGGTCCTGGCCGAGGATCACGACCTTCACGTCGTCCGGATGCGTGAGCCGCAGCGCGCGGAACACGTCGGTCGGATAAACGGCCTTGCCCGCCGCGCGTTCGCCGTCGACGAAGCGGCAGAGCGGCGCATACGCGTCGCTCGCGATGAACGGCTCGAGAATCTCGCGCCAGTCAGGCGGCAGCACATCGAATTGCGACGCGACGGACGGCGCGGAGGCGCCGTCTTTCGTTGCGGGCGGAACGGGATCGTCGAACAGCGAAGGTTGTTGCATCGGGCGGGACGGTGAGGGCTTGGTCATGCGGGGAAAAGGGCGGTCAGTCGGCGCGCAGCTCGCCGCCGCGCAGCCGATAGCCGCGCTGTGCCTTGCTCAGGTTGTCCGGCGCGACGCCGGGCAGCGCGGCGGCGACCGCTTCGGCGAGCGACGAGAGGGCGGCCGCGTCGCCGTCGACGAGCTCGAGTTCGATCTCGCAGATCGGCTCGCGGCGCACGTCGCCGTCGACTGGCGCGACGATCTCGCCGCGATCGAGCGCGGCCTCGATCGTCGCGCCCGCGTGCTCGATTCGCCACAGCGTGCGCGAGAAATCGGTGCGAAAGAGTGCGATGAGGCCGGGCGCGGCGGCGCGCAGCGCGTCGGCTGCTTGCTCGACGTCGCACGCGGCGCAGAGCGCGTCGATCTCGAGCGCCTCGCCCGCGACGGGCATCTCCCATTCATGGCGGCGGTGCAGCCCGCCGACGGCTGCGCCGGCCGTCTTGAACGTCTGCAGCCAGCCTTGCGGCGCGAGCCGCAGCCGCAGCGCGCTCTTCGCACGCGCGAGCGCGAGCGCCGGCGTGTCGAAGTAGACGTTCACGAGCGCGATCTCGCGGCCGGGCGCGCCGGCGCGCGCGTCGAAGAAGCGCCGCGCCGCGTCGATCTGCGCGGCGGGCAGCGCGAGCTTGATTTCCTGTTCGATCGCCATCGTGCGCCGCGCTCAGAAGAACATCCGCGCGAGCTCCGCGCCCGGATTCTCGGCGCGCATGAACGCCTCGCCGACGAGGAACGTGTGCACGCCCGCCGCTTCCATCCGTTCGACGTCCGCGCGCGCCAGGATGCCGGATTCGGTGACGACGATCCGGTCGTCCGGAATCGCGTCGAGCATGCCGAGCGTCGTGTCGATCGTCGTCTCGAACGTGCGCAGATTGCGGTTGTTGATGCCGACGAGCGGCGTCTTCAGCGTGAGCGCTTCGTTCAGCTCGTCGCGATTGTGCACTTCGACGAGCACCGCGAGGCCGAGCGAGTGCGCGTACGCCTCGAGATCCTGCATCAGCGGCGTGTCGAGCGCGGCGGCGATCAGCAGGATCGCGTCGGCGCCCATCGCGCGCGCTTCGAGCACCTGATACGCGTCGACGATGAAGTCCTTGCGCAGCACGGGCAGGCTGCACGCGGCGCGCGCGTCTTCGAGATAGCGCGCGCTGCCCTGGAAGAACTGCTCGTCGGTCAGCACGGACAGGCACGCGGCGCCGTGCTCGGCATACGAGCGCGCGATGTCGGCCGGCACGAAGTGCTCGCGCAGCACGCCTTTCGACGGGCTCGCCTTCTTCACCTCGGCGATGACGGCGGCCCGACCCGCTGCATGCTGCTTCCGCAGCGCGCCGACGAAGTCGCGCGAATCGCGCGCCGACGCCTGCAGTTTCAGTTCTTCGAGCGGCGCGCTCTTGAGCGCGGCGGCGATCTCTTCGCGCTTGACGGCGATGATTTTGTCGAGGATGTCGCTCATGGGTTGTCCTGCGTGCTTGAATCGGGTTCGGTTGAGGCTGAAGCTGAAGCGGTGCGTCAGCGCTTGAATTGCTGCGTGAAGCGCACCAGTTCGTCGACTTTCTCGCGGGCGCGGCCGCTCGCGATCGCTTCGCGCGCGAGCTGGATGCCGTCGGCGATCGAGCTCGCGACGTTCGCCGAATAGAGCGCTGTGCCCGCGTTCAGCGTGACGATCTCGCGCGCGACGCCGGGCTTGTTGCCGAGCGCCTCGAGCAGCATCGTGCGCGATTCCTCGGCGTTCTCGACCTTCAGCGTGCGGTTCGACACCATCTGCATCCCGAAGTCTTCCGGATGAATCTCGTACTCGCGCACTTCGCCGTCGCGCAGCTCGCCGACGAGCGTCGCCGCGCCGAGCGACACCTCGTCCATCCCGTCCTTGCCGTAGACGACGAGCACGTGCTGCGCGCCGAGCCGCTGCATCACGCGCACCTGGATGCCGACGAGATCCGGATGGAACACGCCCATCAGCTGGTTCGGCGCGCCGGCCGGGTTCGTCAGCGGCCCGAGGATGTTGAAGATCGTCCGCACGCCGAGCTCGCGGCGCACGGGCGCGATGTTGCGCATCGCCGGATGATGGTTCGGCGCGAACATGAAGCCCATCCCGGTCTCGGCGATCGACGCGGCCACCTGGTCGGGCTGCAGGTCGATGTTCACGCCGAGCGCCTCGAGCACGTCGGCGCTGCCGGATTTGCTCGACACGCCGCGGTTGCCGTGCTTCGCGACCTTCGCGCCCGCCGCCGCCGCGACGAACATCGTCGCGGTCGAGATGTTGAACGTGTGCGAGCCGTCGCCGCCCGTGCCGACGATGTCGACGAAGTTCGCGTTGTCCGCGACCTCGACGTGGCGCGCGAACTCGCGCATCACGGTCGCGGCGGCCGTGATCTCGCCGATCGTCTCCTTCTTCACGCGCAGGCCGGTGATGATCGCGGCCGACATCACCGGCGACATGTCGCCGCGCATGATGAGCCGCATCAGGTGCAGCATTTCGTCGTGGAAGATCTCGCGATGCTCGATCGTGCGCTGCAGCGCTTCCTGTGGAGTAATGGTCATGATTCGGGCCGCCGTCGTTAAGCTGAATGAGCGGCCGCTTGCCGCGCTTCCTTCAGAAAATTCTCAAGGAGCGCGTGGCCGTGCTCCGACAGGATCGATTCCGGATGGAACTGGACGCCCTCGATGGGCAGCGTCTTGTGGCGCACGCCCATGATCTCGCCGTCGTCGGTCCACGCCGTGATCTCCAGGCAGTCGGGCAGCGATTCGCGCTCGATCGCAAGCGAATGATAGCGGGTCACGTCGAAGTGCTTCGGCAGATCGGCGAACACGCCGCGGCCGTCGGTCTCGATCCGGCTCACCTTGCCGTGCATGATCGTCTTCGCGCGCACGACGCGGCCGCCGAACGCCTCGCCGATCGCCTGATGGCCGAGGCACACGCCGAGAATCGGCTTCCTGCCGGCGAATTCGCGCAGCACGTCGAGCGTGATCCCCGCGTGCTGCGGATTGCTCGGGCCGGGCGACAGGCAGATCGCGTCCGGATCGAGCTTCGCGATTTCGTCGAGCGTGATCTCGTCGTTGCGATAGGTGCGCACGTCTTCGCCGAGTTCGCCGAAGTACTGGACCAGGTTGTAGGTGAACGAATCGTAGTTGTCGATCATGAGCAGCATGGTCAGTCTCCGGTCAGAAATCGCTGTCGAGGCCGTCTTGCACCTGTTCGGCCGCGCGCAGCACCGCGCGCGCCTTGTTCTCGGTTTCCAGCCATTCGGATTCGGGCACCGAGTCGGCGACGATGCCCGCCGCCGCCTGCACGTACAGATTGCCGTTGTGGATGAGGCCCGTGCGGATCGCGATCGCGAGATCCATCTCGCCCGAGAACGACAGATAGCCGACCGCGCCGCCGTACAGGCCGCGCTTGACGGGCTCGAGCTCGTCGATCAGCTCCATCGCGCGAACCTTCGGCGCGCCGGACAGCGTGCCGGCCGGGAACGTCGCGCGCAGCACGTCGAAGTTCGTCATGCCGGGCTTCAATTTGCCTTCGACCGAGCTCACGATGTGCTGCACGTGCGAGTACTTCTCGATCACCATCTTGTCGGTCACGTGGACCGAGCCGATCTGCGCGATGCGGCCGACGTCGTTGCGCGCGAGGTCGATCAGCATCACGTGCTCGGCGATTTCCTTCGGATCGTTGAGGAGCTCGGTCGCGAGCTCGGCGTCACGCTCGGGCGTGTTGCCGCGCGGCCGGGTGCCGGCGAGCGGGCGGATCGTGACGATCTGGTCGTCGCCGCGCTTTTCCTGGCGCACGAGAATCTCGGGCGACGCGCCGACGACATGGAATTCGCCGAAGTTGTAGTAATACATGTAGGGCGACGGATTCAGCGAGCGCAGCGCGCGGTACAGCGACAGCGGATTGTCGCGGTACGGCTTCGTCAGGCGCTGGCCGACCTGGATCTGCATCAGCTCGCCCGCCGCGATGTATTCCTTCGCCTGGCGCACGGCGGCCAGATAGTCTTCCTTCTTGAATTCGCGATAGATCTCGGTGCGCACGCTCGCCGACGTGACAGGCGGCACGACGCTCGCGCGCAGCCGCTGCTTCAGCTCGCGCAGCCGCTGCTTCGCCTTCGTGTATGCCTCGGGCTTCGTCGGGTCTGCATAGACGATCAGGTAGAGCTTGCCGGCGAGGTTGTCGATGACGGCGACTTCCTCGGTCATCAGCAACTGGATGTCGGGCAGGCCGAGATCGTCGCGCGGCGCGGTGTGCGCGAGCTTCTTCTCGATGTAGCGCACCGCGTCGTAGCCGAAGTAGCCGGCGAGGCCGCCGCAGAAGCGCGGCAGGCCGGGGCGCTGCGCGACCTTGAAGCGGTCCTGGAACTTCGCGATGAATGCGAACGGGTCGCCGTCGTCCGTCTCGACGACTTGTCCGTCCGTCACGACTTCCGACAGGCCGTTCTTCGTGCGCACGAGCGTGTGCGCGGGCAGGCCGATGAACGAGTAGCGCCCGAAGCGCTCGCCGCCCACGACCGATTCGAGCAGAAACGAGTTGGCGCCGCCGCGTTCGGGCTGCGCGAGCTTCAGATACAGCGAGAGCGGCGTTTCGAGGTCGGCCAGCGCTTCGGCGATGAGCGGAATGCGGTTGTAGCCCTCGTTGGCGAGCGATTGAAATTCGAGTTCAGTCATGTTCCGGTCCTGTCGTCGGGACGATCGGCGCGGTGCGCCGGGGATCGCGTGGCGCTGCGCTGCGCCCGGAGCACGGCCCCTCGCGGGGCGGGTCGGACGAACCGGCGGATGCTGTGCCTGGCGATCGTGCGCCGCGTGCCGACAGGCAGCCCGAACGCGAAGCGTTCGACAGCGGCGAAGCCGGCAAGTTGGACGACGATCGGGGGCGCGGACGCGCAGCGAAACAAAAAACGGGGCTGAAGACGAGCTTCAGCGTACCTCATCGAGGTTAGCGCGACCAGCGACGCCAGGGCCAGGCTCCCCGGTCGATGCTGCTCAGACTCCGTTTTTTGTTCAGAAACATGCGGATGGAAGAAAAAAGTCAGATGGCTGATCTTGCCGAATTGTGCGCGATGATGACCTGCGCGGCGGCGAGAAGCGAATCGACTATACCATCCGAATTTATCGTTTGTATAGCCTTGCCGTGGTTGTAGCCGTACGGCACCGTGAGCGTCGCCATCCCGGCCGCGCGACCCGCGAGCGCGTCGTTCTCCGAATCGCCGATCGCGACCGTCGCGCGCGGCGCGACGCCGAGCGCGTCGCTTGCGGCGAGCATCGGCGCCGGATCGGGCTTCTTGCGCGGCACGCTGTCGCCGCCGAACACCGCGGAGAAGTAGCCGGAGAGCCCATACTGCGCGAGCAGCTCGACCGCGAACCGGTACGGCTTGTTCGTCACGCATGCGAGCTTGACGCCCGCATCGCGCATCGCTTGCAAGCCTGCCTCGACGTCCGGGTAGAGCCGCGTGTGACGGCCGTTGATCTTCGCGTATTCGGCCTGGTAGAGCGCGAGCGCCTCGTCGAAGCGCGCTTTTGCTTCGTCTTCCGAAAAACGCGGCGTCAGCACGCACTGGATCAGGTTCTCCGAGCCCTTGCCGACATAGCGCATCACTTCCTCGCGCGTCGTCTCCTCCGCGTCGAGTTGCGCGAGCATCGCGTTCAGGCCGGCCGTGAAATCGTCTGCGGTATCGACCATCGTGCCGTCGAGGTCGATGAGCGCCGCGTCGATGCGCGGCGTGTCGAGGACGAGCGTCGTCATCGTGCTCACGCGCGCTTGACGGTCGCGAGCGCGTCGCGCATCTCGCCGATCACCTGACGATAGTCGGGCTTGCCGAAGATCGCCGAGCCCGCGACGAACGTGTCGGCACCCGCCGCGGCGATCTCGGCGATGTTGTCGGCCTTCACGCCGCCGTCGATTTCCAGATGGATCTCGCGGCCGGTGCGCGCGGTGTACGCGTCGATTCGAGCGCGGGCTTCGCGCAGCTTGTTGAGCGCCTCGGGGATGAACGATTGGCCGCCGAAGCCCGGATTCACCGACATGATGAGCACGAGATCGACGCGGTCCATCACGTGGTCGAGGTAATTGAGCGGCGTCGCCGGATTGAAGACGAGGCCCGCCTTGCAGCCGTGGTCGCGGATCAGGCTCAGCGTGCGGTCGATATGGTCTGACGCTTCCGGGTGGAAGCTGATCAGGTTCGCGCCCGCCTTCGCGAAATCCGGCACGATCCGGTCGACGGGGCGCACCATCAGGTGCACGTCGATCGGCACCTGCACGTGCGGGCGGATCGCCTCGCAGACGAGCGGGCCGATCGTCAGGTTCGGCACGTAGTGGTTGTCCATCACGTCGAAGTGGATCCAGTCGGCGCCGGCGGCGACCACGTTGCGGACCTCTTCGCCGAGCCGCGCGAAGTCGGCCGACAGGATGCTGGGGGCGATGCGGAATTGCGTCATGAGTGGAAAGAGCGTGGGGAGCGTTGCGATGCGAAAGGTGTCATTCTACCGCTGCGGCGCTCGCTGCCCGGTTGCGGGCCGGGGCCTCATCAAGCAGAATGCCGAACCAAAGCGGCGCGTCGGCCGCGCGGGGCGGGCGCCCCGGCGTCGGCTGCGCCGGGCGACCTCGACGAGACCACCATGAGCCAGTATCGATTCAGCGTGTCGGTGAAGACCAGCTATCTGCCGGAACAATCCGACCCCGAACGCCGTCAATATGCATTCGCGTACACGCTGACGATCCGGAATACGGGCCAGGTCGCGGCGCAGTTGATCGCGCGGCACTGGATCATCACGGACAGCGAGAACCAGGTGCAGGAGGTGAAGGGGCTTGGCGTCGTCGGACACCAGCCGCTCCTGCAGCCGGGCGAGCAGTTCGAGTACACGAGTTGGGCCGTGATCGCGACGCCCGTCGGCACGATGCGGGGTGCGTATTTCTGTGTCGCGGAGGATGGCGAGCGCTTCGAGGCGCCCGTCGACGAATTCGCGCTGCACATGCCGCGCACGCTGCATTGAGCGTGCCGCGTCGCCGGATCACGGGAGATTCAAGGGCGCTGTCGGCGCTGGGGCTTGTCGTGCCGGCTGGATTGCTTCTTCTTGCCTGAAGTCGTCCAGACGACGATGAAGACGAGCAGGGCGAGCGCCAGCAACGATTCCAGCGCGAAGATGAGCATTGGGTATTGGTCGAGCAGATCGGACATGGCGGTTTCCATCAACAACGGACATTGTATGGGTTTTAGCCGGCGGTTTGCCGGGTGGGCGGCGGCCATGGCGGCCGCGGCGCTCCTCGCCGCCTGCGGCGGCACGCCCGTGCGGCAGGGTTCGCGGCCGACGGGCGCCGCGATCGTACCAGGGCAGGTCGCGGCTGCGCGGCTCACGCCCGTCGCTTGGCAGCAGGTGCCGGGCTGGCAGGACGACAGCCTGATCGGCGCGACGATCGCGCTGCGGCAGAACTGCGCGCGCCTCGCGCGGCAGGCGACCTGGCAGCGCGCATGTGCGGCGGCCGCGCGGATCGACGATCTCGACGTCGGCAGCGCCCGCACCTTCTTCGAAACATATTTCACGCCGTTCCAGTTCGCGAACAACGACGGCACGCTCGACGGCCTCGTGACCGGCTACTACGAGCCGCTGTTGCACGGTTCGCGGGTGCGGCGCGGCCAGTATCAGTACGCGCTCTACCGCTGGCCTGCAGGCTACCGCGCGGGCGCTTCGATGCCGGCGCGGGCGCAGCTCATGCGCTCGGGCGCGCTGAACGGTAACGAACTCGTGTGGGTCGACGATCCGATCGAGGCGTTCTTCCTGCAAGTGCAGGGCTCGGGCCGGGTCGTTCTCGACGACGGCACGGTGATGCGGATCGGCTACGGCGGCACCAACAACCAGCCGTACCGCTCGATCGGAAAGTGGCTGCTCGACCACGGCGAACTCGGCGCCGGACAGGCGACGATGCAGGGGATCAAGGCGTGGGCGCGCGCGAATCCGTCGCGGGTCGACGCGCTGCTCGACACGAATCCGCGCTTCGTATTCTTCCGCGAGATGCCGTCGCAGGAAGACGTGCCGCACGGCGGCGCGGACGGTCCCGTCGGCGCGCTCGGTGTGCCGCTCACGCCGGAGCGCTCGATCGCGGTTGATCCATCGTCGATTCCGCTCGGCACGCCGGTGTTCCTGCAGACGACGCGTCCGATGACGAATTCGCCGCTCAATCGCCTCGTGTTCGCGCAGGACGTCGGGACGGCGATCAAGGGCGGCGTGCGCGCCGACTACTTCTGGGGGCTCGGCGACGACGCGGGCGATCAGGCCGGCCGGATGAAGCAGGTCGGGCGGATGTGGCTGCTCTTCCCCAATTCGTGATCCGTTCGTGAGCGTTCGCGCGGCGAGTGTCGATTGCTCGATCGCGTGAGTTTTGCGTTCGGTCGGCGGCAGATCGCGCGCCGCGTTCGCCCATGTGTCGGGTGGCGCGGCGCGTTTTGTTTTTGCGGACGGTCGGTGGGGCGGCGGCGGCACGAGGCGGCTCCGATCGCGGGGGCCGCAATCGAAGCGTTTTGCGGAATCAGGGCATTCTTGTGCCAGGAAGGTCGGCGCATCGGTACGCCGGGGAACGCGGGGCGCGAAGGTGCTGTGGAGTTCCGAGGGGTGAGATTCCAAGGCTCCATTGCTCTTGGAGCAGTTGCTCATGCTCAGCCAGTGCCGGGGCTCCAGGGTTTGGGATCAGGCTTCAGTGCCCAGGCTCCAAGCTTGCGGGCTCGGGCTCGGGCTCGGGCTCGGGCTCGGGCTCAGGCTCAGGCTCAGGCTCAGGCTCAGGCTCAGGCTCAGGCTCAGGCTCAGGCGGTTGAGCCAGGGGGCACGCCTCTGGCGTCAGGCGGCGAACGCGATCAACGCCGCGATAGCGGCTCGAACGGCCATGCTCGAGCGGCGCGAGACGCGTCAGGCAGTGGCGGGATGCGCGTGCCGAGCCCGTCCCGCCGCCCGCGCGCAATCGTCATGACCGCCGCTTGTCGACGATCCGCCGCGCCTTGCCGACCGAACGCTCGATGCCGTTGACGGGCAGCACGTTGATGATCGCCGTCACGCCGATCAGCGACTTGATGTCGTGCGTGAGCGCCCTGCGCGCGGCGTCAATGGTGGCGGCGTCGGGCGCCGTCTCCGGGCAGGGCTCGACGTTGAGCGTCAATACGTCGAGCGGCCCTTCCTTCGTCAGCACGACCTGATAGTGCGGTGCGAGCGCGCGCTGCTTCAGTAGCTGTTCCTCGAGCTGGGTCGGAAACACGTTCACGCCGCGCACGATCATCATGTCGTCCGAACGGCCGGTGATCTTTTCCATCCGCCGCATCGTGCGCGCAGTGCCGGACAGCAGGCGCGTGAGATCCCGGGTCCGATAACGGACGATCGGCATGGCCTCCTTCGTGAGCGACGTGAACACGAGCTCGCCGAACTCGCCGTCCGGCAGCACTTCGCCGGTGTCGGGATCGATGATCTCCGGGTAGAAGTGATCTTCCCAGATCGTCGGGCCGTCCTTCGTTTCGACGCATTCCGACGCAACGCCCGGGCCGATCACTTCGGAGAGCCCATAGATGTCGACGGCGTCGATGCCCATGCGTTTCTCGATCGCGCCGCGCATGTCGTTGGTCCACGGTTCCGCGCCGAAGATGCCGATGCGCAGCGAGCACTGCGCGGGGTCGAGGTGCTGACGCTCCATCTCGTCGGCGATCGACAGCATGTAGCTCGGCGTCACCATGATGATGTCGGGCCGGAAGTCCTGAATCAGTTGCACTTGCTTTTCCGTCTGCCCGCCGCCGAACGGAATGACCGTGAGCCCGGCCCGTTCCGCGCCGTAGTGTGCGCCGAGCCCGCCCGTGAAGAGGCCGTAGCCGTAGCTCACATGGACCTTGTCGCCCGGTCGCGCGCCCGCTGCGCGGATCGAGCGGGCGACGAGATTGGCCCACGTGTCGATGTCGCGAGCCGTGTAGCCGACCACGGTCGGCTTGCCTGTCGTGCCCGACGACGCGTGAATGCGCGAAATGCGCTCCTGCGGCACGGCGAACATGCCGAACGGGTAGTTGTCGCGGAGGTCGTTCTTCGTCGTGAACGGGAAGCGGCCCAGGTCGGCGAGCGTTTTCAGATCGCTTGGATGAACACTCGCCGCATCGAACTTGCGCCGATACACAGGCGAATTTTCATACGCGTGCGTGAGTGACCATTTCAGGCGTTCGAGCTGAAGCGCGAGCAGTTCGTCGCGGCTCGCCCGTTCGATCGGTTCGAGCGGAAGCGAGGTTGCCATGATGTCTCCAATCTATTTATGGATGCGTGCGTGGACGCTATCGGTCTACAGGGATCACCGTCCCTTTGATTTGGGTCGATTTGCCGCGGAACATCGCGACGGTTTTTCCCGCCTGGTTCGTCACGCGGATATCGTAGATGCCGTGCCGGCCGTTCAGCGTCTGTTCGATCGCTTCCGCGGTGAGCACGTCGCCGACCGTGACCGGCCGCAGGAATTCGATCGAGCAGCCGGCCGCGACCGTGTTGATGTTGTACGAGTTGCACGCGAACGCGAATGTCGAGTCCGCGAGCGCGAAGACAAGTCCCCCATGACAGATCTGGTGGCCGTTCAGGAAATCCGGGCGCACCGGCATGCGCATGCGTGCGTAACCTGGCCGCACCTCGATGAGCTCCATGCCGAGCCCGCGGCTGCAGGCGTCCGCTTCGTACATCGCTTGGGCGGTCGCACGGGCGAGCGCTTCGGCGGACAGTTCGGCGGCGATCGATGCGGAGTGATCGGCCATTTCAGCGTCCCTCAAAGCGGGGAGCGCGCTTCTCGATGAACGCGCGTACCCCTTCCGCGTAGTCGTGCGATTGCCCGAGTTCGCGCTGAAGGTCGCGTTCGAGATCGAGCTGCTGGTCGAGCGTGTTGGTGACGCCCGCGCGCATCGCTTGCTTGATCGCGGCGATTGCGCGCGTCGGTTGTTGCGCGAGTCGTCGGGCGAGCTGTGCGGCGGTATCGGCCAATTCGGCGTCGTCGACGACGCGCCAGACGAGCCCCCAGCGCTCTGCCTGCTCCGCGCCGAGCTTGTCGCCCGTCAGCGCGAGGCCGAGCGCGCGGGCGAAGCCGACGCGCTGCGGCAGGAACCATGTGCCACCCGAATCGGGAACGAGGCCGATCTTCACGAACGACTGAATGAAGCTGCTCGATTTCGCGGCGATGACGAGATCGCACGCGAACGCGAGATTGGCACCCGCGCCCGCCGCGGTGCCGTTCACGGCGGCGATGACGGGCAGCGGCAGTGTCTGCAGGCGGCGAATGAGCGGGTTGAAGTGCTCTTCGATCATGGCGCCGAGGTCGGTCATCGCATCCGGCGTGAAATCGAGATCGGCGAGATCCTGGCCTGCGCAGAAGCCGCGTCCCGCTCCGGTGAGAATCAGCGAGCGCGCGTTGGCGGCCTGCACGTCGTCGAGCGCCGACTGCAACTCACGGTGCATCTCGCGCGTGAAGCTGTTGAGCTTATCGGGACGATCGAGCGCGATCGTCGCAACGTGTGTCGCCCGATCGATTTCGATGCGAATCGCTTGGTAGGACATCAACTGTCTCCTTGTATCTTCGAAATGAACGGGGATGTGCCCTTCGTCTGCTTGCCGTGCCTTACACGCGTTCGATCGCGATCGCGATACCCTGTCCGACGCCGATGCACATCGTGCACAGCGCATAGCGGCCGTTCGTGCGATGCAACTGATACATCGCGGTCGTCACGAGCCGCGCGCCCGACGCGCCGAGCGGGTGCCCGAGCGCGATCGCGCCGCCGTTCGGGTTCACGCGCGGATCGTCGTCCGCGACGCCCAGCAGGCGCAGCACCGCGAGCCCCTGCGACGCGAACGCCTCGTTCAGCTCGATCACGTCGAACTGGCCGATCGTCATCCCGAGCCGCGCGAGCAGCTTCTGCGTCGCTGGCGCCGGGCCGATCCCCATCACCCGCGGCTCGACGCCCGCCGTCGCGATCCCGAGCACGCGCGCCCGCGGCACCAGCCCGTGACGCTGCGCATCCGCCTCGCTCGCGAGCAGCAGTGCGCACGCGCCGTCGTTCACGCCCGACGCGTTGCCCGCCGTCACCGTGCCGTCCGGCCGCACGACGCCCTTCAGCTTCGCGAGCGCGTCGAGCGACGTCTCGCGCGGATGCTCGTCGCGCGAAACGACGACCGGCTCGCCTTTCCTCTGCGCAATCGTCACCGGCACGATTTCCTGCGCGAGCGTGCCGTCCTGCTGCGCGCGCGCCGCCTTCTGCTGGCTGCGCAGTGCGAACGCGTCCTGGTCGGCGCGGCTCACGCGGTAGTCGGTCGCGACGTTCTCGGCCGTCTCCGGCATCGAATCGACGCCGTATTGCTGTTTCATCAGCGGATTGACGAAGCGCCAGCCGATCGTCGTGTCGAAGATCTCGGCCTGACGCGAAAACGCGCTCGTCGCCTTGCCCGTCACGAACGGCGCGCGGCTCATGCTCTCGACGCCGCCCGCGATCATGAGGCCGGCCTCGCCCGCCTTGATCGCGCGCGCGGCGACGCCGATCGCATCCATCCCGGAGCCGCAGAGGCGGTTGATCGTCGCGCCGGGCAGGCCGAGCGGCAGGCCGGCGAGCAGCAGCGACATCCGCGCGACGTTGCGGTTGTCTTCGCCCGCCTGGTTCGCGCAGCCGTAGATCACGTCGTCGACGGCGGCCCAGTCGACGTCGCGGTTGCGCTCGACGAGCGCCTTGAGCGGCACCGCGCCGAGGTCGTCGGCCCGTACCGGGGCCAGGGCGCCGCCATAGCGGCCGATGGGCGTGCGGATTGCGTCGCAGATGAAAGCGTCGGTCATGTCGAATTCCGGCGGAAGTGAACCCGCGAGCGGGCGAGTTCATTCATGGTAGTGAACGAAGGCGCGGTCGGCAGCTCGGCCGAACGGGTTATGCCGTTTGGCCGGCTTCTGCCGGTGCGGATTTCGGCGCAACATGATGTCGGCTCTGCACGACGCGGAAGCGGTTCGCGACGAACGCGGCATCGGCGAGCGACGCGTTCGCGGCCGGATTGGCGCCCGTACCATGAAAATCGGAGAACGCCGCCGATTGATTGACGAACACGCTGCCCGTCAGATTGATCGACAGCGCGACTCCACCGCGCACCGCCGCTTCGTGTGCCGCCTCGACGACAGCGTCGTCCGTGCTGTAGACGGAGAGCGTGAGCGCGCCTTGCTCGGCCGCGATTGAACCGGCGAGATCGAGCGATTGCGCAGTCGAATCGGTCGCGATGACGAACGAGATCGGGCCGAACCATTCTTGCGTGTACTTCGCCCGATCCGCGACGTCGAGCTGCAGCACGAGCGGCGTACGCACGCGCGCGCCCTTGAATGCAGGATGCTCGAGCGCTTGGCTGTCGGCGAGCACGCGGCCGAGCTTGCGCGCGTCGTCGATGCGTGTCGCGACGCCTTCGTTCTGAAGCGCGCCGATGAGGTCGACCGAGCGCGCCGGGTCGCCCGTCAGCTTTTGCACGGCGCCGGCGATCGCCTGTGCGACGTCGTCGAAGCTGACGGGCCCTTCCGCGGTGCGGATGCCGTCACGCGGCACGTAGATGTTTTGCGGCGCGGTACACATCTGGCCCGAGTAGAGCGCGAGCGAGAATGCGATGTTCTTGACGGCGGCTTTCAGGTCGTCGACGGAATCGAGCACGATCTGGTTGACGCCAGCCTTCTCCGTATACACCTGCGCCTGATGCGCGTTGCGTTCGAGCCAGGTGCCGTTTTTCGAGCTGCCGGTGAAGTCGATCAGCTTGATTTCCGGACGGAGCGCAAGATCCTGGACGAGCGCGCCATCGTTCCCTTCGGTCGCGAGCAGTGTGACGACGTTCGGATCGAAGCCCGCTTCGCGCAGCACGTCGCGCGCGATGCGCACGGTGATCGCGAGCGGCAGGATCGCGCCGGGGTGAGGCTTGACGATGACCGTATTGCCGGTGGCGAGGTCGGCGAACATACCCGGATAGCCGTTCCAGGTCGGGAACGTGCAGCAGCCGAGCACGAGGCCCGTGCCGCGCGGGACGATCGTGTAGCGCTTGTGCATCGCGAGCGGTGGGTTCTTGCCTTGCGGCTTTTCCCAGTGCGCATCGGCGGGGATGCGCTGCAGTTCCTGCCACGCGTATGCGACGGCTTCGAGCGCGCGGTCCTGCGCATGCGGCCCGCCCGCCTGGAACGCCATCATGAACGCCTGTCCGGTCGTGTGCATGACGCCGTACGCGATTTCGAAGCTCGCGCGATTCAGCCGGGCGAGGATTTCGAGGCACACGCCGGCCCAGGCGTGCGGCCCGGCCTCGCGCCACGCGCGCTGCGCTTGCGCTGCGGCGTCGATCAGCTCGTCGGGCGACGATTTCGGATAGCGGATGCCGAGCGCGAAGCCGTACGGCGACTGCTCGGCGCCGACCGTTCCGCCCGAGGCGGGCTGGTCGAGCTCGAATGGCTTGTCGAACTGGGCTTTGAATGCTGCTTCACCGTCTGCGTTGGCGCTTTCCCCGTACACTTTGGGGCTCGGCATCTCGGCGAACGGGCTCCAGTAGCCGCGCGTTTCGATCGTGGAGAGCGCGTGCTTTAGCGTGTCTTCATGCTTCGTAAACAGAGGATGGGTCATGGCGGCAGGCTTGATGAACGTTGAGGAAGGTGGAGGGTATTAATTAACCGACCGGTTGGTCGGAAAATGTTAGCATCAAATCATCCGTGCGTGTGCGGCATTTCATGTTTCATTGATCGAGGAGAAGCAGATGGCTTACGAAAATATCCTGGTGGAGACGCGAGGCCGGGTGGGGCTGATTACGCTGAATCGTACGAAGGCGCTGAACGCGCTGAATGACGCGCTGATGGACGAGCTCGGCGCGGCGCTCAGGGCGTTCGATGCGGACGAGGGTATTGGCGCGATCGTGCTGACGGGCAGCGAAAAGGCGTTCGCGGCCGGCGCGGACATCGGGATGATGGCGACCTATTCATACATGGACGTCTTCAAGGGCGACTACATCACGCGCAACTGGGAGGCGGTGCGCGAGATTCGCAAGCCGATCATTGCGGCGGTGGCGGGTTTCGCGCTGGGTGGCGGCTGTGAGCTCGCGATGATGTGCGACATCATCTTTGCGGCGGATACGGCGAAATTCGGTCAGCCGGAGATCAAGCTCGGCGTGCTGCCGGGCGCGGGCGGAACGCAGCGCCTACCGCGCGCGGTGTCGAAGGCGAAGGCGATGGACATGTGCTTGACCGCGCGCTTCATGGATGCGGAGGAGGCTGAGCGCGCCGGCCTGGTGTCGCGGATTCTGCCGGCGGACAAACTGCTCGACGAGGCGCTTGCCGCGGCGGCGACGATCGCCGAGTTCTCGCTGCCTGCGGTGATGATGGTGAAGGAGGCGGTCAATCGCGCATACGAGACGACGCTTGCGGAAGGCGTGCACTTTGAGCGTCGCTTGTTCCATTCGGCGTTCGCGACTGAAGATCAGAAGGAAGGGATGGCGGCGTTCGTCGAGAAGCGTAAGCCGGTCTTCAAGCATCGCTGATATCGGGAGAAGTGCCGCGCGCTTTGGATCCTTGGGATGCGGCGTCACTCCAGTGCGCGCGAGCGCCCCGTTCCGAGCGCGCTTCGCGGGCGGGGAACGGGGGATGAAATTTCTTTCGTAAAGGGGCTTGCGCGAAAGCGGAATGGTGCCTAGAATCACGCCTCTTTCGCGGTAACGGTGACGGGACGCGAGAGGGGAAGCGGGAAGAAGATCCAGGCGGTGCGCGGCGAGGCGGTAAAAAAGTTGTTGACGCGCTGCAAATAAGTGATCATAATCTCATTTCTTTGCTGCAGACAACGCAGCGCTGCTGAGAAGGCGGTTCGAAGTAGGAAGTGCTTCTCGCGGATATGCTCTTTAACAATGAACAGCCGATAAGTGTGGGCGCTTGATGGGGCGGACGATCTACGGATCGAAAGCGAAAGTATCAAGAGTCTCACACGAAAGTAAGTCAGGTTTGTGAAGCAATTCACGACCTGTCAGCTTTGAGTGAGCGACCGGTTGGAAACAACCGAAAACAGTAACAGGTTTGAACTGAAGAGTTTGATCCTGGCTCAGATTGAACGCTGGCGGCATGCCTTACACATGCAAGTCGAACGGCAGCACGGGTGCTTGCACCTGGTGGCGAGTGGCGAACGGGTGAGTAATACATCGGAACATGTCCTGTAGTGGGGGATAGCCCGGCGAAAGCCGGATTAATACCGCATACGATCTGAGGATGAAAGCGGGGGACCTTCGGGCCTCGCGCTATAGGGTTGGCCGATGGCTGATTAGCTAGTTGGTGGGGTAAAGGCCTACCAAGGCGACGATCAGTAGCTGGTCTGAGAGGACGACCAGCCACACTGGGACTGAGACACGGCCCAGACTCCTACGGGAGGCAGCAGTGGGGAATTTTGGACAATGGGCGCAAGCCTGATCCAGCAATGCCGCGTGTGTGAAGAAGGCCTTCGGGTTGTAAAGCACTTTTGTCCGGAAAGAAATCCTACCGACTAATACTGGGTGGGGATGACGGTACCGGAAGAATAAGCACCGGCTAACTACGTGCCAGCAGCCGCGGTAATACGTAGGGTGCGAGCGTTAATCGGAATTACTGGGCGTAAAGCGTGCGCAGGCGGTTTGTTAAGACCGATGTGAAATCCCCGGGCTCAACCTGGGAACTGCATTGGTGACTGGCAAGCTAGAGTATGGCAGAGGGGGGTAGAATTCCACGTGTAGCAGTGAAATGCGTAGAGATGTGGAGGAATACCGATGGCGAAGGCAGCCCCCTGGGCCAATACTGACGCTCATGCACGAAAGCGTGGGGAGCAAACAGGATTAGATACCCTGGTAGTCCACGCCCTAAACGATGTCAACTAGTTGTTGGGGATTCATTTCCTTAGTAACGTAGCTAACGCGTGAAGTTGACCGCCTGGGGAGTACGGTCGCAAGATTAAAACTCAAAGGAATTGACGGGGACCCGCACAAGCGGTGGATGATGTGGATTAATTCGATGCAACGCGAAAAACCTTACCTACCCTTGACATGGTCGGAATCCTGCTGAGAGGTGGGAGTGCTCGAAAGAGAACCGATACACAGGTGCTGCATGGCTGTCGTCAGCTCGTGTCGTGAGATGTTGGGTTAAGTCCCGCAACGAGCGCAACCCTTGTCCTTAGTTGCTACGCAAGAGCACTCTAAGGAGACTGCCGGTGACAAACCGGAGGAAGGTGGGGATGACGTCAAGTCCTCATGGCCCTTATGGGTAGGGCTTCACACGTCATACAATGGTCGGAACAGAGGGTCGCCAACCCGCGAGGGGGAGCCAATCCCAGAAAACCGATCGTAGTCCGGATTGCACTCTGCAACTCGAGTGCATGAAGCTGGAATCGCTAGTAATCGCGGATCAGCATGCCGCGGTGAATACGTTCCCGGGTCTTGTACACACCGCCCGTCACACCATGGGAGTGGGTTTTACCAGAAGTGGCTAGTCTAACCGCAAGGAGGACGGTCACCACGGTAGGATTCATGACTGGGGTGAAGTCGTAACAAGGTAGCCGTATCGGAAGGTGCGGCTGGATCACCTCCTTTCTCGAGCTTAACCGCTGCGTTGAGCGCTCACGCTTATCGGCTGTAAATTTAGGACAGGCTCAGGGGTCTGTAGCTCAGTCGGTTAGAGCACCGTCTTGATAAGGCGGGGGTCGTTGGTTCGAATCCAACCAGACCCACCAAGTTGTCTGGCGCAGGGAACCTGGGTGAAGTCTCGGTATGGGGGCATAGCTCAGCTGGGAGAGCACCTGCTTTGCAAGCAGGGGGTCGTCGGTTCGATCCCGTCTGCCTCCACCAATCTTCAATGGGAAGCGTTTGGATCACACGAAAGTGACGTGTGAGACGAGCATTTGCCATTGGCGATTGAGCCAGTCAGAGTGATATGAGTAACACCATATCGGCTGTCGTTCTTTAACAATCTGGAAGAAGCAAGTAATTTGGATAGCGGAAGCGTCTTGAGATGGACGTGGAAGTTATCCGGGTTGTGATTGTATCGAAGTATCTCAAGATGATTCGAACTTCATTGTTCGGCTCGATTTTGGAATACGGCACACACGTAGTGTGGGCTCCGCGTAAGTGCTAAAGCACTAACGCTGAGCGACACGCGAGAACTCAACCTGTAGCGACTGTCGAAGAGACAGACTCGTTATAGGGTCAAGCGAACAAGTGCATGTGGTGGATGCCTTGGCGATCACAGGCGATGAAGGACGCGGTAGCCTGCGAAAAGCTACGGGGAGCTGGCAAACGAGCTTTGATCCGTAGATGTCCGAATGGGGAAACCCACTCCGAATGGAGTATCCATAGCTGAATACATAGGCTATGTGAGGCGAACGCGGTGAACTGAAACATCTAAGTAACCGCAGGAAAAGAAATCAACCGAGATTCCCAAAGTAGTGGCGAGCGAAATGGGAAGAGCCTGTACTCTTTATTTGTATTGTTAGCCGAACGCTCTGGAAAGTGCGGCCATAGCAGGTGATAGCCCTGTAGGCGAAAACAGTATGAAAGAACTAGGTGTACGACAAGTAGGGCGGGACACGTGAAATCCTGTCTGAAGATGGGGGGACCATCCTCCAAGGCTAAATACTCGTGATCGACCGATAGTGAACCAGTACCGTGAGGGAAAGGCGAAAAGAACCCCGGGAGGGGAGTGAAATAGATCCTGAAACCGCATGCATACAAACAGTCGGAGCCTCGCAAGGGGTGACGGCGTACCTTTTGTATAATGGGTCAGCGACTTACGTTCAGTAGCAAGCTTAACCGAATAGGGCAGGCGTAGCGAAAGCGAGTCCGAATAGGGCGTTCAGTTGCTGGGCGTAGACCCGAAACCAAGTGATCTATCCATGGCCAGGATGAAGGTGCGGTAACACGTACTGGAGGTCCGAACCCACTAACGTTGAAAAGTTAGGGGATGAGCTGTGGATAGGGGTGAAAGGCTAAACAAACTTGGAAATAGCTGGTTCTCTCCGAAAACTATTTAGGTAGTGCCTCGTGTCTCACCTTCGGGGGTAGAGCACTGTCATGGTTGGGGGGTCTATTGCAGATTACCCCGCCATAGCAAACTCCGAATACCGAAGAGTGCAATCACGGGAGACAGACATCGGGTGCTAACGTCCGGTGTCAAGAGGGAAACAACCCAGACCGCCAGCTAAGGTCCCCAAATATAGCTAAGTGGGAAACGAAGTGGGAAGGCTAAAACAGTCAGGAGGTTGGCTTAGAAGCAGCCACCCTTTAAAGAAAGCGTAATAGCTCACTGATCGAGTCGTCCTGCGCGGAAGATGTAACGGGGCTAAGCTATATACCGAAGCTGCGGATGCGAGCTTTGCTCGCATGGTAGGAGAGCGTTCCGTAAGCCTGCGAAGGTGCGTTGAAAAGCGTGCTGGAGGTATCGGAAGTGCGAATGCTGACATGAGTAGCGATAAAGGGGGTGAAAGGCCCCCTCGCCGTAAGCCCAAGGTTTCCTACGCAACGTTCATCGGCGTAGGGTGAGTCGGCCCCTAAGGCGAGGCAGAAATGCGTAGCTGATGGGAAGCAGGTCAATATTCCTGCACCATTGTTAAATGCGATGGGGGACGGATCGCGGAAGGTTGTCCGGGTGTTGGAAGTCCCGGTCGCTGCATTGGAGAAGGCACTTAGGCAAATCCGGGTGCGGAATTCAAGGGTGTGGCGCGAGCGACTTAGGTCGCGAAGCAATTGGAAGTGGTTCCAAGAAAAGCCTCTAAGCTTCAGTTTAACGATGACCGTACCGCAAACCGACACAGGTGGGCGAGATGAGTATTCTAAGGCGCTTGAGAGAACTCGGGAGAAGGAACTCGGCAAATTGGTACCGTAACTTCGGGATAAGGTACGCCCTGGTAGCTTGACCCCCCTGCGGGGGAAGGGTGAAGGGGTTGCAATAAACTGGTGGCTGCGACTGTTTAATAAAAACACAGCACTCTGCAAACACGAAAGTGGACGTATAGGGTGTGACGCCTGCCCGGTGCCGGAAGATTAAATGATGGGGTGCAAGCTCTTGATTGAAGTCCCGGTAAACGGCGGCCGTAACTATAACGGTCCTAAGGTAGCGAAATTCCTTGTCGGGTAAGTTCCGACCTGCACGAATGGCGTAACGATGGCCACACTGTCTCCTCCCGAGACTCAGCGAAGTTGAAGTGTTTGTGATGATGCAATCTACCCGCGGCTAGACGGAAAGACCCCATGAACCTTTACTGTAGCTTTGCATTGGACTTTGAACCGATCTGTGTAGGATAGGTGGGAGGCTATGAAACCGGAACGCTAGTTTCGGTGGAGCCGTCCTTGAAATACCACCCTGGTTTGTTTGAGGTTCTAACCTTGGCCCGTGATCCGGGTCGGGGACAGTGCATGGTAGGCAGTTTGACTGGGGCGGTCTCCTCCCAAAGCGTAACGGAGGAGTACGAAGGTACGCTAGGTACGGTCGGAAATCGTGCTGATAGTGCAATGGCATAAGCGTGCTTAACTGCGAGACCGACAAGTCGAGCAGGTGCGAAAGCAGGTCATAGTGATCCGGTGGTTCTGTATGGAAGGGCCATCGCTCAACGGATAAAAGGTACTCTGGGGATAACAGGCTGATACCGCCCAAGAGTTCATATCGACGGCGGTGTTTGGCACCTCGATGTCGGCTCATCTCATCCTGGGGCTGTAGCCGGTCCCAAGGGTATGGCTGTTCGCCATTTAAAGAGGTACGTGAGCTGGGTTTAAAACGTCGTGAGACAGTTTGGTCCCTATCTGCCGTGGGCGTTGGAAGTTTGAAGGGGGCTGCTCCTAGTACGAGAGGACCGGAGTGGACGAACCTCTGGTGTACCGGTTGTGACGCCAGTCGCATCGCCGGGTAGCTATGTTCGGAAGAGATAACCGCTGAAAGCATCTAAGCGGGAAACTCGCCTTAAGATGAGACTTCCCCGGGGACTTGATCCCCTTGAAGGGTCGTTCGAGACCAGGACGTTGATAGGTCGGGTGTGTAAGCGCAGTAATGCGTTCAGCTAACCGATACTAATTGCCCGTAAGGCTTGATCCTATAACAAGTCTGTTTCGACAGTCGTTAGCGCTTCAGCGCTTTACGAATGTCGAACGTCGAGTGTGAAGCACTCGACGTACTGCGGTTGAAGTACCGCGTACGTGTGAGATACAACCTCACAACCCCAGGATTACTGCTTCTTCCCAGATTGGTCGCGTTGCGAAGCAGCGCGACAACCCTCTTTGCCTGATGACCATAGCGAGTCGGTCCCACCCCTTCCCATCCCGAACAGGACCGTGAAACGACTCTACGCCGATGATAGTGCGGATTGCCCGTGTGAAAGTAGGTAATCGTCAGGCTCCCCCTCTCAAAACCCCCGCCCTGTCAGGCGGGGGTTTTGTCTTTCTTGCGCTCGCATCACGCGGATGGCCTCGGCCTGCCGCCCACGACTCCCCCCCGCCACGCCGCCGGACAGCGCCCCTCTTCTTACCCAAGCTCCTGCTCCAGTCAGGCACCAACGTACGGCTTGGCCGCCCGGCCGGCTCACTGTGAGCCGCTTCAAGTCTCACGCGCGAGGTGCTGTTCCGTTGAATTCATCTCGCCGGCTCCGCTCGGTCGACTTCAAGCTGGCAATTCGCCTATTCACACGCTCACCCGTTCGACATCTGGCTTCGAAAATTTTTGTTCCTTCCAAGCGTAAAATCGCTAAATCGACAAAAATTAGCGCAATAAAACATGAATCCCCCCGCACAATTCTTTCGCGCCGTCTGTCCGCACGATTGTCCCGATACGTGCGCCATTCGTGTCACGGTCGAGAACGGCAAAGCCATCAAAGTTGCCGGAGACCCCGATCACCCGCCGACGCAAGGCGTTCTCTGCACGAAGGTGAGCAGATATGCGGATCGCGTCCATCATCCGGAGCGGCTGACGGTGCCGCTCAAGCGAATCGGACGGAAAGGAGAGGGTCGATTCGAGCCGATCAGCTGGAACGAGGCGAACCGACTGGCGGCAGAGCAGCTCGCGGAAATTGCCCGCCGAGCGCCGGAAGCCATCGTCCCCTACAGCTATGCGGGTACGATGGGACTGATCCAGGGGGAGAGCATCGCGCAGCGCTTCTTCAACAAGCTCGGTGCGTCGCGCCTCGAAAGAACGATCTGCTCGGCGGCCGGTGCCGCGGGGCTGCGCTATTCGTATGGCGCCAGCGTCGGGATGCATTTCGAATTTTTCGAAGAAAGCGAACTGATCCTGATCTGGGGCGCGAATCCGATAGCCTCGAATCTCCACTTCTGGACGCGCGCTCAAGAAGCGAAGCGCCGCGGCGCACGCTTGATTGCAATCGATCCGTATCGGTCGCTGACAGCGGAGAAATGTCATCAGCACATCGCGCTGAAGCCGGGCACGGATGGCGCGTTTGCGCTCGGAATGATGCATGTGCTGATCGACGAGGGCCTTCTCGATCAGGACTATATCCGCGACCATACGCTCGGTTTCGATGCGCTGAAGGCACGCGCGATGACTTATCCGCCCGAACGCGTGGCCGACATCTGCGGCGTGACGGCCGAAGTGATCGTCGAGTTGGCTCACCTTTACGGGCGCACGCGCAAGGCTTCGATCCGCCTCAACTACGGCATGCAGCGTGTGCGCGGCGGCGGCAACGCGGTTCGCGCAATCGCCAGCCTGCCCGCGCTCACCGGGGCATGGCGCGACCGCGCTGGCGGGCTGCTCCTGTCCTCGTCCGAATGGGCACCGGTCGATGCAGCTGCACTCGGACGCCCCGATTTGCTGCCCGGTTGGCCGAACAAGCTGCCACGTTCGATCAACATGAATGCAATTGGCGACGCGTTGCTGCATCCCGGAGATGCGGATTTCGGGCCGAAGATCGAGGCGATCATCGTCTACAATTCGAATCCGGTCGCGGTTGCGCCCGACTCGGAGAAGGTCGCCGCCGGCTTTGCGCGAGAAGACCTGTTCACGATCGTTTTGGAGCAATTCAAGACAGATACTGCTGATTACGCCGATCTTCTGCTGCCGGCGACAACGCAGCTCGAGCATCTCGACGTCCATAAATCGTACGGTCACACCTACGTGATGGCGAACCTGCCGTCGATTGCGCCGATCGGCGAAGCGCGGCCGAACACGGAAATTTTCCGCGGCATCGCACGCTGCATGGCGCTCGATGAGCCCGCGCTCTACGACGACGACGAAGCGCTTGCGAGGGCGTCGCTGCGCTGGGACGATTCGTCGCTGCAAAGCGACTGGGACACGCTCAAGCAAGCGGGCTGGCTCAAGCTGAAGCTCTCCGACGCACCGTTCGCAAATGGCGGCTTTCGGACGCCGTCCAGAAAGTGCGAGTTCTACAGCGAGCGTCTCGCCGAAATGGGGCTTGATCCATTGCCGGACTACCTGCCGCCGTACGAATCGGCGGACGGCGCGCCAGAACTGGCCGCCCGCTATCCACTCGCGATGATCTCGCCGCCCGCTCGGCATTTCCTGAACAGCACGTTCGTCAACGTCGCGAGCCTGCGTGCGACGGAGGGCGAGCCGCACCTCGACATCCATCCGGCCGACGCCGGACAGCGCGGCATCGCCGACGGCGACGCGGTACGAATCTTCAACGACCGCGGTTCGCTGCGCGCAAAGGCCCGCGTGACCGACCGTGCGCGGGAAGGGCTCGTCGTAGGCCTGTCGATCTGGTGGAAGAAACTCGCGCCGGACGGGCGCAATGCGAATCAAGTGACGAGCCAGGCGCTGACCGATCTCGGCCGCGGCGCGACGTTCTACGATTGCCTGGTCGAGGTCGAGCGAGGGTGACGAGCTTCGACGGCTGGTGTCCGGACAGCGTGACCGGAGTTGGAAAGGAGTGTCTAACCCGGTTGTCTCGAAGGGGCCGACCCGTTACGATGCCATTTTTTAGCACGACCATTCGAAAATCAGTGAGGAGACGCGCCGCATGGACAGAATTTGGCTGAAATCGTATCCGCCCGGTGTCCCGGCCGAAATTGACGCGTCCCAGTATTCGTCCGTCCCCGATCTGCTCGACGAGAGCTTTCGTCTCTATCGGGACCGGAAGGCGTTCGTCTGCATGGGCAAGGCGATCACGTATGGGGAATTGGACACGCTGTCGCGGAAGCTCGGCGCGTGGTTCCAGTCTCGCGGCCTGTCGCGCGGCGCGCGGGTCGCGATCATGATGCCGAATGTGCTGCAATACCCGGTGGCGATCGCCGCCGTGCTGCGTGCGGGCTACACCGTCGTCAACGTCAATCCGCTCTACACGCCGCGCGAACTCGAGCATCAGTTGAAGGACAGCGGCGCAGAGGCGATCGTGATCCTCGAGAACTTCGCGACGACGCTGCAGGCGGTGATCGCAAAGACCTCGGTCAAGCATGTCGTTGTCGCTGCGATGGGCGATCTGCTCGGCATGAAGGGCGTCCTCGTCAACTACGTCGTGCGTCGCGTGAAGAAGATGGTGCCGGCGTGGAGCCTGCCGTCGTACACGCGCTTCAACGCGGCGCTCGCCGCGGGCGGCCGGCAAACCTTCAAGCCGGCCAAGCCGGGTCCCGACGACGTTGCCTTCCTCCAGTACACGGGCGGCACGACCGGCGTCGCGAAGGGCGCGACGCTGCTTCATCGCAACATCGTGTCGAACGTGCTGCAGGCTCAGGCTTGGCACGAGCCGGCGCACGCGAAGCGTTCGGACGTGAAGCAGTTCATCACCGTGATCGCGCTGCCGCTCTATCACGTGTTCGCGCTGACCGTCTGCGGGTTGCTGACGCTGCGCACGGGCGGCACGGGGATCCTGATCCCGAATCCCCGCGATATCGCCGGCATGATCAAGGAGCTGAAGGGCTACCAGATCATTACGATCCCGGCCGTCAACACGCTCTACAACGCACTGCTGAACCATCCGGACTTCGATCAGCTCGACTTCTCGAAGCTCGCGGTCGCCAACGGCGGCGGGATGGCGATCCAGGAAAGCGTCGCGAAGCGCTGGTACGAGAAGACGAAGACGCCGATCGTCGAAGGCTATGGCTTGTCCGAGACATCGCCCGTTGCGACTTGCAACCCGGTCACGGCGACCGAATACAGCGGCACGATCGGCCTGCCGCTGCCGTCGACCGAAATCGCGATTCGCGACGACGCGGGCGACGACGTGGTGCTCGGCCAGCCGGGCGAGATCTGCATCCGCGGTCCGCAGGTGATGGCGGGCTACTGGAATCGCCCGGACGAAACCGAGAAGGTGATGATGCCGGACGGCTTCTTCAAGACGGGCGACGTCGGCGTAATGGACGAGCGCGGCTACGTGAAGATCGTCGATCGCAAGAAGGACATGATTCTCGTGTCAGGCTTCAACGTCTACCCGAACGAGGTCGAGGACGTCGTCGCGTCGCACCCGGGCGTGTACGAGGTCGCGGCGGTCGGCGTGCCCGACGAGCATTCGGGCGAGGCGGTGAAGCTGTTCGTCGTGAAGAAGGATCCGGGGCTCACCGACAAGGACGTGCTCGCGTATTGCAAGGATCGCCTCACCGGCTACAAGCGGCCGAAGTACGTCGAATTCCGCGCCGACCTGCCGAAGACCAACGTCGGCAAGATCCTGCGTCGCGAGCTGCGCGACGGCAAAGCGTAACGGACGCGGCCGTTGCCGTCCGCTTCGGGCGGGGCGCCGTCGTCGCTCGGCTCGAAGCACACGACGCGCAATGGCCTCGATTCGCTTGCTTCTTTCCCGTCCGAGCCGTTCTCCGACCAATCGCATCGATAAAAAAGGCGCCCGAGGGCGCCTTTTAAGCTACTGCAGAGTATTACCCGCTTATTAGAACTTGTGGCGGATGCCGATGCGCGCAGTGAACTGGTTGCGGTTCGACGACGGCGTCAGGCCGTTGATCGCGGCGGTTGCCGGGCCGACCGTGTTGCCGTCGGCTTCGATCACGTTGCCCGAAGCGTGCTGGTACACGCCGATCGCGTAGACGTCGGTGCGCTTCGACAGGAAGTAGTCGACGCCGACCGAGCCCTGATGATACTTGGCTGCCGACGCGCCGGCGATCTTGCTGCCTTGCGTGTAGTCATACGCCGCGCCAGCGAGGAGCGCCGGGGTCAGCTGATATTTGAAATTGATTTCCGCGTTGTTGAACGTCGCGGTCTGGTTCGGGAACACCGTGCTCGCAAACTTCATGAACTTGATGTTCGAGTACGTGACGCCGACCGTCGCCGCGCCGAACGAGTAGGCGCCGCCCGCACCGATCACCTGGTACGTGTGGGCCGACGCGTAGCCTGCGTAGACCGGGGTCGTCACGGCAGCCGGCGTGCTCGACGTCGTGTTGTTGCCGAACAGGCCGCCAGCCGTCGACGGCGTGCGCGCGTTCAGGTAGCCGACGCCCAGCACGAGCGGGCCGTTCGTGTAGCCGGCGCCGAGCGACCACGTTTGGTTGCGGCTGAAGTCGCCGGCGACGCCGCCGAAGCTGTACAGGCCGCCGAACGTGAGACCGCCGTAGTTCGCGCTCGTGAACTTGACTGCGTTGTTCACGCGATATGCGTTGTTGAAGTTGTCGAGGTCGCCCGGGTGAGCGGCGATGTAGCCGCCCCACTGGTCGCCCGCTTCCAGCGGGCCGACGAAGTCGACGACGGAGTCGTACTGACGGCCGAGCGTGACGGTGCCGAAGCCGCTCGACAGGCCGACGTAGGCCTGACGGCCGAATTCGAGGCCGCCTTGGTTCAGCTTGCCGGAATTCACGTCGAAGCCGTTTTCGAGGACGAACAGAGCCTTCAGGCCGCCGCCCAGGTCTTCCGTGCCACGCAGGCCCCAGCGGCTACCTTGCATGACGCCGCTCGACAGATTGTACAGGTGCTTGCCGCCTGCATTGGTGTTGATGTTGAAGCCTTCGTCGATGATGCCGTACAGCGTCACGCTGCTTTGCGCATGAGCTGCGCCAGCGAACGCGCTCAGCGCGACGAGCGCGAGAAGCGACTTTTTCATTAAAAGATCTCCAAGGATGACAAATTTATTGTGGCGGGGCCGATGGTTGTTTTTGATGGCGATACCCGCTTGAACTTCGTATGAAGCCGCTCGTAATGTAGCAAAAGGACTTTTTGGGACAAAGAGAAAGCGCAGTGCGCGCGTTCCGCATGTTTCCTTTACGCAACAATGGTTAAAATCACGGGTTAACCGCTATTTTCGAGCGCTACCTTGGTAGGTAGCCGCAATAAAATTGTTACGAAATCCTTACGGCGTGCAACGTGCCCGCGCGGAGAAACGTGATGGTGTTTGACGAGTTGATCAGTGAATTTGACCGGGGCCTGCGCTCGATCACGGGCGTGAGCCGGATGAGTCGCCCGGTGCCCGCGTCTGCCGCCGCGGCGCCCGCCGAGCTCACGGCTGCCGAGCGCAAGCATGCGGCGGGGCTGATGCGGGTGAATCACGTCGGCGAGGTGTGCGCGCAGGCGCTCTATCAGGCGCAGAAGCTCACGACGTCGTCGTCCGAATTGAAGGAGATGTTCGAGCATGCCGCGCGTGAGGAAGAAGATCATCTCGCGTGGACCGCGCATCGTCTGAAGGAGCTCGATTCGCGGCCGAGCCTGCTGAATCCGCTGTGGTATGCGGGCGCGCTCGCGATCGGCGTCGTCGCCGGACGTCTCGGCGACAAGGTGAGCTTGGGCTTCATGGCCGAGACGGAGCGCCAGGTCGAGAGCCATCTCGACAGTCATCTGTCGGAACTGCCGGCGGCCGACGTCGAGTCGCGCGCGATCGTCGAGCAGATGCGCGCCGACGAGGTCAAGCACGGCAAGGCCGCAACGGACGCGGGCGGCATCGAGCTGCCGATGCCGGCGCGCATGCTGATGCGCGCCGCGTCGAAAGTCATGACAAGCACTGCATACTATCTGTGAGACATACGCCGGGACGGCCGCATGCGCGGCGTCCCGGCTGACGACGGAAACCCGCCTCTTTTCCCGCGCCGTTCCCCCCGCCGAAATGCCTGCTGCCGCACCCATCTGGGGCGTGCTTCTCATGTACCACTTTCACAAGATGCACTAGCCCGTTCATTTATAACGCTTTTTGGTGTGAGGGCCAGCTTGAGGAGGCGAGCGTAAGTCCTTGTTCTGACTAACAAAATTCGTCAAAAAAACGGATGTCTCCCTTGACCGCCCATAGGCGTTCCTCTAAAGTGGGAGACAGTGTGAGAAAGTGTATTTTTGTGTGATTTGCCGGGCTTTTCCGGCTAGATTCGCAGCATTGAGCGGGTACTTCGGTGCCCTGATCGGGAGAGCGGAAAAGTGTTCCAAGGGGCGTCGGCGCTGACGCTCGATGCGAAAGGGCGGATGTCGGTGCCGTCTCGCTATCGCGAAGCGCTGCAAGGACAGGCAGAAGGACGGGTGACTGTGACCAAGCACCCGGACGGCTGCCTGTTGCTGTTTCCGCGCCCAGAGTGGGAAGTGTTCCGCGCGAAGATCGCCGCGCTGCCGATGGATGCGCATTGGTGGCGCCGTATTTTTCTCGGCAACGCGATGGATGTCGATCTCGACAGCGCGGGCCGGATTCTGGTGTCTCCCGAGCTGCGGATGGCGGCCGGGCTGGAAAAGGAAGTCATGTTGCTGGGAATGGGAAGTCACTTCGAGCTGTGGGACGCGCAGACCTACATCGCGAAGGAGCAGGCGGCGATGGCGCAGGGCATGCCCGACGCGCTGAAGAATTTCACGTTCTGATTGCGGTGACGGAGACGCCCGCGATGGGAAACGAATTGCAGCATCGCACGGTGCTGTTGGATGAAGCGGTCGATGCGCTCGTGACGCGGCCCGACGGCGTCTACGTCGACGGCACGTTCGGGCGCGGCGGCCACAGTCGCGCGGTGCTCGGGCGCCTGGGCGCGGCGGGCCGGCTGATCGCGTTCGACAAGGATCCGCGCGCGATCGAGACGGCGAAGGGCATCGAGGATGCGCGCTTCGAGATCGTCCACGACAGCTTCGCGGCGCTGAAGGGCGCGCTCGAAGCGCGTGGGGTAGGGCGAGTGTCCGGTGTGTTGCTGGACCTGGGTGTGTCGTCGCCGCAGGTGGACGACCCGGAGCGCGGCTTCAGCTTCCGTGCGAACGGTCCGCTCGACATGCGGATGGATCCGACGCGCGGCGAGTCGGCGGCAGAGTGGCTCGCGCGTGCGTCGGTGCAGGAATTGACGGAGGTGATACGAGATTATGGGGAAGAACGGTTTGCTTTTCAGATTGCAAAGGCGATTGTTGCTCGCCGGGCAGAGTCCGACCGTCTCGGGCCTCTCGACAGCACGGGCGAGCTTGCCCAAATCGTGGGTCACGTCGTCAAGACCCGTGAGAAGGGTAAGGATCCGGCAACCCGCACCTTTCAAGCTATACGGATTCACGTCAATCAAGAGCTTGCGGACCTGCAAGTCGTTCTAGAGGCAGCACTGTCGTCGTTGGAGCAAGGGGGCCGGCTGGTGGTCATCAGCTTTCATTCGCTCGAGGACCGGATCGTCAAACGATTCATGCAGACGCACGCAAGCGCGCCTGCGGTCGATCGCCGCCTGCCGATCCGCGCCGTCGACCTGCCCAGCCCGCCGCTCAAGCTGCTTGGCCGCAAGTTCCCGAGCGACGCGGAAGTCCTGGCCAATCCGCGTGCCCGTTCGGCGGTGATGCGCATCGCGGAGCGCGTCGCGCCATGAGCCGCCTCAATATCTTCCTGCTGATCATCGTGATGGGATGCGCGCTGTCGGTCGTCAATTCGACGAACCAGCAGCGGCAGATCTTCATTCAGTTGCAGCGCGCGCAATCGCAGGAGCATCAGCTCCAGCAGGACTACGCGCAGCTTCAATATCAGCAGAGCGCGCTGTCGAAGACGTCGCGCATCGAGCAGCTCGCGACGAGCTCGCTGAAGATGCAGTCGATCACGACGGGGCGCACGCAGTACCTGACGCTTTCGCCCGGCGCGGCGAAGGCGGTCGACGCGCCGCTGCCGGCGTCCGCCGCATCGCAGGGGGGCGCGCGATGAAGCCCGCGTCGAAGCGCACGCAAGGCGTGAAGTTCGCATCGAGCCCGGTGCTGTCGGTCCATCTGCCGATGTGGCGCTCGAAGCTCGTCGTGTTCATGCTGTTCATGGCGTTCGTCGCGCTCGCCGTGCGCGCGTTCTGGATCCAGGGGCCCGGCAACGCGTTCTATCAGAAGCAGGGCGAAAGCCGCTATCAGCGCACGCTCGAATTGCCGGCGACGCGCGGCAAGATCCTCGATCGCAACGGTCTCGTGCTCGCGACGAGCCTGCCCGTGCGCGCGATCTGGGCGATTCCGGCCGACGTGCCCGACGACCTCGGCGTGGACAAGGTCGACGCGCTCGGCAAGCTGCTGGGTATGACGACGAAGGAGCTGAAGGCGAAGCTGTCGGAAGACAAGACGTTCGTCTACGTGAAGCGCCAGGTGCCGCTCGACGTCGCCGACCAGGTCGCGAAGCTCGACATCCCCGGCGTCTATCAGCGCGGCGAATACAAGCGCTTCTATCCGGAAGGCGAGATCACCGCGCACCTGATCGGCTTCACGAACGTCGAGGACGAAGGGCAGGAGGGCGTCGAGCTCGCCGATCAGAAGCTGCTCGTCGGCACGCCGGGCAGCCGCCATGTGATCAAGGACCGCGTCGGGCACATCGTCGAGGACGTCGACGCGCAGGTGCCGCCGCACAATGGCAGCGACGTCGGCCTGTCGATCGACAGCAAGATCCAGTACATCACGTACACGAACCTGAAGGCGGCCGTCGAGAAGTTCCACGCGAAGGCGGGCGCGGCGATGGTGATCGACGTGCAGACGGGCGAGGTGCTGTCGCTCGTCAATTATCCGACGTATAACCCGAACGACCGCTCGCACCTGACGGGCGAACAGCTACGCAACCGCGTGCTGACCGACGTGTTCGAGCCGGGCTCGATCATGAAGCCGTTCACGGTATCGCTTGCGCTCGACCTGCATCGCGTGACGCCGAACACGCTTGTCGACACGGGCAACGGCCATTTCGTGCTCGACGGCGCGCCGATCACCGACGACTCGGGCTTCGGCACGCTGACGGTCGGCGGCGTGATCCAGAAATCGAGCAACATCGGCGCGACGAAGATCGCAATGACGATGAAGCCCGAGGAAATGTGGAATATGTATACGAGCATCGGGCTCGGGCAGGCGCCGAAGGTCGGTTTTCCCGGCGCGGCGGCGGGCCGGCTGCGTCCGTGGAAGAACTGGCGGCGGATCGAGCAGGCGACGATGTCGTACGGCTACGGCCTGTCGGTGTCGCTCTTCCAGCTCGCGCGCGCGTACACCGCGATCGCGCACGACGGCGAGCTGATGCCCGTCACGATCTTCAAGACGAACGACGCGCAGCCCGCGACCGGTCCGCGGATCTTCTCGCCGACGACGGCTCGCGAGGTGCGCACGATGCTCGAGTCCGTCGTGTCGCCGCAGGGGACGTCGCCGAATGCGGCGGTGCCGGGCTACCGCGTCGGCGGCAAGAGCGGCACCGCTTACAAGCAGGTCGGCCGCGGCTATGATCACAAGAAGTATCGCGCGTCGTTCGTCGGAATGGCGCCGATGCCGAATCCGCGCATCGTCGTCGCGGTGTCGGTCGACGAGCCGACGATGGGCGGCCACTTCGGCGGCCAGGTGTCAGGCCCCGTGTTCTCGGCGATCGCCGGCGATACGCTGCGCGCGCTGAACGTGCCGCCCAACATGCCGGTCAAGCAGCTCGTCGTGTCGGACGATACGGCGAACGCCGCCGCCCCGCAGAAGCTGGCCGGCGCCGCGCCTGCAAAACACATGATCGTGTCGAGCACGACACACAACCGTCCTGGAGTCGTTCGATGAGCGCCGCGCGCAGTTCCCATCCGGCGCACCAGCAGATCGCAGCCGCGCTCACGTGGCTGCGCGCGCATGTCGCGTCCGGCGCGCAGCTGCACGCCGACACGCGCAGCCTGCAAGCGGGCGACGCGTTCATCGCCTATGCAGTCGACGGCGCGGACAATCGTCCGTTCATTGCCGATGCGCTCGCGCGCGGCGCGGCCGCCGTGCTGTACCAGCCCGAAGGTTTTGCGGCGGACGGCCTCGAACCGGCGACGTCGCTCGCGGTGCCCGCGCTCGATGCGCTCGCGGGCGAGATCGCGAGCGGCTGGTACGGCAATCCAAGCGATGCGCTCTTCGCGGTCGGCGTGACGGGCACGAACGGCAAGACCTCGTGCACGCAATGGATCGCCGCCGCGCTCACCGCGCTGCACCAGCCGTGCGCGGTGATCGGCACGCTCGGCAGCGGAATGCCCGGTCAGCTCGTGCATACGGGCTTCACGACGCCCGACGCGCCGCAACTGCAGCGCAGCCTCGCGCAGTTGCGCGGCGCGGGCGCGCAGGCGGTTGCGATGGAAGTGTCGTCGCACGCGCTGCATCAAGGGCGCGTGAACGGCACCGCGTTCGACGTCGCGGTATTCACGAACCTGACCCAGGACCACCTCGATTACCACCGCACGCTCGAAGCGTACGAGGCGGCGAAGACGAAACTCTTCGCATGGCGCGGGCTGCGCCTCGCGGTCGTCAATCGCGACGACCCGGCCGGCCGTCGCCTGCTCGCGAATCTCGCCGGGCGCGTGCGGACGATCGCATACGGAATCGACGCGCGGCCGGAGGCGTCCGATGCGGACCGCGAGCTCGTCGCGACGAAGGTCCGCGCGACCGCGACGGGCACCGCATTTCATCTGACTTCGTCGTGGGGCGACGCGGACGTCGAGGTCGGCACGCTCGGCACGTTCAACGTGAGCAATCTGCTCGCGGTGCTCGGCACGCTGCTCGCCGCCGACGTGCCGTTCGACGCTGCGCTCGCCGAAATCGAGAATCTCGAGTCGGTCAACGGCCGGATGGAGCGGCTGGGCGGGCGACTGCAGAACGACGAGCCGCTCGTCGTCGTCGATTACGCGCACACGCCGGACGCGCTCGAGAAGACGCTCGACGCGCTGCGCCCGATCGCGCGCGCGCGCGGCGGCGAGCTCGTCTGCATGTTCGGTTGCGGCGGCGACCGCGACGCGACGAAGCGTCCGCTGATGGGCGCGATCGCCGAGCGGCTCGCGGACAAGGTCGTCGTGACGAGCGACAACCCGCGCAGCGAGGATCCTCAGAAGATCATCGACCAGATCGCCGCCGGCATGCAGGACGCCGCGCAGGCGCGCCGCGTCGAGGACCGCGCGAGCGCGATCCTGCAGGCGGTGCGCGGCGCCGCGCGCGAGGACGTCGTGCTGCTCGCCGGCAAGGGGCACGAGGCGACGCAGGAAATCATGGGCAAGAAGCGCGCGTTCTCCGATCAGGATCATGCGCGCCTCGCGCTCGCCGCACGCACCAAGCAGACTCGCGGAGGCGGCGAATGACGATGCTGACCTTGCGCGAAGCCGCAGCGATGATCCCCGGCGCGACGGTGCTCGGCGACGAGCGCGTGTCGTTCGAGCGGGTGTCGACGGACAGCCGCACGGCAAGCCTTGGCGATCTGTTCGTCGCGCTGAAGGGCGAGCACTTCGATGCGCACGAGTTCGTCGGCGACGTCGCCGCGCGCGGGGCAAGCGCCGCGATCGTGTCGCGCAGCCCGGCCGAATGGAACCTGCCCGCGCTGAAGGTCGCCGACACGCGCGCCGCGCTCGGCGCGCTCGCGCACGGCTGGCGGATGCGCTTCGCGCTGCCGGTCGTCGCGGTGACGGGCAGCAACGGCAAGACGACCGTGAAGGAGATGATCGCGTCGATCTTCGCGGCGGCGGCCGGCGCCGACGCGCGGCTCGCGACTGCGGGCAACTTCAACAACGACATCGGCCTGCCGCTCACGCTGCTGCGTCTCACCGCCGCGCACAGGCTCGCGGTCGTCGAGCTCGGGATGAATCATCCGGGCGAGACCGAGACGCTCGCGCGGATCGCCGCGCCGACGGTCGCGCTCGTCAACAACGCGCAGCGCGAGCATCAGGAATTCATGGCAACCGTCGAAGCCGTCGCGCTCGAGCACGCGGCCGTCATCCACGCGCTCGGGCCGGACGGCGTCGCCGTGTTTCCGGCCGACGACGCGTACGCGAGCATCTGGCGCGTCGCGGCGACCGGCAACCGGATCGTCGATTTCGCGTTGCACGGCGCCGGGCATGACACGCCCGCCGCCGTGACGGGCGCGCTCGACGGCAGCCGGCTCGCGATCGATACGCCGGACGGCCGCATCGACGTGCAGCTCAACGCGCTCGGCGAGCACAACGCGCGCAACGCGCTCGCCTCGACGGCGGCGGCGTTCGCGGCCGGCGTGCCGCTCGCGGCGATCAGGCAGGGGCTCGAAGCGTTCGAGCCGGTGAAGGGGCGGCTGCAGGTGACGCGTGCGACGGTCGGCTCGCTCGCGGGCGCGACGGTGATCGATGACACCTACAACGCGAACCCCGATTCGATGCGCGCCGCGATCGACGTGCTCGCCGCGCAGTCGGCGCCGCGCGTGCTCGTGATCGGCGAGATGGGCGAAGTCGGCGACGAAGGGCCGGCGTTCCATCGCGAGATCGGCGCGTACGCGCGCGAGCGCGGGATCGACTCGCTCTACGCGCTCGGTGCGGCGACGCAGCCCGCGTGCGAAGCATATGGCGCGGCCGCGCGGCGCTTCGACGACGCGGCGGCGCTGCTCGCCGCGCTGCTCGCCGCGAATTTCGGCGCGCACGCGACGCTGCTCGTGAAGGGCTCGCGGTTCATGAAGATGGAGCGCGTCGTTGGCGCGCTCGCGAACGAAACCGCGTCGGGCGCAGCGCCCGGCGCACATTGAGGAAGGAAGTAAGCATGCTGCTGGCGCTGGCGCAATGGCTGCAAGGTGACGCAAGCTTTTTGCGCTTGTTCACGTACCTGACGTTCCGAGCGGTGATGGCCACCATCACGGCGCTCGTGATCGGTCTCGTCTGCGGTCCGTGGGTGATTCGCAAGCTCACGGAGATGAAGGTCGGTCAGGCGGTGCGCAAGGACGGCCCGCAGACGCACCTCGTGAAATCGGGCACGCCGACGATGGGCGGCGTGCTGATCCTGATCGGCATCGCGGTCGCGACGCTCCTCTGGGGCGACTTGACGAACCGCTTCATCTGGATCGTGATGCTCGTCACGTTCGGCTTCGGCGTGGTCGGCTGGGTCGACGATTATCGCAAGGTCGTCCACAAGGACCCGCGCGGCATGTCGTCGCGCGAGAAGTATTTCTGGCAATCGGTGATCGGCCTCTTTGCGGCCGTCTATCTCGCGTTCAGCGTGTCCGAGGCGAACAACGTCCGCGTGTTCGATCTCTTCATGGCGTGGGTGCGGAGCGGCCTGTCGATGGGCCTGCCCGCGCGCGCGGACCTGATGCTGCCGTTCCTCAAGTCGATCAGCTATCCGCTCGGCGTCTGGGGCTTCATCGCGCTCACCTATTTCGTGATCGTCGGCGCGAGCAACGCGGTGAACCTGACCGACGGCCTCGACGGCCTCGTGATCATGCCGGTCGTGCTCGTCGGCGCGTCGCTCGGCGTGTTCGCCTACGTGATGGGCAGCGCGGTCTATTCGAAATACCTGCTGTTTCCGCACATTCCAGGCGCGGGCGAGCTGCTGATTTTCTGCTCGGCGATGGGCGGCGCGGGGCTCGCGTTCCTCTGGTACAACACGCACCCGGCGCAGGTGTTCATGGGCGATGTCGGCGCGCTCGCGCTGGGCGGCGCGCTCGGCACGGTCGCCGTGATCGTGCGCCAGGAAATCGTGCTGTTCATCATGGGCGGCATCTTCGTCGCGGAGACGCTGTCCGTGATGCTGCAGGTCACGTGGTTCAAGTACACGAAGCGCCGTTACGGCGAAGGGCGCCGCGTCTTCAAGATGGCGCCGCTGCATCACCATTTCGAGTTGTCGGGCTGGAAGGAAACGCAGGTGGTGGTGCGTTTCTGGATCATCACGTTGATGTTGTGCCTGTTCGGTTTGTCCACCCTCAAGCTGCGGTAAAGGGAAGGTAAGGATGTTTGGCGAGATGTTCGGAGATCGGCAGCGGCCGATGGTGCTCGTGCTGGGGCTCGGCGAATCGGGCCTCGCGATCGCGCGGTGGTGCGCGAGGCACGGTTGCCGGTTGCGCGTCGCCGATACGCGTGGGGCGCCGCCCAACCTTGCCGCGCTGACGGCGGCCGGGATCGACGCCGAATTCGTCGGCGGTGCGTTTTCGCCTGCGCTGCTCGACGGTGGGATCGAGCTCGTCGCGCCGAGTCCCGGCCTGTCGCCGCTCGCCGAAGACCTCACGCCGCTGCTCGCCGCCGCCCGCGAGCGGGGCATTCCCGTGTGGGGCGAACTCGAGTTCTTCGCGCAGGCGCTGAGCACGCTCGGTGCGAACGGTTACGCGCCGAAGGTGATCGCGATCACCGGCACGAACGGCAAGACCACGACGACGAGCCTCGCCGGCCTGTTGTGCGAGCGCGCGGGCAAGAAGGTCGCGGTCGCGGGCAACATCAGCCCGGCGATGCTCGACAAGCTCGCCGAGGCGATCGACGCGGCGACGCTGCCGGACGTGTGGGTGCTCGAGCTGTCGAGCTTCCAGCTCGAAACCGCGCACACGTTCGCGCCCGACGCAGCGACGATCCTCAACATCACGCAGGACCATCTCGACTGGCACGGCGGCTTCGCCGCGTACGCGGCCGCGAAGGGCCGGATCTTCGGGCCGCGCACGGTTCGCGTGCTCAACCGCGACGACGCGGAAGTGATGAAATTCGTGCCGGCCGCAGCCGCAGCCGATGCGCCGCGCGCGATCACGTTCGGCCTGAACGAGCCTGCCGACGGCGGCGACTTCGGCCTTTTGCGGGAGAACGGGATCGCCTGGCTCGTCGAGGCGGTCGATCGCGACGCGGCCGATGCGCCGACGTCGTCGCGCCGCCGCAAGCAAGAAGCGGCGCACCCGCCCGACATCGCGCTGAAGCGGCTGATGCCCGCCGACGCGCTGCGCATCCGCGGGCTGCACAACGCGGCGAACGCGCTTGCCGCGTACGCGCTCGCGCGCGCGATCGGCCTGCCGGCCGCGCCGCTCCTGCACGGCTTGCGCGAATACCGCGGCGAGCCGCACCGCGTCGAAGTGATCGCGACGCTCGACGGCGTCGATTATGTCGACGATAGCAAGGGTACGAACGTCGGCGCGACGGTCGCGGCGCTCGACGGCCTCGCGCAGCGCGCGGTGCTGATCGCGGGCGGTGACGGCAAGGGTCAGGATTTCGAGCCGCTCGCGGCGCCCGTCGAGCGGTGGTGCCGGGCGGTGATGCTGATCGGCCGCGACGCGCTCGCGATTCGCGCGGCGCTCGCCGATACCGGCGTGCCGCTCGCCGATCACGCGACGCTCGAAGCCGCGGTGCGCGCGGCGAGCACGCTCGCCCAGTCGGGCGACGCGGTGCTGCTGTCGCCCGCGTGCGCGAGCCTCGACATGTTCCGGAATTACGCGCATCGGGCCGACGTGTTCCGCAGCGCGGTCGAAGACATCGCCCTGGAAAAAGGAACGACGCTATGAACTGGTCCGACCGCCTCGTTTCCCGCTTCAACAACGCACGCGACGCGGGCGGCGGCGCCGCGCCGCGCATGGCTGCTCGCACGGCGTCCGGCGCCGCGGCGGGCGGTCTTGCGAGCGTCGTCAACGGCGCGCGCCCGACCCGCTCGCGGATGCTCGACTTCGACTACTCGCTGCTGTGGGTGTCGATCGCGCTGCTCGGGCTCGGCGTCGTGATGGTGTACTCGGCGTCGATCGCGATGCCCGATTCGCCGAAATATGCGTCGTACCACGATTACGCGTTCCTGCTGCGCCACGTCGTGTCGCTCGTCGTCGCGTTCGTCGCGGCGGTGGTCGCGTTCCGCGTGCCGGTGTCGACGTGGGACAAGTACGCGCCGCATCTTTTCCTGATCGCGCTCGTTGGCCTCGTGATCGTGCTGATTCCGCACGTCGGCAAGGGCGTGAACGGCGCGCGCCGCTGGATTCCGCTCGGCATCACGAACATGCAGCCGTCGGAGATCATGAAGCTCGCGGTGACGATCTACGCGGCGAACTACACGGTCCGCAAGCAGGAGTACATGCAGAGCTTCGCGAAGGGCTTCCTGCCGATGGCGTTCGCGGTCGGCCTCGTCGGCGCGCTGCTGCTGCTCGAGCCGGACATGGGCGCGTTCATGGTGGTCGCCGCGATCGCGATGGGCGTGCTGTTCCTCGGCGGCGTGAACGGCAAGCTGTTCGGCGGGCTCGTCGCGACCGCGGTCGGCACGTTCACGATGCTCGTCTGGCTGTCGCCGTGGCGGCGCGAGCGGATATTCGCGTATCTCGACCCGTGGGACGAGCGCTACGCGCAGGGCAAGGCGTATCAGCTCACGCACTCGCTGATCGCGTTCGGGCGCGGCGAGTGGTTCGGCGTCGGCTTGGGCGGCAGTGTCGAGAAGCTCAACTATCTGCCGGAAGCGCACACCGACTTCATCCTCGCGGTGATCGGCGAGGAGCTCGGCTTTGTCGGCGTGCTCGTCGTGATCCTGCTGTTCTACTGGATCGTGCGCCGCGCGTTCGAGATCGGCCGCCAGGCGCTCGCGCTCGACCGCACGTTCGCGGGGTTGATGGCGAAGGGCGTCGGCATTTGGTTCGGCGCGCAGGCGTTCATCAACATGGGTGTGAATCTGGGCCTTCTGCCGACCAAGGGTCTTACGCTGCCGCTCGTCAGCTACGGCGGCTCGGGCATTTTGCTCAACTGCGTCGCGCTCGCGGTGCTGCTGCGTGTCGATTATGAAAATCGCGTGCTGATGCGGGGAGGGAAGGTATGACCTCCCCGCGTCAGCACGCGATTTCGGCGAAGGCTGACTTCGTGCGCGTAGCGCGCGAAGTCAAGCGCAGCGGCCGCAGCCAAAACATTCGTTCATTCCTGCTGATGCGGGGAGGGAAGGTATGACGTCGACTCGGCGCACGCTGATGGTGATGGCTGGCGGCACCGGGGGCCACGTGTTCCCGGGGCTCGCGGTCGCGCATCGGATGGAGGCGCAGGGCTGGCGTGTCGTGTGGCTCGGCAATCCGGCCGGCATGGAGGCGACGCTCGTGCCGAAGCACGGGATCCCGATGGAGTACGTGCGCTTCGGCGGGCTGCGCGGCAAGGGGCTGAAGACGAGGTTCGCGCTGCCGTTCAACCTGCTGCGCGCGTGCACGCAGAGCCTGCACGCGCTGCGCCGCGTGCAGCCCGACGTCGTGCTCGGAATGGGCGGCTACATCACGTTCCCGGCCGGCCTGATGACCGTGTTGACGGGCCGTCCGCTCGTGCTGCACGAACAGAACTCGATCGCGGGCCTGACGAACAAAGTGCTCGCGAAGCTCGCGAAGCGCGTGCTCGTCGCGTTCCCGGGCGCGCTGCCGAACGCCGAATGGACGGGCAATCCGATTCGCGCGGAACTTGCGCACGCGGAACCGCCCCAAGCACGCTATGCGGCGCGCAGCGGGAAGCTGAAGCTGCTCGTCGTCGGCGGCAGCCTCGGCGCGGCGGCGCTGAACGAAGTCGTGCCGCGCGCGCTTGCGCTCCTCGCGCCGAACGAGCGGCCGCAGGTCGTGCATCAGGCGGGCGCGAAGCACATCGATACGCTGAAGGAAAACTATGAAGCCGCGGGCCTCGCGTGCGGCAGCGACGTGGAGCTCGTGCCGTTCATCGACGACATGGCGTCCGCCTACGCGAACGCGGATCTCGTGATCTGCCGCTCGGGCGCGATGACGGTCGCGGAGATCGCGGCAGTCGGCGTCGCGGCGCTGTTCGTGCCGTTCCCCCACGCGGTCGACGATCATCAGACGACCAACGCCGAATTCCTCGCCGAGCAAGGCGCGGCGGTGCTGGTGCAACAACGCGACCTGTCGGCCGAGCTGCTCGCCGATTGGTTGCGCGGTCAGTCGCGGGAATCGCTCGCGGCGATGGCCGAACGTTCGCGCTCGCTCGCGAAGCCGGACGCCACCGAGGAAGTCGCGCACGTGTGCGCGGCGGTGGCAGGCGCGAACCAGGAAGGAAAGCAATGAAACACATCGTCAAACACATTCATTTCGTCGGGATCGGCGGCGCGGGCATGAGCGGCATCGCCGAAGTGCTCGTGAACCTGGGCTATCAGGTGAGCGGCTCCGATCTCGCGCGCAACGCGGTGACCGAGCGCCTCGAGGCGCTCGGCGCGTGCGTGTCGATCGGCCACGATGCGGCGAACATCGAAGGCGCGAACGCGGTCGTCGTGTCGACCGCGGTGCGCTCGGACAACCCGGAAGTGCTCGCCGCGCGCCGTCTGGGCGTGCCGATCGTGCCGCGCGCGGTGATGCTCGCGGAGCTGATGCGCCTGAAGCAGGGGATCGCGATCGCCGGCACGCACGGCAAGACCACGACGACGAGCCTCGTCGCGAGCGTGCTCGCGGCGGGCGGGCTCGATCCGACGTTCGTGATCGGCGGGCGCCTCACGAGCGCCGGCGCGAACGCGCGGCTCGGCACGGGCGATTTCATCGTCGCCGAGGCGGACGAATCGGACGCGTCGTTCCTGAACCTGTATCCGGTGATCGAGGTCATCACGAACATCGACGCCGATCACATGGATACCTACGGCCACGACTTCGCGCGGCTCAAGCAGGCGTTCATCGAATTCACGCAGCGGCTGCCGTTCTACGGCAGCGCGGTCGTGTGCATCGACGATCCGAACGTGCGGCAGATCGTGCCGCTGATCTCGAAGCCCGTCGTGCGTTACGGCTTCGCGCCGGACGCGCAGGTGCGCGCGGAGAACGTCGAGGCGCGCGACGGCCGGATGCATTTCACGGTGCTGCGCGAAGGGCGCGAGCCGCTGCCCGTCGTGCTGAACCTGCCCGGGCTGCACAACGTGCAGAACGCGCTCGCCGCGATCGCGATCGCGAGCGATCTCGACGTGGCCGACGCGGCGATCCAGCAGGCGCTCGCGGAGTTCAACGGCGTCGGCCGGCGTTTCCAGCGCTACGGCGAGATTCCGGTCGCAGGCGGCGCGTACACGCTGATCGACGACTACGGCCACCATCCGGTCGAGATGGCGGCGACGATCGCGGCCGCGCGCGGCGCGTTCCCGGGCCGCCGGCTCGTGCTCGCGTTCCAGCCGCATCGCTATACGCGCACGCGCGACTGCTTCGACGATTTCGTCAACGTGCTGTCGACCGTCGACGCGCTCGTGCTGACCGAGGTGTACGCGGCGGGCGAGGCGCCGATTACGACGGCGAACGGCGATGCGCTGTCGCGCGCGCTGCGCGCGGCGGGCAAGGTCGAGCCGGTGTTCGTCGCGACGGTCGACGAGGTGCCGGACGCGCTCGCGAAGGTCGCGCGCGTCGGCGATGTGGTGATCACGATGGGTGCGGGCTCGATCGGCGGAGTGCCGGGCAAGCTCGCGCAAGACACGCAACAGAAGGGATGACATGAGCGGGATCGATCCGAAACGTTTCGGCAAGGTGGCGGTGCTGCTCGGCGGGGAATCCGCCGAGCGCGACGTGTCGCTGAATTCCGGCAGGCTGGTGCTGCAGGGCTTGCGCGACGCGGGCATCGACGCGCATCCGTTCGACCCGGCGGAGCGGCCGCTGTCGGCGCTCAAGGACGAAGGATTCGCGCGCGCATTCAATGCGCTGCACGGCGGCTACGGCGAGAACGGCCAGATTCAGGGCGCGCTCGATTTCTACGGCATCCGCTACACGGGCAGCGGCGTGCTCGGCTCGGCGCTCGGGCTCGACAAGTTCCGCACGAAGCTCGTCTGGCAGCAGACGGGCATCCCGACGCCGCCGTTCGAGACGGTGATGCGCGGCGACGACTACGCGGCGCGCGCGAAGGACATCGTCGCGAAGCTCGGCGTGCCGCTCTTCGTGAAGCCGGCGAGCGAGGGCTCGAGCGTCGCGGTGCTGAAGGTGAAAAGCGCCGATGCGTTGCCCGCCGCACTGGAAGAAGCGGCGAAGCACGACAAGATCGTGATCGTCGAGAAGAGCATCGAAGGCGGCGGCGAGTACACCGCGTGCATCGCCGCGGATCTCGATCTGCCGCTCATCAAGATCGTGCCCGCCGGCGAGTTCTACGACTATCACGCGAAGTACATCGCAGACGACACGCAATACCTGATTCCGTGCGGCCTCGACGCCGCGAAGGAAGCGGCGCTGAAGCGCATCGCGCGCCGCGCGTTCGACGTGCTCGGCTGCACGGATTGGGGCCGCGCGGATTTCATGCTCGACGCCGCCGGCAACGCATATTTCCTCGAAGTGAACACCGCGCCGGGGATGACCGACCACTCGCTGCCGCCGAAGGCGGCGCGCGCGGTCGGCATCAGCTATTCGGAGCTGGTGGTGAAAGTGCTGTCGCTTACGCTCGACTGATGCAGGACCGGATTTGAACCATGTGGAATAACGTTCGCCAACTCAACCTTGCCGCCAGCGCGTTGTACGCGCTGCTGCTGCTCGTGTTGGCGGCGGCCGGCTGCTACTGGCTGATCCAGCGCCCGGCATTCGCGCTGCGCGAGATCCGGATCGACGGCGACACCGAGCACATCAACGCGCCGACCGTGCGCGCAGGCGTCGTCGGGCGGCTGAAGGGCAACTTCTTCACCGTCGATCTCGACCTCGCGCGGGTCGCGTTCGAGCAGATGCCGTGGGTGCGCCACGCGAGCGTGCGCCGGGTGTGGCCGAACGCGCTCGCCGTCACGCTCGAGGAGTACAAGCCGCTCGGGACATGGGGCAACGACCAGCTCGTGAGCGTCGACGGCGAGCTCTTCACCGCGAACCAGGGCGAGCTCGACGAAGAGCTGCCCGTGTTCGACGGGCCCGAGGGCAGCGCGAAGGAAGTCGTCGCGCGCTATCGCGACTTCGCGAAATGGTTTGCGCCGATTCACGCGACGCCGGAGGAAGTGACGCTGTCGCCGCGCTACGCGTGGACGGTGAAGCTTTCGAACGGCATGCAGGTCGAGCTCGGCCGGGAGCGCAACAGCGATTCGCTGCCCGATCGGATCCAGCGCCTCGTCGCCGCGTGGCCGTCCGTCACGCAGCGCTGGGGCAGCGACATCGAGTACGCGGATCTGCGCTATCCGAACGGATTCGCGATCCGCGCGGCGGGCATGCGGTTCCTGAGCGATACCGACAAGGGCAAGAAGTAACACGACATCACACGCAAGAGCACTCTATGAGCAAAGACTACAAGGATCTGCTGGTTGCCCTCGACATCGGCACGTCGAAGGTGGTGGCCGTCGTCGCCGAGCTGAAGGGCGAGGGCCACTATGAGGTCATCGGCCTCGGCCAGAGCGAGTCGAAGGGGCTGAAGAAAGGCGTGGTGGTGAACATCGAGGCCACCGTGCAATCGATTCAGCGCGCGCTCGAGGAAGCCGAGCTGATGGCCGACTGCAAGATCACCAACGTCTTCACCGGCATCGCAGGCAGCCACATCCGCAGCTTCAACTCGAGCGGGATGGTCGCGATCAAGGAGAAGGAGGTCACGCAGACGGACGTCGCGCGCGTGATCGAAACCGCGAAGGCGATCAACATCCCGACGGACCAGCAGGTGCTGCACATCCTCACGCAGGAATTCATCATCGACGGCCAGGAAGACGTGCGCGAGCCGATCGGCATGAGCGGCATCCGCCTCGAGGTGAAGGTGCACATCGTGACGGGCGCGGTGAGCGCCGCGCAGAACATCGTCAAGTGCGTGCGCCGCTGCGGGCTCGAAGTGAACGACCTGATCCTGCAGCCGCTCGCGTCGTCGCTCGCGGTGCTGACGGAAGACGAGAAGGATCTCGGCGTCGTGCTCGTCGACATCGGCGGCGGCACGACCGACATCGCGATCTTCGCGGAAGGCGCGATCCGCCACACGGCGGTGATTCCGATCGCGGGCGACCAGATCACGAGCGACATCGCGATGGCGCTGCGCACGCCGACGCCCGACGCGGAAGACATCAAGGTCGGCTACGGGATCGCGAAGCAGGCGCTCGCCGATCCGGACGAGATGGTCGAAGTGCCGGGCCTCGGCGAACGCGGTCCGCGCACGCTGTCGCGGCAGGCGCTCGCGGCCGTCATCGAGCCGCGCGTCGAAGAGCTGTTCTCGCTCGTGCAGCAGGTCGTGCGCGAGTCGGGTTACGAAGAGTTACTCAGTTCGGGTGTCGTGCTGACGGGCGGTGCTGCGATGATGCCCGGCATGGTCGAGTTGGGCGAAGACATATTCCTGAAGCCGGTGCGCATCGGCGCGCCGGAATACGCGGGTGGGCTTGCCGACGTCGTGCGCAATCCGCGCTATTCGACGGCGATGGGCCTGCTCGTCGAAGGCAGCGCTCAACGGATGCGCGGTCGCAAGGTCGCCGTGCAATCCGGTTCCGCGGGACAGATCTTCTCGCGGATGAAGGAGTGGTTCCTGAGCAACTTTTAAGTGTCCCCAGACCTGGCGCTGTACGCCAGGTCACCCGAAGAGGGCGAGAAAACCTGGGGCGGCCCAGCGTTTTCTTGGAGTGATTTCGAAATTCGCGCCGGTGCCGGCGGCCGGCGCGCGACGGAAGGTTGCCCGATCTTCCGCCGAATAACGGCCGAATAGCGGTTCTTTTCTTGACGGAGGCAACAATGGAATTCGAAATGCTGGAAACCGAGACCAACGGCACGATCATCAAGGTGATCGGCGTTGGCGGCGCAGGTGGCAACGCGGTGCAGCACATGATCAACAAAGGCGTGCAGGGCGTCGATTTCATCGTGATGAACACCGACGCGCAGGCGCTGTCGCGTTCGCGTGCGTCGTCCGTGATCCAGCTCGGCAACACCGGCCTCGGCGCCGGCGCGAAGCCGGAGATGGGCCGTGCGGCGGCCGAAGAAGCGCGCGAGCGCATCGCCGACGCGCTGCGCGGCGCGCATATGGTGTTCATCACGGCCGGCATGGGCGGCGGCACCGGCACGGGCGCGGCTCCGGTCGTCGCGCAGATCGCGAAGGAGATGGGCATTCTGACCGTCGGCGTCGTCAGCAAGCCGTTCGAGTTCGAAGGCGGCAAGCGGATGCGCGTCGCGGAAGCCGGTTCGCAGCAACTGGAGGATCACGTCGATTCGCTGATCGTCGTCCTGAACGACAAGCTGTTCGAGGTGATGGGCGACGACGCCGAGATGGACAAGTGCTTCCAGTGCGCTGACGACGTGCTCAACAACGCAGTCGCGGGCATTGCCGAGATCATCAACGTCGACGGCCTCGTGAACGTCGACTTCGAAGACGTGAAGACGGTGATGGGCGAGCAGGGCAAGGCGATGATGGGCACGGCGACGGTCGCCGGCGTCGATCGCGCGCGTCTTGCGGCCGAGCAGGCGGTCGCGAGCCCGCTGCTCGAAGGCGTCGATCTGTCGGGCGCGCGCGGCGTGCTCGTCAACATCACGTCGAGCCGGTCGCTGCGTCTGTCGGAAACGCGCGAAGTGATGAACACGATCAAGAGCTACGCGGCCGACGACGCAACCGTGATCTTCGGTGCGGTGTACGACGACGCGATGGGCGACGCGCTGCGCGTGACGGTCGTCGCGACGGGCCTGGGCCGCGCGGCGAAGAAGCAGCAGTCCGCGCCGATGACGCTCCTGCGCACCGGCACGGACAACCAGCCGGTCGGCGCGGCGTCGCACGGCTACGCGTCTTCGCATCACGTGAACACCGGCGATTACGGCGCGTTCGACACGCCGGCCGTGTGGCGCAATTCGCGCGAGACGGCTGCGTCGCACGTGCAGGCGCTGCAGGAGAAGGGTGTCGACACGTACGACATCCCGGCATTCCTGCGCAAGCAGGCCGACTGACGCGCGAGGCTTCGCGCCGCGCAACACAGCGCGCGGCACGAGCCGACGTGACGGATGAAACGGCTGACGACAGGCCGCGTCGCTCGCGACGCCGGGCCGGGCAATTTGCCCTCTTCGCTCGCGCGAGGCTGGGGCGGGCCGTGTCGTCTGTTGCGAACGACCGTATCGCTTTGAAGGACCAGGCATGATTCAAGTGGGCGACACGCTGCCCGACGCGGAGCTCTTCGAGTATCTCGACGATGCGCGCGCGGGCTGCACGCTGGGGCCGAACGCCTTCGGCGTGCGCGAGCAGACGGCGGGTAGGCGCGTGGTGATCTTCGGATTGCCGGGCGCGTTCACGCCGACCTGTTCGGCGCAGCATGTGCCGGGCTACGTCGCGCATGCCGAGCAGTTGCGCTCGGCGGGCATCGACGAGATCTGGTGCGTTGCCGTCAACGACGCATTCGTGATGGGCGCTTGGGGACGCGATCTGCACACCGCGGGCAAGGTGCGCATGATGGCGGACGGCAGCGCGGCTTTCACTCATGCGCTGGGACTTGCG